>JAKPYU010000545.1 GCA_029568995.1 Candidatus Omnitrophota bacterium | reverse complement strand
GTGTTTAAACTTGTATTCTCGGACGGCCAATACGGATTCGCTCCCGGATGGGACTCTCCGATTGATTTGCCCCTGCAACTCTCGCGCGAGACCGCCACGATTGCCCGTGACTCAACCGGTGTCCTTTGGGTGGCCACCACGGAGGCCTCCAAGGTCAATGTCTACCACAGCGGATCAGACGAACGAACATGGGCGGGTCCGTTTACGGTTCAGGACGGTATCGACTCCGATGACATCTGCCTGGTGACACAACTGGCGGCCGGGTCTATCGGACTGCTCTGGTCAGATCAAATACGTGGCGAATTCGGTTTCGCTACTCATAATGATCGGGAGCCGGTTACGGCGTGGAACCGGGAGACCGTGGCCAGTGGCCGCTCCATGGCCGACGACCATTTGAATGTGGCACTGGCGTCCGACGGGACTCTGTATGCCGCCGTCAAGACGGAATTCGACACGAACGGCAAGGTGCAGCTGGGGCTTTTTTGTCGTGCACCTGGCGGCTTCTGGTCCGAAATCGCCCCGATAACGATTCTATCTTCTACCGATACCGGAACACGGCCGATTGTCCTGTTGAACGAACAGGCCGGTGAGATATACGTCTTCTTCACGAACTGGGCCGACAAGCCGTACACTATTTCGGTGAAATCGACTCGGACAGACACACTCGAGTTCCCGCGCGAAAGCATTCGTCTCTTGCGTTCGACGGTCGATCTCAACAATGTCTCTTCGACGAAGCAGACCGTAAATCGAGACACGGGCCTGGTTTTTCTCGCGTCACCGTCCAACGAACGCAGTATTGACTATTGTTATGTCCGGGACTTCTCCGTACTCATGGGAGATTCGGGGATTCGAGTATGGGACGGTCGTTGATTCTCGTCTTTGCTCCTGTCTCAATCCTCTCCGCCATCCCCGCCATTTTGCCCGACTTATGAATATAATATCGCCACAAGAGAGACGTTTTCCTTTCCGGCACGTTCTACAGGTGTGAGAAATGCACATTCTCGCCATCAGCGACCAGGTCGATCCCCGCGTATACAGTGAGCGCATTCGGGAACGGTACGCCCATGTCGATCTGGTGCTGTCCTGTGGCGACCTCCCTTATGAATACCTGGAGTATATTGTGTCCTCGCTGAACGTGCCGCTGTTGTATGTTCGTGGGAACCACGGACGCGTGATTGAATACCGGAGCGACGGCGGGGAGGTGTCCGGGCCTGCCGGGTGTATCGACGTCCACCGCCGTGTGGTGGAGTGCAAGGGGCTGCTGATCGGCGGGCTGGAAGGCTCCATCGCGTATCATCGTGGGCCGCGTTTTCAATATACCGAGCGGGAGATGGGGAGATGTATTTGGCGGATGCTGCCGAGTCTATATAGTAACCGTATGCGGCGAGGGCGTTACCTGGATATCCTGTTGGCGCACTCGCCTCCGCGTGGCGTGAACGACGCGGAAGATCCCGCGCATCGCGGGTTTGAAGTTTTTTGCACGTTTGTCCGGAAATTCCGTCCCAAATACCTCATTCACGGACATTGTCATCTGGATAATTTGAATGTCCCGCGTGTGGCCGAATTGGAGGGCACACACGTGGTGAACGCTTTTTCGGCGTATGAGTTTGAAGTCCATGTCGAATGATTTGTGTTCCTATTCTCAAAAGGGTGATATTGCCCAACTCACCGCGCGGGACTTTCGTCGCGCGCGGTTTCGCAGTTTCCTCAATGGGATCACGGCCTTCTTGAACGGGCGATCCACCTCTCTTTTGTCGTACCAGCAGGTGCGCAGCAGCCTGCGGATTTCCTCCGAGTGCTACCTGGGTCTCCGCAGCGTTCCGCTGGACCACATCGTCGGCAGCGTGGGGCGGTATCACGATTTCGATCAGGGATTCATGCCGAAACGGGATATCATGGAGGGGCGATGGCGGCATGTGGATGACGCGCACTACAGCCAGGTGGAACTACCGCCGGTCAAACTGAACAAGATCGGGGGACTGTACTTTGTGATCGACGGAAACCACCGGGTCTCCGTGGCGCGTGAAAAAGGAGCGGAGTTCATCGACGCGGAGGTGATCGAGTGCAAAATCAATGTCCCGCTTCTGCCGGATGAGGACCCTCATTCTACCCTGATGCGCGCTGAACGCGAGCAGTTTCTGCACGCCACACACCTGGACCGGCTTCGGGGGGCCGATATCCGTTTCACCACCCACGGCCGCTATATGAAACTCCTCCATCACATTGACGTCTATCGGTACTTCCGAAACAAGGCGGAAAAACGGGAAATCTCGTACGAAGATGGGGTGTTGGGATGGTATGACGAGATCTATCTGCCCGTGGTGGAAATGGTTCGTCGTGAGCAAGTGCTTGAGGATTTTCCGGGCCGTACTGAGGGGGATTTGTACATCTGGATTATGAATCATCGGTACTATCTGAATGAGAATTACGGAACGGACGTCGGTCCCGAAGCGGCGACGGAAGATTTCGCCCGGCGATTTCACGGCAAGCCCACGGGCGCATTGATGCGTCTGTTTGGACTGGAATCGGAATCCGACAGGGAACTCCTGCCCGCACCCTCCAGCGATTTTTCAACCTGATCCTCCGCCCCTTTTCCCATTGACAAATCTCCGTTCATAGCACAAGGTTTCGGGCACGAAACTCGCTCCTGGAGGTTTGCCCATGAAAACGACGATGCTTGGTTTTGTCCTTGCCATGTCCGCGCTGGCGGCGTATGCCGGTCAGCCGCATGTCACCCGTGTCCCGATGACTTACACCATCGGATATAAGAACCATCTGAACGAAGCGAAAGCCGATACCGAGGAGATTCTTGAAGCGCCGCCGGATATCTTTCACACCGGCAACCGCGAAATCCCATTCAACGCGCGGATCGGCCCGATGGAAGGCGAGGCGTATGGGCTGATCCCCCCCGAACAAGTCCGTGAGAAGATCCAGCGTATCCAGGAGTTCACCCGGCATGTGCGCTCGTCCGGTGTTCGCTGGATCATTCCCTATATCTGCAACCAGACTGTTTTTGGCGATGCCGAGAAGCGCATCGGATTCTGGGAATTCTACGATCACTGGGATGAGTACTCCGAATTCGGCCTGCCCCCAAAACCGGCGCGCGATCCCATTGAATGGATGCAGCGCTGCAGCAATGGTGAACTGCACACCACGTACCCGTTCCATTTCCCCATGGCCGAACCCGGATTCCGGTATCAACCGTGCCCCAACAGCCCGGATTGGCGCGAGTTTCTCAAGTTCATGGTGCGGAGTATCGTTCGGTGCGGATACAACGGCGTTTTCGTCGATAATTGCATCCTTCATTCCTACGACGTTTATAGTCAGCAGGACTTCGACATATATTTGAAAGAACAATACGGCGACCGTCTCAAAGAACTCTTCGGAACAGACGATCTCTCCAAGTTGAACCTGGTGGACCCACAAACGGGATCATCCACGGAAGGATATGGCAAAACCGGGGTGATTGGCAGCTCCAAATGGACCCCGCAACTGGCCCTGCTCTGGGCTGAGACACAACGTTTCTGGGTCTGGAGCGTATGCAGGCAACTCCGCGAACTCAAAGAGACCGGCAAACAGGAAAGCGGCCAGGACTTTTTAATAATCCCCAATTATGGAACCACACAGCGAGTCGGCGCAATCGACGGGCGACGCCAGGATGCCAAGGATCTCAAACGCTATGCCGAGGTCTCGGATGTCATCATGCTGGAGGAAGGCGGAGATGTCGGTCAGGTTGCAACGGGACTTACCGCCGACTATCACCTGCAATACAAAATGGGTCTGGCATACGGCGCTCCGGTCGCCGTTCTTCCTTATACGAGATTCGATCCCGTGACCTTCGAGATGTGCATGGCTGAGGCCCTCGCCGGAGCAGGTGCGGCTTTTATTGAAATG
>JAKPYU010000433.1 GCA_029568995.1 Candidatus Omnitrophota bacterium | reverse complement strand
ACGCATGCGTCGCCCCTACGCGTAAATATACTAAAAAGACACCAATACCTTCTCCATAATTCCCAGACTCTCCTCCGCCTCTTTCTCCGTAATAACTAACGGCGGCGCGACCCGGATGACGTTGCCGAAAATCCCCACGGAGCCGATTAGAAGGCCGTTTTCCGCGCAACGGTGAATAATCTGCCGCGTCAGGTCGGGCGCGGGTTCCCTGGTCTTCTTGTCCTTTACAATTTCCAGGCCCATAACCAGCCCCTTGCCGCGCACATCGCCCAGAATTCGCGATTTCTCTTGGATTTCCTCCAGGCGCTTTTTCATCATTGTGCCGATGCGCAAGGAGTTCTCGACGAGATTCTCGCTTCTCATAATATCGATTACGGCTAACACCGCTGCGCTGGATACCGGATTACCACCCACCGTGCTGCTCATCTCTCCCACGCCCAGCACTCCGATTACTTCACTGCGGGCAGCCAGGCACGAGACCGGAATGCCACAACCGATTCCTTTACCGATACAGACCAGGTCCGGTTCCAGGTTCTCCCATTCCATGGCCCACATTTTGCCTGTGCGCCCGTAAGAGGACTGAACCTCATCCAGTGTGAACAACATGTCGTGTTCGCGAATCCAGGTCTCCAGCCGTTTCAGCCAGCCGTCCGGCGGGAAAATAAATCCGGCAGCGCCCATGTACGGCTCTACCAGCACACCGGCCAGACTCCCCACGGAGTTTGCGCGTACGGTGTCGTTCAGGAAATCCAGGCAGAGCAGGTCGCACTTGGAGGGTTCCAGTTTGAACGGGCATCGGTAACAGTATGGGTACGGTGTGCGAATGGCTCCGGGCATGGTGGGACCGTAGCCCTTCTTGGTTCCGGAAAGTCCGCCCACACTGGCGGCGGAATACGTCCGTCCGTGAAATCCGCCGAAAAATCCCAGGATCTCAAACCGCCCGGTCTTGCGCTTCATCAGGCGTATCGCGGCTTCCGTGGTCTCGCTGCCGGTCGTCATAAAGAAACATCGGTCCAGGTGCGGCGGAGTAATGCCCACCACGGCCTCCGCCGCCTTGATACGCGGCACATTCGCGCAGTCGTAATTGTTCAGTAGTTTTTCGCAGGCATCCTGAACCGCCTTGACTAACTTCGGATGGCAGTGACCCACGTTGGTCACAAGGACCCCGGATGTCCAGTCAATATATCGGTTTCCGTCTACATCCGTGACGACTACCCCCTTTGCATGATCCCACACAACGGGAGCCTGGTAGCCCACGCAGTTGGCCTCGAACTGATGCCATCGGTCCAGTAGTTCTTTCGACTTCGGTCCCGGTAAAGGACCTTTGACACAAGCAACACATTCCGAATTGGAGGTCATAGTTTATTTCCCTTCAAGGACTGAGGAATTGACGCAGAATCGCGGCGGCTGCCCGGCGATATTCCGTCCGATGTCCTCGACAATCTTCTCTCGAATCGACCAACCGGCATCCTCTGAGTACCAGGAGAGATGCGGCGTCAGGATGACGTTGTCCAGACCGAACAGCGGATGCGAGGGATCGGGCGGTTCCTTTTCAAAGACATCAATGGCTGCCCCGGCGATTTTCTTTGAACGCAACGCCTCCGCCAGGTCGTTTTCATTGACCATCGGACCACGCGAGGTATTGATAATATACGCGGTCGGTTTCATCATCGCGAGAGTATTCGCGTTGACCATGTGACGGGTCTCGTCGTTGAGCGGCGTGTGAATCGTGATAAAGTCCGAATTCCGAAACAGCGTTTCATGATCCACCAGGCTGATCCCCAGCGCATCGACTCTTCTCTGGGAAAGGTACGGATCGCAGATCAGGAAATTGAATCCGAAATGCTTTAATTTCAGATAAGTTAAACTGCCGATTCGTCCGCAGCCGATAATCCCCAGAGTCTTCCCTTTCATCCGGTACATCGGAATGACGTCGTCAAAGTTCCACTGCCCGCGCGCGCTGGATTCATCGAGTACTTTCCGGCTCCACACGATTTTCCGCGCACAGGCGAATAGGAGCGCAATGGCCTGCTCCGCTACCTCATCCGAGCAGTAGTCCGGCATGTACGCCAGCGGGATGCCACGGTCGGAGAGCGCATCGACATCTACATTGTCATATCCCGCGCCGTGACGGATCACGAGGCGGCATTTCTCCAGTTTCTCGATCAGCTCGCGGGGCATTTTGACCATATTGACTACTATAATGTGCGCATCGCGGATCTTTTCGAGTACCTCTTCCATGGGGCGGAATTTCAACTGGTAATGAGCGAACTCCACGCCGAGTTTCGCGAGTTGCTCTTCCTCCCATTTCATGTCCGGTTCAATGTAATCGGTAACGACGACTTTGATTCTGTCCGCCATTATGGATTCCTTTCAAGGACTAACGATGGATTTGCACGGCTTTGCCGCTTTCGGCAGCAGCGTAGACCGCTTCGACCACGCGAAGTGCTTCAATGGCATCCCTGCCTGTAATCGGCATCGGTTTATCTTCCAGAATGCAGCGGGCGATATCACGAATGAAATGCACCCCCAGGGTCCCGCAGTATCCCGGGGCGCTCTCCAGCTCAAACTGCAAGTGACGTCGCGGCGAGTCTGAGAAATCCGGGGCATCGCTGCACAGGAACAGCGTTTCTTTCACCCCTTCAAATGAGGGTGACCAGGAAAGCACGCCCTGTGTTCCTCGCAGTCCCAGGTAAAGATCCCGCCCGTAGGGATACGAGTCCGGGACGGTGTAGCTGATATCCAGCGCGACAATGGTCCCGCTCCGGAACGTCAGCAACGCGAACGAGTTATCCTCGATATCATAGGTTGTATTCACTTTCACATTCCGGGCCAGCACCTCGGCAACTTCATCGTTGAGAAACCACCGGAACAGGTCAATCCAGTGGACGCCAAGGTTGTACATCGGGCCGCCGCCGCTCTTGCTCCGTTCGAGAATCCAGCCTGCATGACCGTCGATATATCGCTGGACCTTCCCCGCCGCGCACCGGCCTTCACACCCGACAATCCGCCCCAGGAGCTGCCGGTCAATCAGGCTTTTCATTTCCCGCGCCACGGGATGATACCGCCACACATAAGGTGTGCTGAGCTTCACACCGGCCTTTTCCGCCGCCGCGACAATTTTTTCTGCTCCGGTGCGATTCGCTGCGATGGGCTTCTCAATCAGGAGGTGAATCCCCTTCTCCGCACAGGCCACTGCGGCATCCGGGCAATCGACATGAGGCAGGAAGATCGCCGCAAGGTCCAGCGATTCTTTTTCCAGCATCTCCTTCCAGGAGGAATACCCCCGCACACCGAAATCATCCGTAAATGCTTCACGCAACTGAACATCCGACTCTGCAACACATACCACTTCGGCCTCTTCGACCGCTTTGAACAGGGGCATGTAACTTCTGGGATGAAGGTGCTGCAAGCCGATAATCCCGACGGATAAGGGGTTCATAGGCGTTCTGGTTCTCCTGTATATATTCAGATCGTAGAATAGTAGCTCATCATGGCCCCGCGCAGAAGGGGATACCCATCAGAAGGCCGATTGGGACCGGATTCGGATGTCCATGCCGTGAAGGCAGACCGCTCTTCATGCTATGATGATTCTCAATCTTAAACAAAGCAGGATCGACTCCCATGGCCCATATTGTGGTTCCCGAGGCGGAAGCCATTCTCGATAAGGAGTTCCCCGTTCTCGACCGGGGGTTCGTACGTCTGGTGGATTATCTCGGCGGTGACCGCCGGATTGTGCAGGCGGCCCGGGTTTCCTACGGCGAAGGCACAAAAACCATCCGGGAAGACAGGTTGCTGATTGATTACCTGATGCAGCATCAACACACATCACCCTTCGAGCAGGTGATTCTGACTTTCCACGCAAAAATGCCCATCTTCGTTGCCCGGCAGTGGGTACGTCACCGGACCGCGCGGATCAATGAGATTTCGGGCCGGTATAGTGTCATGCGCAATGAGTTCTATCTGCCCCCGGAGGACGATATCCGTTTCCAGAGCAAGAGCAATCGCCAGGGACGGTCCACGGAGGAAGTCCCGCCGGAGCTGCGCAAGAAAGTCCTGGATAGGCTGGTCCAGGGACAGGAATCGGCCTATCAGGCTTATGATGAAATGATCGCTGAAGACATCTCCCGCGAACTGGCCCGGATCAACCTGCCCCTGTCGCTATACACCGAGTGGTATTGGCAGATTGACCTTCATAACCTGTTCCATTTTTTGAAATTGCGTCTCGATTGGCACGCACAGAAAGAGATCCGCCAATACGCGGAGGAAATGTCGAAGATCACGAAAGCGGTGGCTCCCATGGCTTTCACCGCGTTCGAGGAATATATGCTCTATGCTGTGCAACTGAGCCGTTCTCAGGTGACCCGGCTTCGTGAGGCGCTTGCCGATACCCAGCCGGAGCTACTCAAGGAACTGGAGCAGGAATTGTGACCTGCCTGTGCATCTTTTGATGGACCAGTAGGACAGGCGTCCCTGCCTGTCGCGTCCCACTTCCCCGGTAGGACAGGCGTCCCTGCCTGTAACCGCAAGCCTCCCGTCATTCCGGCGCAAACTGGAATCCGGTCATCTTCTCCCTCTCCCGCCGGGAGAGGGTTGGGGTGAGGGTGCTTCCGTGTGGCACAAGCATCCTTGCATGCGGTCTATCCATGTCAGTGGATTGTCAAGACGATTCGCTTATACGCCGTTAATTGCATTCCGCTACCAGCGGCCCGCGTAGCTCGTTTACAAAGAATAATCTACCCGGCAAGGTCGGCATAAACGTAGACGGAACCCACGGATCGGTGCCGTAACGGAGAGTCATCCAGAAGCTCATCCCCTGCCATTGCATTCCCCGTGAAAGCACGCCGTCACAGCCGCCGATAATCCAGTCCGCCTGCAAAAACAGCCCCGGACCGATGGTGTTCGCGTAACATGGCACCAGCGTGGTGCGGCTCTTGAAACTCGTGATCGCGTTTTGCTCGATGGTGAGCGGGTGCAACTTTGCGCCGATACGATGCGTCTGCGCTTTCCATTCCTTTACCGAACCGAACTCGGCGGCGAAATGCGGTTCCCAGAACGCGATATGGCATACGCGCCCGATCCCGAACACCACGGCCAGGTTCGCTCCCTCTTTCTTCAGAGCGGCGATCCGTTCCGGGTATTGGGGGAGTAGTTTTTTCGTCGCAAAAAATCGCTGGTTCTTCGGCACGGTCAGTTTGCCGAGCGGCCCGTAAAATGCTTCTTCCATGGCCCCCTGAAACGAGCCGACTTCGCTTGGCGGTGTTGAATTGCCGTTCGCATCCGCCCATTCATCCATGTTGAATCCGTTGACATGCTTGCAGTCGATCCCCCATTCCTTCAAAAAATACACCGTCCAGGCGTACATCCCCATCGGCCCCACCGGAAGAATCAGAGCCAGTTTCTTCCCGGCCTCCCTGGTTCTGCGGATGGTCTGGGCGATCTCATGGCCCATCTTGGCGTCGAATTCCTGCACCGTCTCGCACGGGACCGGCAGGAACCGCTTGTTCCACCACGGCTGACGCTGCGTGGCCTCTTCCGGCTTGCCGCTGCAACATCGGTCGATCTTCTCCAGGTCCCAGCCTGCGGGGAAGAAGTTCTCCAGCAGCGATCCTTTGATGGTGTTGATCAGATTCGGTGTGGCCATGGTCTGTATTCCTCCATCGAGAAAGATTGTGTGCCTGGGTATCATGCGCCGCCATCCATGGCAGGCTTCGATTGCGCTATGCTATACCACACAGCGCCGGTCTGTATACCTTGAGCGGCGGGGCCATCCGCACAAACCGGCGCGGATATTCGCGATTGGGAGATTAGGACGACAATGACCGATGCGATTCAAGTTGCGCTGATTCAATTCCCCGGCTCGAACTGCGAGTCCGAGACCGCCCGCGCTTTGCGCCAGTCCGGGTGTACTGTCACGGTGATCCGCTGGAATCAACCGGCTTCCGCCCTGGCCGGATACGATGCCTACATCATCGGCGGCGGATTCTCGTACGAGGACCGTGTCCGTGCGGGCGTGATTGCCGCAAAAGAGCCTTTGATGGAGGCGCTTGCCGTGGAGGCCGCAAACGGCAGATCGATTCTTGGAATCTGCAACGGCGCACAGGTGTTGATCGAGGCGGGGCTGGTCCCGGGCCTTCATCCGGGTCAGGTCGAAATGGCCCTGGCCACCAACCTGATGCGACGTGAGGGAAAGGTGGTTCGTCGTGGGCATCACTGCCACTGGATCAATCTCCGCCATGAATCCCGACCGGGCCGAACTCCGTTTACCCGGGGAATTGATGGTCACCAGATTCTTCCTATGACCATCTCCCATGGCGAGGGACGATTCGTGTGCCGCGATGAGAGTGTCTGGCGCATACTGGAACAGAACGACCAGATTGTCTGGCGCTACTGCGATGATGACGGCAACCTGCACGAGGATTTCCCGATCAATCCGAACGGTTCCTGGGGAAGTGTCGCCGGAATCTGCAATGTCGAGGGGAATGTGCTTGCGATGATGCCGCATCCCGAACGGGCGTTCTATCTGCGTCAGATTCCGTCCGCCTGGGGAACCGCTTGGGGCGAGCAACGCCGCGCTGCTACCGGCGACCGTGCCGCCCTGGAATCCCCCGGCCCCGGCCGCCTCCTCTTCCGCAGCCTTGCAGGCGGAATTGGAGCGTAGGGTGGGCTCAAGCCCGTCCGGGCTAGCCCACCAGAGATTTGCTCCCTCTCCCCCCGGGAGAGGGTTGGGGTGAGGGAAATAAACTTCCTCCTCCTATCCCGCCAGCCGATTCAGAATCTCTATCCCCCTGCCGATCTCCCTGTCCTCCGCTGCGAACGAAATGCGGAAATGCGTCTTTCGCTCCGAAAACACACTTCCCGGAACGACTAACAAATTATTCCCAATCGCTTCCTGCACGAAACTGTCTCCGTCATCGCTCGGTGCTTTCGGGAAAATATAAAATGCGCCACCCGGCTTTGTCACTTCGTAACGGTCCTTGATCCCGCCGTAAATCAGATCCCGTTTCCTTCGGTAATCGTCCTCATTGGCAGAGGTATCCTCATCCAGGACCGCCAGCGCCGCCCATTGCGCGAATGACGGCGCGCACACAAAGGAGTACATCTGGATATTCGCCATTGCTGCGACTACCGCTTTCGGCGCGAGCGCATAACCCACACGCCAGCCGGTCATTGCGGCAGATTTTGAGAATCCGGAAAGCACAATCGTGTTGGGATACCACTCTGCAATGGAAATCGGTTTGGAATCGTAGAGAAAGCAATCGTAGATCTCATCCGTCAGGATTGTCAGCCCATGTTTCGCGGCGACTTCCATCACGCCTCGCAGCACAGCCTCCGTATAGACCACACCGGTCGGATTATTCGGGCTGTTCAAAAGGATCATTTTTGTTCGTGGCGTAATTGCGGCCTCGATCTTCACCGGGTCCAGCTGAAAATCGGGATACGTGTCCACATACACCGGCTTTGCACCGATGAAATTCGCCAGGTGTTTATACATGACAAAATACGGGTCCGGAATGATGATCTCATCGCCTTCGTTCAACAGCGCAAGAAAACACAACAGGATTCCCCCCGACGCACCGGAGGTGATGATCACATCCTCTGCCTCAATGCGTCTCTGTCGATAGCGTTCGAGTAGCCGCTCGCGCAGCTCGGGGATTCCTGCTGTCAACGTGTAGGAGTTTCGTCCATCCCGAATCGCCTGAATAGCCACCTCTTTAATGCTCTCCGGGACATCGAAATGCGGCTGCCCGATGGAGAGATTGACCGGGTCGGTCATATTCGCCGCCAACGCGAATACCTTGCGGATTCCGGATGAATCGATTCGTTTTGTGCGCTCCGCCAGTTCCATGATTGCATCATTCCTTTCTCATCGTGTCGCAATGGACTTTATACCTTATGTAAGAACCGTTACCCTGTCAACGCGGCTCCACAACTCCCCGCAGCTCATAGACCTCCTGCTGATCGAATTTTTGTATGGACCACGCAAATCTGCCGACGAATTCCTCAAAGCGTGCTTTCTTATCCTCAACGCCCTTTGCCGTCCAACCGGATCTTCCGCCATGCAAAATGTATTTCACATGCAGGTCTTTCAGACGCTTTGATGTCTCTTCCGGGCCGAGTTCACTCAACCACAAATCGAGCGTCTCCTTGAAATGCGCATCGCTGGAGATTTTCGGAAAATACAGATAGAACGGATATCCTCCGTTGTAGATGTAGAGATTGTATCGGTTGGATACATTTTCCTGGATGTAATGATACACGTCCAGGTCTTCCTCACTCACGATGTCATGATTCAACAAGTACTCCGTTCGCGCCTTCTCGGAAACCGCAATCTGCCCATGCCAGTCAATCTGCGGGTAACCACAGTACAACCATTTCTGATAGAGAAACGTTGTGGGAACCACGCACACCATGATAAGAAACAGTACCGTGCCGATCCGGTGTCTTTTGCTCAGAAGAAATATCCCGACCGCAATCAGAACGGCGAATATCCCGTAAGTCAATGAGAACAAACGACCGATGTCCGATCCCCACAGTAGTGTAAAAAGCGGCAGCACAACAACGCCCGTGAGAATTTGCGGAGCGAATCTCCTCCATTCGATTACCAGAAGCAGCAATCCGACTGGGATCAGGAAAAAAATCAGGTCCGTGTTGAATGTCATCCAGTGAATGTTATGCCATACCTGGGCACAATACTGTCCGATTGTTTCGGAACGTGTGATATTCAGCCCATGATTCAAGTCGTTCGAAAGCATCGCCTGAAGGTATCCCTCACACGCCCCGAACAGGCCGCTGAGAAGCGGGTATAATGGATTTCCAGTGTAGAGATACGACTTGATCATCCATGGTGAAAGCAGCGTCCACCCGACCGCGTGGTATCCCACGGGTCGCAAGATTGCGTCACGCCAATTCCGCTGATACGCCATCCATAGAAACACGACTGCCGTATGCAGTAATAGACAAAAGATCAGCGCGTTGAACTTTGTCCCTATCGCGATGCCGCACCAGAATGCGGAAATCCAGAAATCGCTCTCCCGCTTTTCTTCCATCCATTGCCAAAGGAACATTGTTGAAAGAAGCGAAAAGAGCAACACCGCGCTCTTGACATTCGCCATCACCGGCAGACGGTGGTGGATCATCGAGAGGTAAAGAATCACGGCAAAGAGGGCCGTCTTCCTGTCGGACCGCTGCCGGGTTAATGAATAAATCAGCGCGCAAATCGGGAGGAATAAAAAGACGACGACTATTTTTGCCGTCTCGTCGTTCCCGATGAGAAGAGAAAATACGTATTGAAGATGAAAATTCATCGGGTAATGCGACGGCAGGCAAAACGGGACTTCGCACAGCCTCTCCCGAATCAGGTAAAATTGCGGGACGCCCAGGTGATACCAGAGCGAATCCACTTCCACTTCGGGTGTCATCCCGGACAGAAAATGCGGAATGAGCAGCACGAATGCGACGGCGCTCAACACCGGGTTTGCCCGAATCGCCTCCCACAGCGCTGTCCGAACACGCCGGGCGAGATACTCGCCACGCCTTGCGGAAATCAGGGTCAGCAGCAGGAAAACGGAAACGACCGCAACCGGTTGAAAAATCCCTGCCAGCAACAGCAGAAAAATGAGCGCGGAGGTTATCACCGTGCCGAGACCCACCGACAGCGCGACCTCTTCGCCGAGTCGCAGCGACTGTCGATACCGGGACACAACGAGGCTTCCCAGCGCAAACAACAGCCAGCATTGCCAGAACCCGGAAAGAACGGCGGTCATCGGTCCGTCATATCCTGAAAGTGAAAATGAAGTTGACGCAATTTGGGCATCATGATACTTTGTCAAATGGAATGTTGGATAGTGCTGTTTCGGCGCTGTTACCACGAAAAGGAATCTGGATTCACCGATGAAAATACGAATCGTTTTTTTGGGATGGCTTGGAATCACTCTGGTTCTTATTGCCGGATTGGCGTGGGCGGAGGGGGTTAAAAGTTACGAGGTGCGTCGCGCAATCATCGCGCCGACAGTCGATGGCGTGGTGAACAGCGCCTCCGGTGAATGGGCGAACGCCGCGCCCGCCGGGGGGGATTTTGTGCAGATCGGCACCGGCGAACCGGCGGCGGAGGACATGACCGTCACGTTCCAGGCGCTTCAGACCGAATCGACTTTGTATCTCCTGGTGATTGTCCGCGACTCCAACATCTTCCCGATTCTCTCAACCGGCGATGATTCGAATGCGGACGATGAGGATATTCTTGGAACCGACACGGGGCAGTTTTACGCTTCCCTGGGCGATGACCTGGAGATCTTTCTCGAACCGACCGATGATGTCAGCCGGAACAACGATCCGCCGAGCAACACGCCGGACCAGTACCATATCGCGGTCACCCTGGAAACCACTCATACGGACCCGCTTTGGGGCATTGTGGGATTCGACGACCTGAAACGCGATGTCCTGGAGGAGACCGGCCCGCCGTACCAGCTCACGGCGGCGGGCTACGACTTGGAACTGGTGGATGGTGACCCGAATATCTGGGACCCGGCGATGCAGATCGGGATAACGCTTTTGCCGGATAATATCGCGCCGGATACCGCGATTGTGGAACTCGCGGTTCCGTTTTCCGCATTCAACTACACCGGGGATATGCAGTCGCCGCCGGTGTATGCTACCGATGGCTCGCCGGATAACAGCCTTGTGGTCACTCCTGCTCCACGCGATGGCGACCGCTGGGCGTTCCAGGTGGGACGGCTAACCAACGAGGCGATTACCCTGGTCTGGAATCTCCCCTCCGTCGCAACCCTCTACGCCCGCCCCTTCGGCGAATTGCTCTTTGTAGACGAAACGGGTGTGGGGGATTGGGCGGTGTATTGATCTCCCTATGTCCCATAACAGAAAGGGGCAACCACGGTGGTTGCCCCTACGGTAACCATTTGTCTGTCCCCGCAATCGTAGGGGCAGGCCGCTGTGCCTGCCCGCCAACTTCGTTACCCCGTCACCCATCCTTCTCCCGCATATTCTCTACCACCCGGTATGGCTACCGGCGGCAGCGGGATGGGGCCGAATTCGATCTTTTCGGGGGCGAGCCTTTCATTGGAATTGTAGGCTTCCTCCCACGTCACTTCCTGCCCGCTATACTCCGCCAAACGGCCCAGGATCGCATACATGGTGCTGATCGCAATGTCTTTCGCCATGTTCATCCCGGCGCCTTCGCGAATACTCTTGAAGAGAGCGCGGTTTTCGTCGATTTCCTGCTCCGGCGCACTGGCGTCCCATTCCTGCCGCTTTCCATCAGCCTCGACAAACGTCTTCAGATCCGAACTTCCTTTTGTCCCGACTACAAATTCGGAAACATTGTCTTTGCACCCGGCAATCTGACGGCACATACTCGCCAGATGCATGCCGCTCTCGTATGTAAAATCGACCGCATGGTGATCCCAGATGTTACCGAGTTTCTGCCAGGATCGTCCGCCACAGCCGATAGCCTTTACCGGATGCTGTTGTGTGCCCCAGTGAATCATGTCCAGATTATGTACATGTTGCTCGACGATATGGTCTCCCGACAGCCACAGGAAATGGTACCAATTCCGCATCTGGTACTCCAAATCGGTCCATTCGGGTTGCCGCTCATGGAACCCGATGGCCCCGCCCAGCCAATATGCCCGCGCCGCGACAATCTCTCCGATTGCGCCGTCGTGTACTCGTTTGACCGCCTCAATGCGGTTCGGGGCGAAATGGCGCTGTACTCCGGCCACAATTGAGAGTCCGAGCGATTTGGCTTTCTCGCTTGCGGCAATGACTTCTCTCACACCGGGCGAATCCACCGCCGCCGGTTTCTCCATGAATACGTGTTTCTTCGCGTTGACCGCCGCCGTGAGCATCGCCGGGCGGAAAACCGGCGGCGTGACCAGGTACACGCAATCCACATCGGTCTCCATCATTTTCTTGTAAGCATCCAGGCCGATGAAACACCGATCCTTGTCGATTTTCGCTCCGTATTTTTCTTCGAAAATGCCCCGTGTTTTCTCCATGCGATCCGGGAAAAGGTCCGCCAGCGCGGTGACTTGAATGTCGGTCGTTCCCTTGAATGCCATGTCGATATCGTGCCGGCCGCGCCCGCCGCACCCGATCAGACCGATTTTGATGGGTGCCGCTGCCCGCGCGTCCTTGGAACCGAGGATATTGAATGCGGTCACCGTTGCGGTGGCCATCGCCCCTTGTTTCACGAATTCTCTTCTTGATAAATGCTCTGTCGGCTGTGCCATAGTTTGATCTCCTTCTAATTCCCGCCCGCTTGTCGCAATGGCGGCTGTCTGAAATCCTCTCCTAAAACGGATGGTTTGTCGAGTTTGCCGGGTGCGTTCTCCATTTCGCGAAGATGTTGCGAATATCGGGAGAATCGCGCACGGCCTTCGCGAATTGGCGAAGAAAACAAGATTCCGCGCGAAAGATTTTTGATGATGGTTCCATGTAACCTTTGCCCACAAACCGATTGTGGAGGACAGGAGCCATGTACGAAAAAAATCAGCTGATGGGGATTTCGCGCGCGATTGCGGCGGTTCGGGATCGAATTGAGGCGGTAGCCGGAAGCCATCACCCGGTGCTGATTCTGGGGGAGCGAGGAACCGGTAAGAACCTCTGTGCGGCAGCGATTCACGCAGCCGGGAAACGCCGCGGACGGCCCATGGTATTCATCGACTGCGCGGCCTTGCCCGGCACGCTCCTGGAATCGACCCTGTTCGGTCACGAGCGCGGCGCGTTCACCGGCGCGGTGAATCGGGTCACCGGCCGCCTGGAGGAGGCTGACGGCACAAGCCTGTTCCTGGATGAAATCGGCCTGCTCTCCCTGGAAAGCCAGGGACGACTGCTCCGGTTCCTGGAAGAGGGCAAAATCCGACGGATCGGCGGCAAGATCGACATGAAAGTCGAGACCCGGATTATTGCCGCGACGAATCGGAACCTCCAGCAGGCCGCAGCTGAACGGGAGTTCCTGATCGACCTGTTCGACCGTCTGGATGTTCTCCGGATCAACATGCCGCCGTTGCGGGAACGACCGGAAGACATACCGATTCTGATCGAGTCCTTTTTGACCCGGCTGCCCGACGGTCAGAGACCCGTACTCTCCGACTCGGCACTGCAAAGATTAACGGAATATTCATTTCCCGGAAACGCCCGAGAATTACGCAATCTCTGCCGTCGCCTCGAGACATTTTTCCCCGGCGAAATGGTAACCGATCGGGATATCGCACAACTACTTATGTAAGCGACTTCACCGGATTTCGCAGCGTCCCCATCCCCTGGATCTTCGCAGTCATGATCTCGCCCGGATGGACCTCGCTGATCCCTTCAGGCGTTCCGGTAGAGAGAATGTCGCCCGGAACCACGGTGATCCATTGGGTAATGAATTCCAGTACAAAAGGAATATCGAAGATCATATACCGGGTATTGGAGGACTGCCGCACGTCGTCATTGACACGCAATTCGAGATCCACGTGAAGCGGGTCCGGCATGTCGTCCGGTGTGACCACCCACGGCCCCATGGGGCAGAACGTGTCGAACGATTTGGATCGGAACCAGGGGCTGGCCTCGGCCATGTCACGGATCTGCATGGCGCGCGCGGTAACGTCGTTGAGGATCGTATACCCGGCAACCATTTCAGCGGCTTGTGTGCGGTTTACACGGTATCCCTGCCTGCCGATGATCACGGCTAACTCGATCTCATGGTCCACTCTTCCGGTGTCCGGTGGGATCAGGACGGCGTCCTCATGCCCGATGACCGACATGGGAGACTTGGAGAAAATAATCGGCTCTTTGGGAACGCTGAGATTGCTTTCCGCCGCGTGGGCCGCATAATTGCGTCCCAGTGCTAATATCTTCTGGGGGCAGGGAACCGGCGGAAGAAATCGGACCGGACCGGTGACCGCAAGATCGTCGGTCAAGTGATGCTGTTCGATAAAATCCACTAATTGCTTTCTGGCTTTCGATGTGCCATACTCACCGGTCAAAAAATCGACTACTGAGTCCGGGTATTTCAATTCCGTGCCGCGCGACGCAGCGTGGCAGGCTGCCGCACGGGACAAATCCAGCAAGGTCCCTTCAGGATTCCCTGCATCCTGGGGAGTTGCCAAAAACCGTTTGCCTTGAGATTCTACATAAGCGAGTTTCATCTATTCACCTCTGTTATGAATTTGCAGCGCCATTTCACTCACCTGTTTCATGAGAAAATCTTTTCAGATTCCTGATGCGCTTCCTCTTGCTTCTCCGGTAACGGGATCGAGGAGTCGGAAGCCACCATCCCGGAGGAGATGACCATTTTGACAGCTTGTTCCACACTGATGTCCAGCGGAATGATCTCCTTGTTGGGTACCAATAGCAGGAAACCGGACGTCGGATTGGGTGTCGTGGCGAGAAACACGTAGCTGAGATTCTGTCCGACTGTGCGGCCGATCTGACCATCTTCCGGGGCAACCAGAAACGCGATTGCGTAAATACCTTTTCGTGGATATTGAACAAGCACCGCCTGCTGAAAGACTCGCCGATTCTTTCCGAAAAAAGCGTAACTGATCTGTTTGATCAGGTTGTATAACCAGTTGACTACGGGAATGTGCGAAAGAAGATACTCCAGAAGAAGGAGCATTTTCTTGCCGATATAGAGACGGCCCAGAAAACCGACCGCAATAATCAGAAAAATAGTAGTCAAAAATCCCACGCCGTACCGGGGAAACCGGTCGGGAATGCCGAAAGAACTGAGCGTATTGTCAAGCAACCTGGATTCCCGAAGCCATTCATCCAGGTAGTTAAAAATGCCCCACACCATGTAGATCGTGACTCCGATGGGAACCACGATGAACAAGCCGCTGATGAAGTAATTCCGAAGATCTCGAAGCGCGTTCTTAAACATGCATCCTCTATTCCGGCAATATTGATTGGTTGGTGTTCTTTTCTCCCCCAAAATTGGGGGAGATACAGAGGGGGTTGCGCCTCGTCATTCCGTATCCGTTTCCCTCTCCGCTTCTTCCTCGGATGGCCGTCGAACCAGTTTCACCCGTTTGATCCGCCGGTCATCCGCGTCCAGGATCGTCATTTCAATCGCACCGTATGTCACGACTTGCCCCGTTCGTGGCAAATCCCCCAGGTAACATGTGATAAAACCTCCCAACGTCTCGAATTCCGCATCGGGTAACGAAAAATCCAGGTCCAGGTCTTCCCGCAGAACGTCAACATCGACCTTGGCGTTTGCGATAATCTCGCCGTTCTTCCCAATGTAATAATCCGGCACCTCTTTATCGTGTTCGTCCTGGATATCGCCGACAATCTCCTCCAGCACATCCTCGATGGTGATCAATCCGGCGATCCCGCCATATTCATCGACAACCATCGCGATATGGGTTCGGTCCTGGCGGAATGTCTGCAACAGGTCATTCACTTTCTTGCTTTCGGGAATGAAAAGTACCGGTCTGGTAATGTCTCGGAGCGCCCATTCCTTTCCGTCCGAATACTGAAACGCCAGGAGGTCTTTGGCATATAGAATGCCGATGACCTGGTCGATATCCCCGTCATGGACCGGAATTCGCGAATGACCTCCCTCGATCACCGCTTTCCGCACCTGATCATACGGAGTTTCCACATCAAGCGCCTGGATATCGACACGCGGAATCATGATTTCCCTGACCACGGTATCCCCGAAGTCGATGATATGATGAATCATCTCTCGTTCTTCTTGTTCGATTAGCCCTTCTCGCTCACTGACCTCAATCAATGTGCGCACATCCTCGGCGGTGACAATCGGCACTTCTTTTACGGTCTCGCCGCCCAGGAGACGAATCAGCGTGTTGGAAATGGCCAGGAACATCAAGATGAAGGGATACAATACATAATAGAGCCGATCCAACGGGCGAATGACCAGGATCGAGATACGATCCGCATGTTGTTTCGCAAACGTCTTGGGTGTGATCTCTCCAAATACCAGCAGCAGCAGAGTCACTGTGCCGAACGCCAGACCGCCTCCGGCTGCACCTGTATGATCCCACCCGTACTGTTCCAGGAGTCGAGTGAATATCCCCGTTGCCATAATGGAGGCCCCGATGTTCACGATGTTATTGCCCACCAGAATCGTAACCAGGTATCGATTGGGATCGTGAAGCCACGATTCCAGTTTCTTGTATGAACCGCTCCCTTCGTTGAACAGGCGCTTGATCCGCAACTTCGTCATCGAGGTCAGTGCGGTCTCGGAGCCTGAGAAAAAAGCCGACAGAATCAGCAGGATGCAGAAACCTGGAATCGAGATACTGAAAAACAGGGTATTGTCCAAAATATTGCCGATGGGTTTACGGAGAGAAACGTTCTCTCCTTTCCTCGACCGGCCTCAATCCGTCCTTTCCAAGTCTATAACGTGATGGGAAAGTCCGAACCGGATGGCGGCCCGGTTCCATTCCTCGTGATCTGCTCCATGATGCTCGAATCCCAGAAGATGCAGAAGTCCATGCTCCGCCAGGTGCTGAACCTCCTCTTGAACGCTATGTCCCGCCAGGGCGGCCTGGCGACGTGCGGTGTCCACCGATATCACGATGTCGCCCAGGTGACGGCTGGTGGGATCGGATTCGTCCCGTTGGGGAAATGATATCACATCCGTCGCCGCATCCTTGTCCAGGTATCGCCGCGACAGATCCTGAATGGTATCGTCGTTCACCAGCGACACCGATAACTCTACATCGGTCTCGCCACTGGACCGCACAGCCGTCTCCAGAAGATCGCGCAGCCAAGCCGCGTCGACTTCCGGGCACGAGATGTCATATAGAATATCAATTTCCATAGATTGTGTGATGCTTGTGTCTGTGTTGTTCCGTGTCAGTCAGTGTCGGTCCTTGTCTGTCCACCCTGCTCCCTACGCCACCCCCAGTCTGGGCGTTCGGGAAAGCGGAGTATCCTCTTCCGCGTCGGGATCTGTCGGTCCTCCCCTCTTGGGTGGACGAGGCGGATACTTGATCCGCTGGTGCAGCATGTGTGTCAGGCTGTCGGAAAACGAATCCACCAGTTTGCGGAGATCCGCCAAAGTCAATTTGCACTCGTCGAACTGCCCGTCGAAAAATCGGTCGTTCACGATTTTCTGGACGGTGACCCGGATCTGTCCTTCATTCGGCTCCGAGAGAGTTCGTGAAACCGCTTCAATGGTATCCGCCAGCATAACAATCGCGGTTTCTTTGCTTCGTGGCTTTGGCCCCGGATATCGAAAATCCTCTTCCCGGACTGTCTCTGCCGGCTGTGACGCCAGAACCTGGTTGTAAAAATAGGCGATCAATGTAGTCCCATGATGCTCCGGAATGAAATCCTGGATAACCCGTGGCAGCTTGTATTCCTTGGCCAGTTCCAGGCCGTATTTCACGTGGTTCCGGATCACCAGCACACTCATCTGCGGCTTGAGTTTCGCATGGCGGGCCTTGTCGCTCGCGGTTTGCTGGTTCTCGGTGAAATATGCAGGCTTGACCATCTTTCCGATGTCGTGATAGTAAGCCCCCACTCGTGTGAGCAACGCATTCGCCCCGATGGATTCCGCCGCCGATTCCGCCAATGTGGAAACCGTCATGGTGTGCTGGTAGGTTCCCGGCGCTTCTTTTTCCAGTCGTTGCAAGAGCAGTGTTTTCTGACCCAGCTCCAGAAGCTTGATATCCGTCGTGACCCCCAGCATGTCCTCAAACAGCGGCAGAGTCGCGATGGAAAGCATGAACACCAGCGCGCCGTTCACCAGTCCCCATTGCAGCGTCCACTTCATCCGGTCCATTTCGCGGCTCAGGTGGTCGAAATCCTGAATATCCATCACGCTGAGGGCCAGGATGATCAGCACGGACATGATCGCCACAAGGAATCCCGCTCGATAGAGATCGCTCCGCTGGCGAATCCCATGGACCGCCATAATCGCCGCAAATCCCGACCAACACCCCACCATGGCGAAACGCAGATCGTATTCCATCGAATCCGCGCCGTAGATCAAACCGGCATAGACCGAGCCCATCGCCACAAGGAACGCCGCCAGGCGACCGCTTGCCAATAGCGTAATCAGCACACCCAATGCGCCGATCGGGACGGCAAATCCCACGTTCTCCAGATCGGGTGTCAGACGCGCCAGGTAGGACGCGATTCTCGCCAGCGTCAGCACCAGGACGAAAATCAATAACACTACCGCCATCTGACGCGGATCTCTCGACAGGGGACGGTGATAACGACGCAGGTAAGCCAGAATGATGAGACTGGTACCCAGTGCCAGAATGAACAGTCCCGTCTCCGACACCCATGACAGGCCCAGCAATTTCTGGTACGCCTGCAAGATCATGACCTGTCTTGCCGTGATCTGCTCCCCTTCGGCGACCAGGCGTATCCCTTCCTTGACCGGAACCATGACCGGGGCCACTTCAGCCCGTGCCCGGTCTTTCTGTTTCTCCGTGTCCTCTCGCAGATAGGTCAAGGTCGGCGTGGTTACGACCGCTTCCAGAATGTCCTCTCCCAGGCTGCGCAGAATCGCCAGATCCTCTTTCGGAAATTCCTTCTGTAGAAGCCCCTTGGCGTTGTCCAGGAATTCTTGCCGGGTTAATAAGGACTCTGTGTTGGCTTGCAGAAACTCCTCGCCATCCGACGACTTCAGAATGATCCCCACATTGTGGCTTTGCTCTGCTGCCAAGTCTGCTTTTGCACGGGACTGGTCGATGGGCACACGATTATCGACAATTCCTTCTGTCAGTTGTTTGTCAATGATCTTTCCCAGGACGGCCCAGAAACTCTCGTATTTTCGATACTCCACGAGTGCGGCCCAGGTTCCCGATGGGCCGGTGGACGATTCCGAGGTCAACGGATACAGCTTATTGTCGAGTTGAATGCTGAGATCCTGCTCGACCGAGGCGATCCATTTTTGAAGCGATCCGGCATCCATCGGTTGCTCGTCGAGTTCCTTCAGGCGAATCACCAGGGCAGCGAACGTTGTGGAAGTTCCACGGATGACATCATCGGCGATCTCGTATACGGGTCGGACCTGTGAGGCCGCCTCCGTGCGTCTTTTTTCCGTTTCATCCTGATCTTCGTATTCGAAGGCAAATGCGGCCTTGATCGGACGGCTGGGGATATCTCCTTCTTCCAGCCCACGCAAATAGCTGGACCCGGACGGACGAGCCAGCAGAAACAGGCAGATCATCATCGCCAGCACGATGCAGCCACGCAGAAGCCGCAGCGACTGCTCCGTAAAAAAGGCGCGAATCTCCCGAAACCGCAGAGCAATTCCGCCCCCGTTTCCATTCCCTGTGCTACGGGTCCATTTACGCAGGTACGGTATGCCCGGCCAGCGCATCAATCGTTCCTTTCCGCGTCCGATTCCACACGGACTTGCCCGCCGTTTCTGTCACCATTCTCCCTGGCCGCCGTGTACCGCTCGTAGGCCGCCACAATCTGCTGGACCAGCGGATGCCGAACGACATCCTGATGCGTGAAGTATACAAAGGAAATCCCCTGGATACCCTCCAGGATACCACACACCTCCACCAGCCCACTCCGCCGGTTCAGCGGCAGGTCGATCTGGGTAATATCGCCCGTGATAATCGCCTTGGACTGCATGCCCAGACGGGTCACAAACATTTTCATCTGTTCCGAGGTGGTGTTCTGTCCCTCATCCAGGATCACGAAAGAACTGTTGAGCGTGCGACCGCGCATGTACGCCAGCGGAGCGATCTCCACCACCCGTTGCTCGATATACCGACGCACCGTCTCGGCGTCCAGCATGTCGTATAAGGCATCGTAAAGCGGCCTGAGATACGGATCGACTTTGGCCTGCAAGTCTCCGGGAAGAAAACCGAGCGACTCTCCGGCTTCAACGGCGGGGCGTGTCAGGATGATCCGACGCACTTCCCGCCTCTCGAGTGAGGCCACCGCTGCCGCCACGGCCAGGTATGTCTTGCCGGTTCCCGCCGGGCCGATACAGAACACAATATCGTCGTTCGCAATCGCTTCCATGTAGTGATGCTGATTGATTGTTTTCGCCTTGATAATCCCTCGTTTTCCGCGCAAGGCCAGCGGCGATTTCCCGATGTAATCCGAAATGGCCGGTCTCCCCGGTTCGCTCTGCATGTCCAGCGCGTATTGGATCTCCTGCCGCCGGATCTTTTCTCCTCTTCGTAACAGCACCAGTAGCTGATCGAACAGATCCACAACTCGCGCCACATCCCCGGCACCTCCCGAAATCTTGATCTCATCTCCCCGTGCCACAATGGTTGCCGTAAAACGTTCCTGGATCATCCGCAAATGCTGATCCTGGCGTCCGAACAGACTCAACGCCTCTTGCGCGTTCAGCAACTTGAAGGTGTACGAGGTTTCAGTGGGGGTTTCTATACTCATCGAGCAGTCGACCCACCCGCCTTAATGACGGTTATGGTGCTTTCTTGTTTCGACTTACGGCGTGCGGGATGTGAATTTGGAATGGAACAGGCATCCGGGCTTCCAAACCAGTCAACTCCAGGGATTTCTGGTAAAATATCAGTTTCCAAGGATCTTCTCCTTCACAAAGAGTCTAGTGACTCCCGGATTCCGTGTCAAGCAGCAATCTTCCACGCCCTTTTCTGATGCAGCCCCTATTCCATGCCTCCTCCTCCGAACCCTCTCCCCCTCTCCATCCTTGGAGAGGGGCCGGGGGGTGAGGGTCTTTCCTGGCACAAGCGCACTTCCTTTTTCATTCTCCGTATCTTTGTGCCTTCGTGTCTTAGTGGTTCACTTCTTCATCCTTCTCCTTCGGCCCGATCCATCGCTCCTGAATCGCTTTCAGCCGTCGGAACAGACAACCGGGAAGGATACCGGAAACCGCCGCTTTCAGAGTCGCAGACTTCGGATTGAGATCCCACTTCATCACCCGCCGTCTGCGCAGGATCTCCCATTCCATGAACTCCGGTGTCCGCACTCCCGCAAAATCCATGTCATACACCACGTTCTCCGCATCGGGATGAATCAGGTGGTTCCTGGTCTTGCATTCCTCATACAGGCGCGTTCCGGGATACGGTTTTGCGATGAACACCTCAAACCGTGTTGCGCCAAGTCGCCGCAGCGTTCGCGCGTATTCCCACCCCTCACGCCACAGGGCGTCCGTCTCTCCCGGATACCCGACAATGAAAAAGATCACCGTGCGAACACCGTGCTTTCCGCACCAGCCGATCACCCGTTCCACGGCCTCCAGGTCCTGCACTTTGTTCATCTTCTTGAGCATGTCCCGGCTGCCGTGCTCCACCGGCAGGTACAGCGTTCGATTGCCGGATGGCGGGCACATCGCCACAAACTCCTCATCCAACGTTTCGGTTCGAATCCCGTTGGGATTTTCCCACGTGAGTGGAATCCCTTTCTTCCTGCGTTCAATCAATCCGTTCAGGATGGCTTTGACCCGATCCAGGTCGATGGTCATGTTGTCATCTTCAAACTCCAGATGATTGATCTGCCATCGCTCGACCAATTGGTCGATTTCTTCGAGCACCCGTTCCGCTGCACGCGGTCGCCACAATCTTCCCGCGACCGGGTGCACCGAGCAGTAATTGCATTGAAACGGACATCCCCGCGACGAAATCAGCGAGGCCGAACGTCTGCCGATCAATCCGCGAGGCGAATGACGCACGTAGGTTTCCATCGGCAACAGGTCCCGTGCCGGGAAGGGAAACAGATCGGGATTCCGTTCGAATGTGACCGGCCCGGTCTCCGCGACTTCTCCGTCCCTTCGGAACACAAGTCCCGGGATCTTATTGGGTGAGACTCCGTTGGCGAATGCGACTATCGCGTGTTCCCCTTCTCCGCGAATCACATAATCCACAGCCGGGAAAAGCGCCTCCGCCGGTTGCGTGGATGGAAATACTCCTCCCAGAAGAAGCGGGATATCGGGATAACGCACCTTGATCGCGGATGATAATTCCTGCGCGATGATTCGGTTGTTTGTGAATGGAACCGTGATTCCGATGGCCTCTGTGCGTACAGGAATCCGTTGGACAATCTCAGGATAGTCCAATCCCCACCGATAAACCGTTTGATATTTCAATCGAACACAGGTTCTCTGGGTTGGCGCTTCGGCCACTGCGTCCAGAATTGTTATCTCATGACCCGCTTCACGGAGACAGGCCGCCAGATATGCCAGGCCCAGATTCTGCGAAAGGAATTCCAGGCGCTTGCCGAAAAACCACGGACCGTTGATCAGTGTCAGATGCATGGAATCGCTCGAAGGAGATATTGTCGCAGAGTCTTCTTGTGCCGGATGGTATCCATTGGATACGTCAAATCTGCAATGGTCACCGGTTGTTCACTCTCGTACGAACAACAGATATATCGCACCGCAAACTGCAAGTCAAATGGAACAAGGGGATTGCAACGCAATGAAGAATTTTCTCTGAAACGCTTCCCTTGGAGGCTTCTTGCAGGTATACTGATCTCATAACGAAGGATGAAATGTGATGTCTTGTTCCGCTTGCGAAAGTGGTTTGATTTGAGATGGATGGAAATCAGTGCATTGAGGTCGAGGGTCATGTCACAAATATCCTATTATCGATGCGCGCAATGCGGGGCGATTGTCTCCATCGCCTATCATTCTTTCTCCGTTAAGGGGGAAGATGGCACACGCGAATTGGAAGCGACCGACAAGTGTTTCTCCTGCGGGTATGTCCCCTTCCGCGTCCGCGATTCCGTGAGTGACCTTCAG
>JAKPYU010000516.1 GCA_029568995.1 Candidatus Omnitrophota bacterium | reverse complement strand
GGCAATGACCGTACCCATGGCAGGCTCCCTGTTCTATTTCGTGATTCTGGCGGGGACACCGTTGGGGAAGGTGCTTTTTCTGATAACGAAACTGTTCCTGGTCTTCTGGCCGATTGCCGCCATTGCACTGACCACAGGATTCCATCGAACCGGCCTGGCATTCGATTGGCGAAAACACTTTCACGCGCTTCCGTTGGGGGGACTGAGCGGCCTTTTGATCGCCGGGTCCGTCTTTCTGCTGTATCTCTTCACGCCGCTGGGTGATTATGTGCGGCTTCATGCGGATACGATCCATGCGAAAGTGGAGGAAATCGGAGTCCTGGAGCACTACATACTATTTGGGATCTTCGTTTCGATGATTCATTCATTCCTGGAGGAATACTACTGGCGGTGGTTTGTGTTCGGATCGCTGGATCGACTGGTAAAGCCCTTGCCCGCGTATTTCCTGGCGAATCTGGCATTCGCTGCGCACCATTATGTAATTCTGGGCTGCTATTTCTCCTTCTGGGGAGCCTTCTTTTTCGGAACCTGCGTGGGGCTTGGCGGCGCATTGTGGTGCTGGATGTATCGAAAACAGAACAGCCTTGCCGGTATCTGGCTCTCCCACACCCTTGTTGACCTCGCCATCTTCTCAATCGGCTATAACCTGATCTTCGGCTGAGTCCCCTTCTTTCTCGTCCCTTATGTCCCTTTCGTCCCTTTCTTCTCTTCAATTCTTAATTTTTAATTCTCAATTCTTAATTTCCTTCACTTCCTCCAGCATCGCAACCACATTCTCCGCCGGAACATCCGCAAGGATGTTGTGCACCTGCTGAAAGACAAATCCCCCACCCGGTCGGAGAATCTCCACCATCTCGCGGACATGTCTTCGGACCTCGTCCGGTGTACCCTTCATCAGGACACCCTGGGTATCGCAACCGCCGCCCCAGAATGTGAGGTCCTTCCCGAATTCGGCTTTCAATTCCCTGGGATCCATTCCGTCGCACGTCGTCTGCACAGGATTCATCGCATCCAGCCCGGCTTCAATCAGGTCGCCCAGAATGGACCGAACGCCACCGCAGCAGTGAAGCATTACCTTGACATCCGCCAGTTCCTTCGCTCGGTTCCAGAGGATTTTGTGCCGGGGCTTGAAAAATTCCCGGTACATCTTCGGCGAAATCTGCGGGCCGGTCTGCATTCCCAGGTCATCGCCGAACAGGATGATGTCGATATGCTCCCCGACACAGCCCAGAAACGATTCCAGGTTCTTCAAGTGCATTTCGACTACGCGATCCAGAAACGCATGTGCCCGTTTCGGTTCCCCCGCAAGAAGCATGAAAAAATTGTCGTTCCGATACAGAAACTGCCCCATCTCCAGCAGGTTTCCACCGAACAGGCCGATAATCGCGCGATCCGTTTCTTCGCGCAGTCTCTGTGCGCCATTGCGAAGAACCTCTTTCCCGTTCGGTCCGGCGATCAGTGGGCCGGGAGGAGAGGCGATTGCAGTCCACATCGACTCCTGCATGGCCGCCGGGATATTGTCGATATCGTCCTGCTCAAGAAACGGGTAGCTGCACTGCTCAAAGTAAATCGCCCCATCGGGGAGTCTGGCAATCACATTCCCGTTCACGGAACGCAATACCCACCCTTTCTCGCCCCGTTCGGGATTCGCCCAGGCAGGCATCTGGCAGGGCGTCCCATCGGGCAGAATCCAGTCGGCCCAAGCGTCGTCCTCCTGTGCGAACGCGCGCCCCAGCTCGATGGTGTCGATTCCGAAACGGTCCAGGACATCCTCATCCACAACGGCCAGCTGCTGGATCGGATCGTATACACGCACCAGGCACGGCGGTAAACCAAGATGTTTCCGCAGCTTGGGATACACCATCGCGCTGATGCCGGATGACCGATGCCCCGACAGATCAACCGGCACACGGTCAGGTTCGATATGGTTCAACGCGGCAAGGACTCGCTCCCTGGAGTTCATTCTTCAGTCTCCTTCCGATGAAATTCGCCTGATTATATTCCATTTGGCAATAAATGGAAAATCGTCAGGATCGCGTTCACTGGCCTTTTGCGTTTGACGGATTTGCAGGTAGACTTTTCGGATGTGTTTCGCAGGGCCGCACTATGGCGGTCCCACAGAATCTTTCTCCACAGGTAATGGGCATGAAAATTGGAGTTCCCAAGGAGACCTTTCCTGGTGAGCGGCGGGTCGCTTTGATTCCCGCTGTTCTCCCTTCGTTGACCAAGGCGGGCCTCGAAGTGCTGGTGGAATCCGGCGCGGGAGTCAGTGCCGCATATCCCGACCAGGCATACTCGGAAAAAGGCGCGACCGTGGTTCCAGGTCGGGATGCGTTGTTCTCCCAGGCTGAGATTATAGCCCAGGTTCGCGGTCTCGGCGCTAATCCCGATGCCGGTCGTCAGGATCTGACTCGACTGCGCAAAGGACAGGTGGTTCTCGGAATGCTTGAACCGCTCGCCGAACCGCAGTCCGTCCGGGATCTGGCACAAACCGGCGTTACCGCCTTTGCAATGGAGCTGATGCCTCGCATCACCCGCGCACAAAGCATGGATGTGCTTTCCTCCATGGCAACCGTATCTGGCTACAAGGCCGTCCTGATGGCAGCGGATGCGCTCCCTCGCATGTTTCCCATGCTGATGACCGCCGCCGGGACCGTGGCTCCGGCGCGGGTGTTTGTGATCGGCGCAGGAGTCGCCGGTTTGCAGGCCATCGCCACGGCGCGACGGCTTGGCGCGGTCGTTCAGGCGTATGATGTCCGTCCGGCTGTCAAGGACCAGATCATGAGCCTCGGCGCAAAATTTGTCGAACTACCCCTGGAGGCGAAAGACGCTGAGGATAAGGGCGGCTATGCAAAAGAAATGGATGAAAGCTTCCTTCGCCGACAGCGCGAAATGATGGCCCGCGTTCTCGCCGAAAGCGATGTTGTCATCACCACCGCTGCGGTTCCCGGAAAACCCGCGCCGAAATTGATCACCGCCGATATGGTAGCGGGTATGGCCCCCGGTTCCGTGATCGTCGATGTCGTCGCCGACAGGGGAGGGAATTGCGAACTCACCCGGCCCGGCGAAACCGTGGTCGTGCAGGATGTCCAAATCCTTGGACCCACCAATCTGCCTTCGACCGCGCCCTATCATGCCAGCCAGATGTTCTCCAAGAACATCGCAACTTTTCTTCTTCACCTGGTTAAAAAAGGCGAACTGCAATTGAACCTCGAAGATGAGATTACTCGTGAAACCCTTGTTACGCGGGACGGCGAGATAGTCAACCCCGCTGTCCGGGAGGCGTTGGGAATGCCGAAACAGGAACACACCGAAAAGAGGAGCGAATAATGGCCGATTTTGCCTCCATTCTGACCGTTTTCATCCTGGCGATGTTTGTCGGTTTTGAAATCATCACCAAGGTGCCGCCTACATTGCACACACCCCTCATGTCAGGCTCGAATGCCATTTCGGGAATTACCCTGGTTGGCGCACTGATCGCCGCCGGGTCGCATGAGTGGCTCACCGCGACTCTCGGATTCCTCGCTGTGGTTTTCGCCACAATCAATGTCGTTGGCGGATTCCTGGTCACTCACCGCATGTTGCGCATGTTCCGGAGGAAGGAATGAGGCCATGCTGAATCAGACAGTCGTAAACTTACTCTATCTTCTTTCTTCCGTACTGTTCATCTACGGCCTGAAAGGACTATCGCATCCTCGGACAGCCGTACGGGGGAATGTGACCGGCGCGGTTGGAATGCTGATCGCCATCCTTGCGACGCTCATGCTGGGAGGGGTCCGTTGGGAGATTATCATCGCCGGGATGATTGTCGGGTCCGTCATCGGAGCTGTCTGGTCGTTCAAGGTCCCGATGACCGCCATGCCCGAACTGGTGGCCATGTTTAACGGGTTCGGCGGAATCGCCTCGGTACTCGTTGCCGGTGCGGCGTTTGTTATGACCGAAGCGGCAGATATCGATATGCAATTGACGGTTTCAACCGCTGCTTCCGGGCTGATCGGCGGTGTGACCTTTACCGGCAGCGTGGTTGCCTTTTTCAAATTACAGAATGTGAAGTGGATTCCCGATGGCGGATTCTTCAGGGGACAGCAGGTGCTCAGTGCTGTTCTGCTGATCCTGTGCGTATTGCTGGGGACAGTGCTTGTTCTCAGCCCTGCGAGTGTCTGGGCGTATTGGTTGATTGTTCCCGTCTCTTTTGTGCTGGGCGTCACCTTGGTCAGCCCCATCGGCGGGGCGGATATGCCGGTTGTGATTGCGCTCCTCAACTCCTATTCCGGACTGGCGGCCTGTGCCACGGGGTTTGTTCTGATGAATAGTGTCTTGATCGTAGCCGGGTCGCTGGTTGGCGCGTCGGGCGTCATTCTCACGAACATCATGTGCAAGGCGATGAATCGTTCCGTTTGGAATGTCGTGTTCGGAACGCTTGGCCCGACCGGCTCAACCCCATCTGCCGATGATGTCTACGCCGGGAAAGTGAAAGCCACTTCTCCCGAAGAGGTCGCCATGCTGTTCGACGGTGCACGGCGGGTTGTGATCGCTCCGGGGTACGGCATGGCGGCAGCCCAATGCCAGCATGTTGTGCGGGATCTCGCTAATCTGCTGGAGGCGCGCGGAATTGACGTGGAGTACGCCATTCACCCGGTTGCCGGACGAATGCCGGGACACATGAATGTCTTGCTCGCCGAGGCCGATATCCCTTACGACAAGCTGAAGGAAATGGATGAGATCAATCCGACTTTCTCTCAGACCGATGTCGCCATCGTAATCGGCGCAAACGATGTTGTTAATCCGGTCGCCCGGACCGATCCCAACAGCCCCATCGCCGGGATGCCTATTCTGGATGTCGATAAGGCCCGCACGGTAGTCGTGATCAAGCGTAGCCTCAGCCCCGGATTTGCCGGTATCCCGAACCCCCTGTTCGCAGCGGATAACACCCTCATGCTCTTCGGCGACGGCAAAAAAGCCGTCCTCGAAACCATCGCCGCCATCAAGGCGGGGTGACGGGAGAGATGTGGGATTGTCACGTTGAAATTGGATTCTCTTTGCATTGTGAGTTGCATCAAGATTCTTGCCCGGAGCCTCCGATCAAATGAGATTTCGAATCTCTGGTCACGCCTATAATGAAATGCGGGAACGAGAGATTCCTTCGGAAATGGTGGAGAATCTGATGACGAGTCCGCAGCAGATCGTTCCTGAATATGGCGGAAAAACAGCCTATCAATCGCAATTCCTTTTTGAGAATGGTAAGATATATCTATTGAGGGCGATTGTGGATGAACTTGCAGATCCCTGCGTGGTTGTGACGGTCTACCGGACAAGCAAGATCGGGAAATACTGGAGGCAACCATGAAAATCGTTTACGACCCGGAAGTCGATATCCTGCGGATTCGGTTCAGCTCGGCCCCCATCGAGGAAAGCGATGAGGCAAAACCGGGAATGATTATCGACTATGATGAGGCGGGAAATCCGGTGGGGATGGAGATCCTGGACGCATCCAAGCGCGTCGAAAATCCTCGCCAATGCGAATATGCCCTTGAGAGTTGAGATCCTCTCGACTTCCCGCCGATCTCGCCCTACCATCCCATCAATATGCCCCAATACCGCCAGGAGGTCCCTCATGTCTCTTCCCCGACGTACCTTTGTTCGATTGACCGGGCTGGGAACCCTCGCCGCCCTGTCTCAAACCGCATGGTCCGACAGTCCGAATGACAAACCGCAAGGAGAAACCCCCATGGCCGTTGCCGATAAAACCACCTATCTCAGCAGAATCATCACCGCCCTGAAAAAACAGTGGCCGGAGAACCGAACGGTTAATATCGTCTGCCACGGCCACAGCGTCCCGTCGGGATATTTCAAGACCCCGACTGTGGATACGTTCAACGCGTATCCCCATCTTCTGCATCGCTCGATCAAAGAGGTCTATCCGTATTGTGTCTCCAACGTGATTGTCACCGCCATCGGGGGCGAGAACTCCCAGAGCGGCGCGGAGCGGTTCCAAACCCAAGTCCTGTGCCATCGGCCGGATGTTCTCACGATTGACTACGCGCTCAATGACCGTGGATTGGGCCTGGCATCCGCACGCTCGGCTTGGGTGTCGATGATTGAAAAAACGCTGGCCGCAAATGTCAAACTCCTGCTGATGACTCCCACGCCGGATGACAGCCATATCCCCGACAAGGCTGATGAACCGCTCAACCAGCACGCGCAGCAGATTCGCGACCTCGCGGCGGAATACGGTGTCGGCCTGATCGACAGCCTGGCCGGTTTCGATGCCTACCAGAAGGCGAACGGCAATGTGACCGACCTTCTGTCCCAGGTCAATCATCCGAATCGCAAGGGGCATGATATTGTTGCCAAAGAACTGTTCAGCTGGTTCTCCGATCAGCCCTATCCGCTGGAAGTCGAGAACTGGAAATCGCAGTGAGACCGGCAAGGCTGTAAGCGATCAAGCGCCGCTTTTCCTGGCATCAATCCAATACTGCCAGCACATATACCGCTGAATGTGAAGGCATCCGACACACGCATTCAACACATGGTCTACCGTTGCCAGCGATTGCCACATCGCCGGGATATTCGGCACAACGCATGGATAATAAAGCCCGCCGGAGAGGGGAAAGGCGATGACATCTTGGAATCCGAATTCCACCGAATCGAAACCGGCTTTCTTCGATAGTTCAACATAGTATTCAAAGGATCGGACATTCTTTTCGACATGCCCCGTCAATCTCCGCAAGACACGAAGAGGCAGAATCAAGTTGGAATCCAGGATCATGATCTGCCGAATTCCCAATCGGTCCGCTTCGG
>JAKPYU010000037.1 GCA_029568995.1 Candidatus Omnitrophota bacterium | reverse complement strand
GAGAAAGTAACCGAGATTCAAAAGATCATGACGTTCGGTGTCATGATGACACCGGCACTGGTGGTGGACGGGCAGGTGAAGGTGGCGGGGAAAGTACCAAGCCTTGAGGAAGTCAGGACTCTACTCTCGATTTCCTGAGTGGGAGGACTATCTGCCATGAGACCGAAAGCGATTATTGCCATTATCGTTCTTGTATTCGCCGTGGGAGTTGTGCTTGCGCTCAAGAAAGATAGAGAGTCGGTTCCCAAGTCAACCGGCACGCCATTGGAGCAGACTGGATCGGCTGACCCAGCGGCGTCAGCGACCGGCCTGCCGCGTCTTGTCGATCTCGGCTCTAAGCAGTGCATTCCCTGCAAGCTGATGGCGCCGATCCTGGAACGGCTGCGTGATGAATATCAAGGAACACTTGTGGTAGAGTTCATTGATGTCCGGGAATATCCTGACGCGGGGGAAGAATATGGAATTCGGATGATTCCGACACAGATCTTCTTTGACGCAGCCGGCAACGAATTATGCCGGAACGAGGGATTCATGTCGGAGGAGGATATCCTCGCCAAATGGAGGGAATTTGGAATCAGTCTTGAAAAAGGAGAATCACATGCGGACACAAATTAGCAGGGCGGTGATCTGGACAATTCTTCCTGTGTTTTCCGCTATTATCGGAGCAGGAGTGGCAGCGGCAGCGGATGATCCTACGGTAGAGTCCCTTTATCCGGGATTGGCCTCCGGTGCGTTGACGTTCGCGAGAGTCGCGGAACTGCCGGGCAACGTGCTTGTTCGCGCCGCTACAATTGAGATCACCATGGCAGACATCGAAGCGGATACAGAGATTCCAAAGGAACAGCGGGAGAAGTATGCGTTTCATTTGGCAGAACAGGCCATGACGGAGGAACTTCTTCTCTACGTTGCCAGAAACGAACTGGAGAGGGAGAAAATAGACCTTTCAAATCGCACGGATCGACAGATTGTTCAACCCTATCTCAGGAAGAGGATCCCGTCGATCACTGTGACGGACGAGGAGGCAAAGACCTTCTATGAGGAGAATAGGGAACTTTGCGGCGAGGCAACCTTCGATCAAATTAACGATCAACTGAAGGAATACATTCGCCAGCAGAAACAACAGGAGGCCGTCGAGGAACATATCCGTGGCCTTGGGAAGACTGTGCCTATTGTTGTGTCCGCGGTGTGGGTTGAGAAACAGGCACAGTTGGCAATAGATAATCCGGTCGATCAGGCACGACGAAGCGGGAGACCATCCGTGGTAGATTTCGGTGCGACCGGCTGCATACCTTGCGATATGATGGCCCCCATTTTGGAGGCTCTACGGGAGAAATACGAGGGTAGGGTAAATGTTGTATTTGTGCATGTCCGAGAGGAATCC
>JAKPYU010000506.1 GCA_029568995.1 Candidatus Omnitrophota bacterium | reverse complement strand
AGAGCTGCAATTTAATGTGTGCGAAGGTTGACGGTTCAAAAGACGTCCTTATTCGCACGGGCCGGTTGACGCGGCCCCTACCGATTATCCGTGGAATCACGGAATCACCGGCTACTTTTCGCAAATGGTTCAGAGCGCCGTTGACATCGGCGTTGATCAGGGTACCCAGAGCACTCCGGTACAATCCGCGTCGGATCCGCCGTTTCCTTCCGTAGGGGGGCTTCGCGATCGGGTCCAGGTTCAGGGCATCGACCTGCGAGGTGTAGGCTTCCGAGTGCGTATCATCGAACCGGATCCCGTACAGCTCGCACTTGCTCTTCAGTTTCTGCCGGAACTTGTGATACGGCACCTGCACGAAGTTCTGGTTCCCCCGCTTGCCGTGGTTGATCCGGTCCTTGATCCCATCCCAGCGAGGGAGGATCACGGTGCCGATCCGGTGCTCGATGGCATAGTCCACGATCCAGTCCACGTACCGGTTCATCGCTTCATCGATCCGGCAGTCTCGCTTTTTCAGCAGCCGGGCCTGTCGCTTCGTGATCCCCCCGATCTTTTGCTTATCCTTGATGCTCTGCAACCGTGCGTTCTCTTTGTTGTACCACCGGTTAATTGATTTGATACGCTTACCGTCAAGAATGACGGCAGCCCCGGTGGCGGTGTCAACCATCGTCGCAAAGTTGTTGAGCCCGAGGTCGATCGCGAGGTACTGGGCGGGGTCAAGGGTTTGGGGCTGTGTGGGGACTTTGTAGCAGAACTCGATCTTGTATGCCTTCCCGCCGTTGACCGGCAGGATCGTGACTTCCCGGATCTGGTGCGGCTTGATGCACGGCGGGATCGGGAACGTGAGTTCCTTCCCCGTCAGGCCGTGCTGCTTCCTGAACGTGTGGGACATCCCGAGCGTCACGAACCCGTTGCGGATCCCGAGATGCGCCCGGGGAAACGCCAACTTGAACCGCCCATCTTTGGGAAGATAGTGGGGAGGCCGCGGACAATACTCGAGCTGCCCCTTGCGATACAACTCCAGCGACCCAAAATAACTTTTGTAGGCTTCTTCAACGGACTTGAGAGTCTGCTGGGCATTGTCGCTGTGCAGCAACCTGTAGTTCTCGTTCTCTTTTGACTGTGCATAGATACTGCACTCTTTGTAGGGAAAGTCCTTATTCCGGGTGTAGGGGAGATAGGATCCGACCTGGATGCCAACCCCGGAGGAGAGATCAGGTCGGAACCCCAAAAGGATCTGACGGTTCTTCTGGTGCTCGATGTAGTGCTGCCGGACGTTGTACAGTCCTACGTTATACAGGCTCTTGGCATGGTACGCGAGCGTGTCGAGAACCCAAAAGGTCTTCTGGGGAAGACGCAGATAGTTGCTGACCACTCGCAGTGCCATTAACTTGTATCATCG
>JAKPYU010000036.1 GCA_029568995.1 Candidatus Omnitrophota bacterium | reverse complement strand
TGCGGGGCGATTGTCTCCATCGCCTATCATTCTTTCTCCGTTAAGGGGGAAGATGGCACACGCGAATTGGAAGCGACCGACAAGTGTTTCTCCTGCGGGTATGTCCCCTTCCGCGTCCGCGATTCCGTGAGTGACCTTCAGTCTCAGCTCGCCTACGCCGACTGGACGGAATAATTCTCCTTGTTTGTGGCGTCCGCCTCTTCTCCCTCTCCCGCCGGGAGAGGGTTTGGGGTGAGGGTCTTCCCGGATCTCAGGAGCCTGTTGGGGTGAGGAAATCCTGGAGCGTATTCCATCATCCCTTGCCCTTCCCCCATCAATTCTGTTCTCATTCCCTCATGCACACACTCGCCCCGACGCCTCCCATTTTCCGCCGCCCCGACCTCTTGGCGGCGTTGCTGTTGTTGTGTGTGGTGATGGGGCTTCATTGGCCGATTGTGTTTCAAGGCCGTCTGCCTCTCGATGAAGATACCCTGCTTTTTTTCTATCCTTTGCGTGCCATTTCTCAAGATCCTTTCGTCGGCTTGTGGAATCCCTACCTGTTCTGCGGATTTCCCAGGGATGGCAATCCGCAATCGCAACTGTTGTATCCACCGAATGTCATATTGAGTTTCCTTCCCACATCGTGGGCCTATACGGTTCTGCTGATCGGGCATTTGGCAATCGGCGTGATCGGTGTTTATTTTCTTTGTCGTTTTTTCCGCTGCGGTGTTCTCGCCTCGTTTGTGGGCGCTCTGGCCTGTGCAGGCGGTTCGTTCTGGTGGTGCAAGGCGGTCAATCTCGGCAACATGGAGGGCAACGCCTGGATTCCGTTCCTCCTGCTTGCATTTCTCCATGGATTGGAGCGCAAATCCTGGCGCTGGGGCGTCCTTGCAGGTGTGTTTGGTGCGCTCATTGTGGGAGCCGGTGCGCCGCATCCTGTTGTTTATTCCATCATGCTCTGCCTGTTCTTCTGGGCATGGACGACCCGCTTGCGGATTGACCTGGGAACCGTTCAGTATGTGCTGATTGTGATTGTCATTGCTGCCGGTCTTTCCGCATGGTCCTGGATGCCTGCCGCTGAGTATCTCTCTCGTTCGAATCGTGCGCCGCTCGGCTCCGAAGAGGCTTACCAGGGCGCGCTGGCGCTGCGCGATTTTCCCGGCGCTCTGCT
>JAKPYU010000502.1 GCA_029568995.1 Candidatus Omnitrophota bacterium | reverse complement strand
CAGAAATCCCTTCAATACGCCGTGCTCGATTACTGTATTTCGTCGGCAGATAACTCCCTCGTCATCGAAGGGACGGCTCGCGGGTTGGAACTCCAACAGCGGGTCATCGTGAATACTGATTCGCGAATCGACAATCCGCTCGCCGATCCGTTCCGTTAATGGCGACGCTCCCTTCTGTACCAGCTTGCCGTTTGCCCCCATCTGAACTGCAATCAGCAGACTGGCCGCCGCCTTTGGCGTGAACAGAACCGGATAGGCGCCGCTGGAGAGATCCGATAATGTTCGTGCTCCGGAAACCCGGTCGATAACTCGATTCGCCATTGCCTCCAGGGGTGCATCATCCCGGCAGGAATCGTGCGAATCGTACACGGACAAGATACTGTCGCCCTCGATTAAAATACCCTCTATCGACACCGCCAATCCTGTGGTCTCATAATTCCCATTCAGCCCAGCGGAGTTCCGGAGATTTACCTGTTGCACCGTCGGATGAAACTCTACCGATACCTGTACATCCGGCACCTTCTCCTTGATGGCCGCGATGATGCCATCTCCACGCTGAACCAGTCTCTCGCCGGACAACGCGGGGACGGATTCGTCATAGATTTTTACAGATCCATCCGTCGGCTGCGCGGGGAACTCGAAGGTGGCCTTTTCCCCGTAGACGGCACTTGCGAGAGCCGCCTCGGTCAGTTGTGTCATTCGGTTCGGATTGGATGTGGAGGCCAGACCGATCCGTCCCTCATGGATCACCCGCAGACCGATCCCAGACGTTTCCCGGTATCCCATGCCTTTCAACTTGTCGTATTCATACGAAACGGGTGTGGAAAGACTGCGGCTGCACAGAATCTCCCAATGCTTGATACCCGCTTCCGCGAGCTGCTTTTCGATTCGGTCTAAATGATCGAACATCGGTTGTCCCGCCCTGGTGAGATAGCGTGGCCCGGTTCAATACACGGACTGTCTTGCACTATACAACAATTGAAGAATCTTTACGCGAGGAGATTCAGTGTTTCCCGGTTCATTTCATCCGTTGCCCGGATCACGGATGCATTGGCGGTATAGACATGGGTTTCCACGATTTGGTTGACCATCTCGGTAACCAGGTCCACATTGGAACTTTCAAGAAATCCGGAAACCAATCCGCCGTACCCGGCGGTTCCCGGAGTACCGAGAGTCGGAGCACCGGAAGCGGTTGTTGCGGCAGCCATCCCGTCTCCGGTGAGAATCAATCCCTCGGGATTATCAAAGGAAGCGAGTTGGATCTGCCCCACTGCAACGGAGGGACCGTTGCCGGTTTGCGCGGTGACTGTGCCGTCCGGGCCAATCGAGACCTGGGACCCGGCCGGTGCAGTGATACCGGGAGCCACCGTGAATCCCTGCGCAGTCACCAGATTCCCATTCGCATCCAACTGGAAATTCCCCGCGCGGGTATAAAAGGTGTTTCCCCCTCCATCCTGGACCTGGAAGAAACCGTTTCCGGTAATTGCCACATCCATCGGATTACCGGTCATCTGCAAGGCCCCCTGGGAAAGGCTGCGACCGACCGACGAGATCTGCACCGAATCCCCCGTTGGGCCGGTGGTGGAATCTGCACGCTGCGCCTTGTATCCCGGTGTTTGAAGATTCGCCAGGTTATTCGCAGTAGTCGCAGACCTGAGCCGTGAGGCATTCAGGCCTGAAAGTGCGGTTTGGATGGGGTCAATCATCAAGTTTTTTGCTCCATACTACTGATTTCAGTATATTGTCAACCTGGGAAAAGTCAAACGATCAATCCCAAAGAACCGTTATCCCAGCGCAAGCCGTAATTCGGAAATCACCGCGATTTGGGGGTGGGTTGTTTCGAATCCCCCGGATCGGCGATCAACATCCGGTCAATGTAGTTCAGGAATTCGTTCACATTGATCGGCCTGGTGAGATAATCCTGAAATCCGGCCTCCCTGGCTCGACGAATTTCCTCCGGCTGGCTGTCTGCGCTCAATGCCACAACAGGGATCTCTCGAATTTCCGGATAGGCCCGCAACGATTTAAGCAGATCGAATCCGTTCATATCCGGCAGGCTCAGATCCAGAAGGATCATGTCCGGTCGGTGTGCGCGGGCCAACTCAATGCCCAATTTTGCCTGCGGTGAGGAAAGGAGTTTCACTTGCGGTCTGCGTGAAAGCAGGGAGGCAACAAGAGCCAGTTGTTCAGGATTGTCCTCAAAATAGAGGATGGTACGTACATCTGCGGGAACGGATCGTTCGGATGTGGGGATCCTTTTGCGCAAAACATCGCCGGCTTCGCGGTGCTCGTGGGCAATCGGCAAAGTGACGTGAAAGCAGCTTCCCTGCCCGGGAGTACTTTCCAGGCCGATGACGCCTCCCATCAATTCAATCAACCGTTTGGAAATGGTCAATCCGATTCCGGGTCCGTCCACGACGGTCTCTTTCCCGTTGAGGCGCGTGAACGGATCAAAAATGGATTCGCATTGTTCGGGCGGAATGCCGGGACCGGTATCGCACAAATTGATACGGATTTCGTGGGGGGTGCTATTCTCGCAGGTAATGGTGACCGTTCCACCCGGTTTGTTGTATTGCACGGCATTGGAGGCAAGGTTGACGAAAACCTGTCTAAGTCGGGTCCGATCTGCTTTCACAAGGACGGACCTGTACTGTTCCGGTCGAAGATTGAGTGTCACCCCATACTGCTCGGCGAGAGGAGTAATGAGGTCCATGGCCTCGTCAAGCACATGAATCAGGGGAACCGGTTCGATCTCAACAGAAAGTCTGCCGGACTCGATTCGTGAGAGATCAAGAACTCTGTTGATCAGATCAAGCAGGTGATGGCCGCCTCTTTGAATGTGTTGGACACCTTCCTGTTGCGATGGAGTTAGCGGCTCGACCGGGTCGGTCTCAAGCAACTGGGCGAATCCCAGGATGGAATTCAGGGGGGTTCGCAGTTCGTGACTCATTCGAGAGAGGAATTCGGATTTGGCCTGGCTGGAGCGTTCGGCCTCTTCCTTGGCTCTCAGGAGTTCCTGGGCATCCTGCTCTCGCTGAACCGCCAGGGCATAAAGTCGCGCCAGCCGTTCGACCACTTCCAAATCGTCCTCGGTATAGTCTCGTTCCGCATTGGCCACTGCAATTTGCCCCACCAGCGAATCTCCAAGCATGGCAGGAACAGAAAGGAATCGACGGATGGGAATATGCCCATGGGGCGTTCCGGTTGACCGGGAATCCAGCTCCGGTGAATTTGTCAAAAGCGGTCTTTGATTTTCCAGGACCCAGCCCCACAAACCGCCGAATTTCTCAAAGACAACTGTCTTATTCGAAATGGTACATTGTCCCCAAATGTCTCTTGTCAATGTTGGTGAAATCAGATAGCCCGTCGAGGATTCAATGTACCCTACGAATCCATACGGGCTTCCCGTAAGGCTCTTGGCGTGGGTCAGCACGATTGAGCAGATATCGTCCAACGGGGCGGAAGCAATGAGGGAACGGGACAGTTCAGCCAACGCCGTCTTAACCGCCAGCTCGCTTTCCAGTTGCCTTTCTGCTTCCTGAAGCCTCGTTTGAGATTGCTTCAGTTCGGCAATCTGAGCACGCAGATCTTGGATTTCCCGCAAAAGGCGGTCCTGGTTCTCCACAGGATCACACATACCCAAGGGTCCCTTTCGGAGTATTTTCAATACTTGATCTGGTCCCGATCTTCCCGCAAATGGCTTCCTTTTCGAGTCATCAGATCTCTCCCGAAGTATATCCAAAGTCCTTCGGATGCAGTAGGAACTCTCTCCAAAAGGCAATATATTAACTCCTGACTGGAGAGACACATGCGACATTTGGATGAGCGAAGACAAGAGCGGTATATCCGTCATTCGGTCCTTCCGGGGATCGGTAAGGATGGATTGGAGCGACTTCGGAACAGTTCCGTGCTGATTGTGGGTGCGGGAGGTCTGGGATCTCCATGCGCGTATTACCTGGCTGCCGTGGGCGTGGGGAGAATCGGCCTGCTTGATAGCGACCGGATCGAACTGTCCAACCTCAACCGGCAGATTCTCCACGACACGTGCAGGCTGGGAGATCCCAAGGCGCTATCCGGCATGGAAACGCTGAATCGATTCAATCCGGATGTCGAGGTTATTCCCATTACCGAACGGATTCGCCCGGAGAACGCGATCGGACTCATGGCCGGTTTCGACATGGTGATCGACGCCACGGACAATTTCGCTGCGAAATTTCTTCTAAATGATGCGTGCGTGTTGTCCTCAAAACCGCTGGTTCATGCGGGAGTGTCGCAGTATGGCGGCCAAGTGATGACTGTCTTGCCGGGGCAGGGTCCGTGCTACCGCTGTGTGTTCTCCGAACCGCCGCCGGATGGGGCCGTTCCATCGTCCGCAGAAGCCGGGATACTGGGCGCGGTTCCGGGCGTGATTGGGACCCTCCAGGCTACGGAAGCGATCAAGTTCTTACTCGGACTGGGGGATTTGCTGGTCGGGAGATTGTTGGTCTATGACGCTTTGAAAATGACCTTCCGCGAGGTGCCGATCTCGCGTGACCCCGATTGTGCCGTTTGTGGTGAGAATCCGAAGATCAGGTTGCCGTAGAGTCGCAGAACCCAAGTGAGTTCTCTACAGTCCCATTCCTAAAATTTCCATTCTTCTCTTGTGATCAGCTCCAGAATTGGGATACAAGGGATCTGCAATGATCTACAGACATCTGGGATTTTCGGTTTTCCGGGCTTGCCGGATGCGAGTTCATTCGTGACCACTGTACAATTCTCAATCTCGGCCAGCGCGATAACGAATGGATCTGCTTGTGAGCGCGTTCTTGCGACATCGACCAGACCAGGAAATTGCCCGACGATCTCACTCACTACCCTCTGGATTTCATCATCGATGGGAACAAAAAGATCGCTGTGGTCTTTTCCCCATTTCAGAACCTCATCATCCTTTCGCTCCAAATCCATGAAAACGGTTTGGCTTGCTCTCAAATCTCCGCGGTCGATCAATCCGTGAATCTTATCCCAGAATGACGGGAATGCCTCCGGTGGATAGGCCCGCCTCCAGGCATGAAGAATCGAGCTGGTGTCGATACTGTATTTCAATCCGATACTCCCGAACGTGGACCCGCTCCAAAGATCTCTTGTTCGATTTTTGGCAAGTGTTTCAGGCGCATGTCAAGAAATTCCGAGACATCGCCGGGTGTGATTCTCTCCTGGTAGTAGTTGCTTAAGACGAGTCGAGCAAAGGAATATCCGACGCTGGCCAGCACCTTTCGATGAGTTGGAATGCGGATCTTTTTCTTTTGTTCCGGGACATGACTTCGGAATTCCATCTCATACTCGCTTTGCTTTTGTTCATAGAACGACCTGGTGATCCTATGATGGATCAGCAGTCGTCTCAACAAAACCTCTCGACTGACAGAATATCGATTCGCCAGGTACTGAATGTCCTCGTCAGACCAGTCGTTGCGGGATCGGTTGCAGATGACTGTCTTTTCAGCCAGGAGAAGGTCTTTTGGGACAAGGGCAGCACCGGCAATCTGATTGCAGAAGATCTCGATTTTGCGGTCTGCTTCAATCTGACCGGAATCCTCCCGGATGTCGCAGATTCCACCTTTCTGCAGTCCAATGTGCACGATTTCATGAAGCATTGAAAAAACCCGGCCTGTGTAAGTATCTCGGATGTTGAGGACCACGACCGGCAGGGGAATCTCGCTGAGAGAGAATGCCCGCATTTCATCCAAGTCAATCCCGGATGTTTGAAAAACAAGAATCTCGGTTTCCTCCAGGGCGGATCGCCAGCGACTGAACGCCTGGTTGGCGCTGTGCCAGCTTGTTTGCTCTTCGTACGATATGCGGAGGACATTCCGGATAGCGACACCAATTTCTTCTGGATCGTCATGTATGTCCAGGTTCAAAGGAAAAAGCGGTGGAGGTCCTTCGATGGAACTGTACAATTCCTGAGCGATTTCCTTGCGGAAACGTGCTTGGCGAATGGCAAGAAGGAGTTTCGGTGATCGAAATGTGACGTTGCTGTCGGGAAATCGCCGAAAGTCATGCAACGCAAGATCTTCCTTTGGCGGCGTCGGCAGATAGAAAGCCGCCAACGGACGTTTGTACGTCTTTGCCAAGCTTTGAAGCTGATTGATGGTTGGGCATGTCTCCCCGCGTTCCCAGAGTTGAAACCGATCCGGAGTCACTCCGACCTTCTTTGCGGCCTCTTCAGGACTGAATCCGGCACTCTTTCTTGCCCAAATCAGCAGCTGGGGCTGAATATGTGCTGCAGCTTGACCCATAGTATGTCATCCGCGGACTGAATTTTTCTCCACGGAAGCATTATACATACGGTGGCTGGACTGTGAATGACCGCTTACCCGTCTCTCCCCGCAATGCAGATTCTCTCCGCAATGCGACCGTTGCGCACTATGTACCCGTAATTGTATTGATTCAATGTGGTGCAGACATGGCGCGGGAACAGGAGAACGACATCGCCCACGGATTTCCGCGACGATGAATCAAGCGGCGTCCAGGTCGAACGGTCGTGCCCCAGCCAGACGAAGGTTCCGTGTCTTTCGGACCCGCCAAATGCAGCATATCCCCCAAATGCTGTTACATGCACCGGGCCGACATCCGGCGAGAGTCCCATTTTCACTCCGGCATCCGTGGTGACGATCTGCGCTCTGTCCCGGTCAATCACATCTACCACTCTCGCCGCTACTGCCATGGCGTATTCAAAATGCCCTGCTTGCAGGTCATTGTAGTTGGAGTCCCAGAGAACACAGGTCCCCGGCGAAACCGTGTGCATCCACCGATAGGCCGGAATCTGACTTCGATACGCCGCCGAGGCGGCGGCAAACGTGATAGATGACGAAGTCACCACTTCCTCTATAGCGATATCCCGTTTCTCCAGGTCGCGTACCGTTTCATCCAACTGCCGGAGCAGATTCTCGGCATAGATGTCAAGCGCGTGAGGATTGTCGTGATGGATATGTCCGTCATACGCATGAAGGCCCGTGACACGCAGGCCCGGAAGAGCCTGGACGGTCTCAGCCAGTCGGTACAACGGATCCCCAAATCCCACCCCCGTGCGGTGCATATATGGATCGATATCCAGGAAGATGTCCACCGAACGCGCACGTTCCTGTGCCTCTCGTGAAAGCGCCTCCGCGCATTCCCGGTTGGGGAGAAGCGCCGAGACTCGAACATCGGGGAATCGTTCGCACAATTCCAGGTAATCCGAGACATGAGGCCCCAAAAGCGGATAGCTGATCAGAATGTCTTTCGCGCCTGCCGGTATCAGGGCCTTCTCCGCCTCTCCGACGGAACTGGCCTTAAACCGGGTCACGCCCGCATCCACGTACATCCGAAGCAGATCGGGCGATTTGACTGTCTTCGCCATCAAGCGAAGGCCGTCCGGCCCACCGGTTTCTCGAAGAAGTTTATTCCGGTTGGCCTCCAACTTGTCAAAGAAGAACAGTGGTCTCGGTGTCGGCAGGATTTCTGCATTCTCGACGAGATAGTCTCCCTGGCAAACGGGCATGAATTCACGATTCATAACGAGATCCCCCAGTCACAAAGAGTCTTTTTGATTTCTTCGGCATTTTTCGGAATCGCGAGCTCAAAGTCCATTTCCACCAGGGCCGACTCAATGGGCAGATGGTGTCCCATAGAGGTGGTTCGGCAGGGATAAGAACCGACACCCCGTCGCGCGAATTCCGCACGGTAGGCATCATCAAACCGCCGGAAATCCACAGGCCGGTCGCCGCGCAGGTATATAACAGCCTTGCAGAGATTCAGCATGGAAATATCCCCCTCTTTCGCCTCGTCCTCGACACGCTCAAGAACACAGCGCCTGTTCAACTTGTCCGCCAGAAGTTTCAGGTGACGATCCAGCTGAATAAAAATATCTCCAATCTGAATTTCCAGCGCGTCGGCGGCGTATTCGCCGCTATGTGCTTCGTATCCGGTCACGATGCCCGTTGTCGGATCGCAGGCCGCCATGCCGGAGACAGAGACCATGTACGCACTCAGTTCCTCGCGGATCACCAGGTCGCTGTATGTCCCCACCGGAAACAGCCTTCCTTCGCGCTGAAGGCGGACCAGCCCGCCCCGTTTTAGAATGTTGTCGGAATTCATTCTGCCCGTTCTCCTGTGCGGAATCCTCTATCGAAATGAACGACTCAGAGGATATCATATTGCCGGAAACGACATGGAGCGAGGTGAATAATGGCAAATCCTGTTCTGGTGGCAACATGGCCGTTCGGTCTTGCGGCAGTTCGAGTCGGTTCGGAAGTTCTGACTGACGGCGGTACGGCGATGGCGGCGGCAATCGCCGCTGTGTCCCACACGGAAGCCGACCCGGAGGTAGACAGTGTGGGATACGGCGGTCTTCCCAACAGCGCGGGAGTTGTGCAGTTGGACGCAGCGGTCATGGATGGTCGCACGGGCCACGCGGGAGCGGTGGGTGCTCTGGAAGGCATCCTTCATGCGGTACAGGTGGCGGAAGCAGTAATGCGGGACGGCAGGCATGTGTTTCTGGTGGGATCGGGCGCGAAACGATTTGCCCTCGAACACGGATTTCAGGAGCAGGATCTTCTTACGGAGAACTCCCGAAACTGGTTCAAGGAGTTTCAGCGGACCGGGATCAAGAAGGACTTCTTCGACACCATTGGTGTTCTTGCGCTGGATACGCATGGCGACCTGGCGACAGCATGCACGACAAGCGGCCTTGCGGGAAAAATGCCGGGGCGGGTGGGGGATTCACCGCTCATCGGTGGCGGTCTGTATGCGGACAACGAGGCAGGCGCTGCCGCCGCAACAGGCGTGGGCGAAGATATCCTGAAGATCTGCGGGAGTTTTCTGGTCGTGGAGTTGATGCGGCAAGGGCGATCCCCCCAGGAGGCCTGCCAGGAGGTCGTGCGCCGATGTATCCGGCATCAGCAGCGCGAGACTTCCACGCAGTGTTGTTTCATTGCCTGCAACCGGCAGGGCGAAATCGGCGGGGCAAGCACCCGAAAAGGCTTTCAGTACGCCGTATGGAAAGGGGAACAAGATTCCCTGATTGAAGCACCATTCTTCGGCGGAGAATTCTGACACTACGCATGAAATCGCTCTCTTCATGTCATTCCGAACGAAGTGAGGAATCTCGCGGGGAAAAGAACTCATCGGAGAGATTTCTCCCTTCGGTCGAAATGACAGGTAAGGGTGGTCGAAATGACAAAAAGGGCGTCATTCCGAAAGAAGTGAGGAATCTCAATCCCGGAACTCGTTGCGGGATTCATGCAGACAAAGGCTGAGAACCAGCCCCGCCGCCAGCAGATTGGTCAACATGAATGATCCCCCCTTCGAGACAAAGGTCAAAGGCAAGCCAGTGATCGGCAAAAGCCCCATGGCCATTCCGATATTAATAATAACATGCGCCGCATAGAGAGTCATCACGCCGCAGATCACCATCGCACCGGCAAGGTGCTTGCTGTTCTGGGCGCGGATCAGCCCTCGCGCGATCAGGAACGTAATCAGGCCGAGAAAAATTACGCACCCCAGAAATCCCCACTGTTCCGCCATAACGGAAAAAACAAAATCCGTCTCGACCTCCGGAAGAAACTGCAACCGGCTTTGCGTTCCCTGTCCCCAACCCTGTCCCCAGAATCCCCCGGACCCGACCGCAATTTTCGATTGGATCGAATTCCAGTTGACACCTTGGGTATCGAAAGTGGGATTCATGTATCCGTCAATCCGGTTCTTCCAGTGAAGTGGGAGCTGCTCCCACATCCCCGGTCCAAATACGCGCAGTCCAACATAAGATCCGAGATTCAGCACTCCAAAGGTTGCGAACACCGGCAAAGTAACTTCCCGATACAGCGCGTACACCAGGATAGCACTGAGAACAACGAGCCAGATCAGGAAATGAAGCAGGCTGGACGATATCCCCAGGAATCCCAGGAATGGCGAGAATAACAACAAAAAGTAAGCGGGATGCAACCCGGCAACGTACATTATGACCAGCGTGATCGGTGCGTAAATCATAGCGGTTCCCAAATCGGGTTGCGCCAGGGTCATTACCGCCGGGATAGCCCCGATCAACAGCGGCTCGAACAGACCCCAGAATCCTTTGACTTCCCCCCCGTGCCGAGCCAGCCGATGAGCCAGGAACAAGATCACAAATAGCTTCATGAACTCCGAGGGTTGGAATTGCAGCGGAAAACCTGAAACGAGAATCCAGGAATGCGCCCCCTTAATCGGCCGCATATAGAACACAGTCACTAACAATCCCAATCCAATGAGGTATAGGAACCAGGAGCACTTCAGAAGCCATTCAACTCGGATCAGAAGACAACAGACAATGCCCGTCAGACCGATCCCGGCCCAGAGCGTCTGCCGGACCCAGAGGCCCTCCATGTCCGGTCTGCCGTAGGTCGCTCCGGCGATCAATACGACCCCCATGGCTGTCAACGCGAACACGTTGAGCAGCATGAGATAGTCCACGTTATGCAATGTCTTCGCGTCCACCGTTCAGATAAAACTCCAGAAAGTCTTTGACCACGGGTGAGGCGGATTCCCCTCCGTGCCCGCCATGTTCCAGCAGAAATACCACCACAATCTCAGGAATGTTGTCCTTATCGGGACCGGTATCGTCTACCGGCGGACTGACCGGACCGAAACAGACATACCACGCATGGGGTTCCAGCGGCGGTTTCTCCGCTGTGCCGGTCTTTCCCATCGTGGGGAACTCTGCAATCCAGCATCGTCTTCCGGTTCCGTTGGGAGTATTGACTACCTCCCATAATCCGCGTCGAACCAGGTCCCAGGTCTTCGGAGAGGCTTTGATAGTTCCCGCCACCTTCGGAGGGAACGGCTCGATCCAGGTTTCACCGGACGTGGAGTGGACCACTCCCGATGCCACTCTTGGGTAATACAGCGTCCCACCGTTCGCCACGGCGGAAACCGCCACGGCGAGTTCCATGGGTGTCACCAAGACATCTCCCTGTCCAATGGCCGTATTGATTGTGTATCCCGCATACCATGGACGTTTTGTGGCCATGGATGGAAAGGACTCTGCCTTCTCAAAGGGAATATCGATACCGGTTGTCATCCCGAGATGGAAGTTCTCGGCCCAACGGGCCATCTTTGTAATCCCAAGAGCCTTACCGGACTTGTAGAAAAAAACATCGCAGGAAATCCGCAAAGCTTCAACAATGTCCACATTTCCGTGCCCATATTTGCGCCAGCAACGCCAAATCTGATTTACCCCCAGAGAAAAATGCCCCGGACAGAATTGTTCGGTGTTCTCGTTGACAATCCCTTCCTCCAGAAGCCCGAAGGATTCGAAAATCTTGAACACGGAACCAGGCGGATACAGACCGGCAATTGCTCGGTGGGTGAGAGGATGGGTTGTGTCGTTGGCCAAACGTCCTGCATCTCTACGGTATGTATTCGGATTGTAGCGGGGACTGCTGGCCATGCAGAGCACCGCGCCGTTTCGCGGATCCATGGCGATCAGCACACCCACGGACGCACCAAGAATCTCTTCGGCCTTCCTCTGCAGCCGCAAATCGAAATTCAGAATGATGTCGCTTCCGCGCTCCGCGGGCGATTCCACACGCAGCACATTCCGCAGACGACGGAGACTATCCAATTGAACGATCTGCTGACCATCCCGTCCCCGAAGCCAGGATTCATAGCTGCACTCGATTCCGCTTCTTCCAATTCTGTCGCCCATGCGATACCCCTCATCCCGCCGTTGCTCCAGGCTGACGGCGTCAATTTCACTGACATATCCCAACACATGCGCGGCAAGATCTTCATGCAGCCAATGCCGTCCCGGAACGCTCTCCATTACAATCCCCGGCAGTTCCAAAGCACGCTCGCTCACGGTCACCATCGTGTGAAATGGAACCGCCTGCAACAGAAGTCGCCGACCTTTCAGATCCGGGGTGCTTCCCGCGAGTTTGTTCCGAAGGAAACCGTCCGAATATCCGGTAATCTCGGAAAGAGTGACCAGCAACGCGTCTTGTTGCTCTTTATCCGGACACAACGACTTGTCAAACAACACGTTGTAATCCGGCCTGTCCTCGGCCAGCACATTGAAATTCCGATCGAGAATCCGCCCGCGCATACTGGGAATTTTCACGCCCTCTTCGTAATTCTTGATGGATTGCTGCAAGTATTGTTCGCCCTCCAGAAACTGCAGGGACCACAGTCGAAAAACCAGGATCGAAACAACCAGGGAGATCCCGATCCCCACCCGTCGGATGCGGTATACCGTTTCCATGGAGGGCATCCCCCCCCCTGCATATCGTTGTCTCCGCCTCATGATCCCACCGTGCTGAATAAGGATCGTTTTGTTTGAGACCGCCCCACCCGACATAAAACCGGGAAAAGCAGGGCATCAATGCCTGCTCCGATCAGGAGAAATTCAAAGAATCGTGTCTCTGCAACGTCGGTCGAAAATCGAGAGAGCCACAGAATTGCTCCCAAACCACGAGTCGCAAAAGAAACAGCCAGCGCCAACAGAATCTGGGTGATGGTATATTCGAACCAGATATGTAGATTCAAGCGCCGAACAATCAGGACAAGGAGAAGCCACACCAGGGAATGGTGGAAGAAAATCCCGTGCTGGCTCGCATCCCAGGCCGCTCCTGCAAAAAACGCCAATGTCGGTACCGCATAATCGTCCGTGTCTGACGCTTCCCAAAAAAGCCACAAAACAACCAGTTGCGGATACGGCAATCCCGGCAGGAAGATCCGCCAGATCATGTCTGCAAGAAACGTGACGGTGCAACCAAGATACAGATTCATGAGTCGTGCTCTATCATCGGAGCGATTCTAAGAAACCTCCGACGGCTCCAGTAATTCCAGCTCTTCTCGACGCTCGATATCAAGCAAAATCAACAGTTCGTAAACTTTTCGGGTGTCCACAGTGGGAGCCACTCGATAGGCTCCTTCCTGGTTTTCATCCGGTCCGAGCACCTCACCCACAAGAAGATCCGGCGGAAAGACCCGCCCGAATCCCGATGTCAAAATCCGGTCTCCCGGTTCAGGGACAATATGCGCATCGCCGGTCAGAAAGAGATCGCTCATGATCAGCAATCCTTCCTTAGGACTGCCTCGCACGATGGCCTCAAGGGATTTGTTCTCAACTCGTACGCCCACCACACTGTTATAGTCTGTAATCAGCTGTACACGGGAGGTCCTGGATAACGCTCGTTCAATCCGGCCCACCAGTCCCTGGGAGGCCGAGAGCACCGGCTGGTTGACCGCCACCCCGTCTTCTTTGCCCCGATTGATAATTAAGGCAAATGAGGTCCCCAGGTCGCGATTGATTACCAGCGCAGACAGCGCCCGGAATGGAGTCCGATCCGGCAGGTCGAGAAGAGCGCGCAAATGGACGGCATCCGCCGCCGCGATGCGCAATTCCTGGTTTTCTTGCCGGAGACGTTCGGCCTCTTCGCGAAGCAGATCGAATTCTTTGTGGGTGTGAATAGCCAGCCGGACTTCCTTGACCGTATGGAGGACATACGCTCGGGTTCCCTGCAGGAAACGGAGCGGGCTGCTCATGACATGGGTCACGGAGTTCTCCATCCAGCCCGATTCCTCCATCTTCCACCCGGCCACACTCACAATGGCGACAATCAGAAGAATGGCGGTGTAGGTTGTCGGATTCCAGGGTCTGAATTTCCGACGAGATCGCCTGGGAGACGCTGGTTGAAGAATCATGCTATGGCCTCATCTCGGCGGGCAGTCAACGCTGGGAAACCAGTGGGACAACTCCAGGCTGCTCGTCCGATGCTGAGCGGGTCTCTGGCCGGGAGGGAAAGACCCAAGTTCCTTCGGTTCCGACATGGTCCTGTCGGATCAATACCCATCCGTGGAGGTATCCAAAATCGCACGAAGCGAATCCATTTCATCCAGGGCTTTTCCGGTGCCTCGTGCGACACAAGTTTCCGGATCATCCGCAAGATGAGCGGGCAACCCGGTTTCGTCGGAAATCATCCGGTCGATGCCACGCAAGAGCGAACCGCCTCCGGCCAGGACGATTCCACGTTCCATAATATCGGCGGCCAGTTCGGGCGGTGTTTCCTCCAGCGTCACTTTGACCGCCTCCACAATGGCATTGACCGGTTCCTGGAGACACTCTCGGATTTCATCCGCGCTGATGGCCACCTCTTTGGGCAAGCCGGTAACAAGGTCTCGCCCTTTGATATTGAGTCCGGGAAGGCCGTCGTCATCCACCTTGGCCGCGGACCCGATGCGGATCTTGATTTGCTCAGCGGTCCGTTCACCGATCATCAGGTTATACGTGCGCTTGATGTATTGAATCACGGCATCGTCGAGTTCGTCTCCCGCCACGCGCACGGAACGGGCCACCACCAGTCCGGAGAGAGAGATCACCGCCACCTCCGTGGTTCCACCCCCGATATCGACGATCATGTTTCCTGAAGCCTCTGCAACCGGAAGACCTGCGCCGATTGCCGCTGCCATCGGTTCCTCAATCAGATAGACCTCACGCGCTCCGGCGGTCATTGCCGATTCTTTCACCGCACGCCGCTCCACGCTGGTAATGCCCGATGGCACACATATAACAATGCGCGGATTCACCATACGGGTGCGATTGTGAACCTTGCTGAAGAAATATCGCAACATGGCTTCGGTCACTTCAAAGTCGGCAATCACACCGTCTTTCATGGGCCGAATCGCCACAATGTTGCCGGGAGTTCTCCCCAACATATTCTTCGCTTCACTCCCCACCGAGAGCACCTGATTGGTTCCTCTGAGAATGGCAACGACACTCGGTTCCCGTAGTACGATCCCCTGACCTTTCACATAAACCAATGTGGTCGCGGTGCCCAGGTCAATGCCGAGATCGCGCGAAAAGACACCTTTCAATCGAGATAGGAACATCAATGTTCGCATCTCCTATGATTTCTGTAAGTTATGTCCCTCGAACGATGAAACAATCAAAGATCAAGGGACTCAAATCCTGATTATACAGGGAGCTAGATAATTATGCAAGATCGAAATTGCGGGTTGGAACACTTTTTGATAGGCTTATTTCGGCGGATCTGGCCCGGAATTTGCTCAAAATCCCTACTCAATTCCGACCTATCCGTGATATCTTTTTGAGGATATCCCCTAAACCGAATGGAGAGAATGATGGGAGTGGAAAACCACTTTGAATATATTCCTCAAGCCTTCGGGCTGGATCTGTTCTATCCGCCACTGGGTCTGCCGGACAAAATCATGCGGGAAATATACCTGGAATTGGCGGACAAATGCCGATTTACGGAGTTTCGTCAGCTGGGCGAAGGTCAAGGGGCGCGATTCGCGGAAGGAATGAACCGTCACCTGACCATCCTGCCTGACCGGCTGATGTACCTGGATGAATTCACCCAATCCACATTCCAGGGATATGCCGAGGATATGCTTGCGCTTCTGCCGGTCGCGTCCGTCAAGTTGACCATGCCGGTATGGTTGCACTGCAAGGTTCTGATCCGGTTATTGCTCCCCTATCAAGGCGTGGGAACTGCCGTGGAATTCCTGGCAAACCGTTGTCTCAGCCCACTCGTTGGGAACCTGAAGCAATTCAGCAGGCCCACCTCCGGCCTGGGAATTCGCCTGGTCTTTCCGGCCACGACAGAAAAGCATTCCACGTTTCATGTCCGAATCGAACCGTACTTTCGGGACTTGAAAATGTTTTTCCTGGAGAACCGTGCTCAATTCTTCGATCCTATCGTAAACCTGGACCAGATGCGGCCCCTGCTGACGGAAGCTTATGAGTTTCTCAAGAACGAGGCAGGCCCTTTTATCCACTCCTGCGATACGCCACTCTGAAACTCAACCATGAATCCTGAAATCCCGAAAGGCTTTTTTGTAACGGGAACCGATACCGGAGTCGGCAAGACCCTGGTCGCATCGGCGCTGCTGATGGGCATGCGTGCAAGAGGACTCTCTGTCGGCGGCATGAAGCCCGTCGCCACTGGAGCAAATATCCTTCGGAACGACAACGGCGTGACCATCCTGGTCTCTGAGGATACTGAGATTCTCTACCGATCCATGCATGGAGAGACTCCCTACTCCCTGATTACGCCTTGCGCCTTTCCGTTGCCCGCCTCGCCACATCTGGCCGCACAGGACGCAGGAACAACTATTCGAGAAGGCACTATATTTCACGCCTTTCGGGAAATGCAGAAACGATATCCTGTCTTGATCGTTGAAGGCGTCGGGGGGTGGCTTGTTCCGTTGCGCGACGATTGGCTGGTAGCAGACCTCGCACAGTTGCTGAACCTTCCGGTGATCGTTGTCTCACGCCCCGGTCTTGGCACGTTAAATCATACCTTGCTGACTCTGCAATCCATCCGCTCCCGGAATGTCCCTGTTGCAGGAGTTGTATTCAGCCAGAATGCCGCGCCGGGAGATCTCAGCGAGACATGGAGCCGGATTGAGAATGACAATATGGCAACGATTCCGCGTCTCGGTTCCGTTCCTGTACTCGGCGCGATACCCTATCTTTCGGAGCTTGATTCGAGCGATCCGATGGTCATCTATGCACGTGCGGAATCCTATTTCGACTGGAGAGGAATTCTTTCTCAACTACAGTGAATGAAACTCCACCTCATAAGATCCTTTGCGAGTGGGACCGACGGTATGTCTGGCATCCCTTCACCCAGATGAAACAGTACGAAGAGATCGAACCGCTGATTGTGGAGCGGGCAGAAGGCGCTTTTCTATACGACACAAAGGGCAATCAGTACCTGGATGGTGTTTCCTCCCTCTGGGTCAATGTTCACGGCCATCGTCGTCCGGAGATCGACCAGGCCATACGGGAGCAGCTGGACCGTGTCGCCCATTCCACTCTGCTGGGTATTGCCGGCGTTCCCTCGATCCTTCTGGCCAAACGCCTTGTTGACCTTGCCCCGCCGGGACTTGATCATGTTTTCTACTCCGATAACGGCGCAACGGCGGTAGAGGTCGCACTGAAAATGGCCTACCAATACTGGCAGCAGAAAAGCCCTCCCGAACCGGAGCGGAATATCTTTCTCTCTTTTACCAATGCCTATCACGGAGATACCATCGGGTCCGTGAGTGTCGGGGGAATCGACCTATTCCATGCCGTGTACCGTCCGCTGCTTTTTCGCGTGATTCACGCGCCGTATCCGTATTGCTACCGATGTCCCCTGAACCGCGAATATCCTTCATGCGAGATGGCCTGTCTTGGGGAGGTAGAGAAGATCATTAGCGAACACAGCGCACATTTGGCCGGTGTGATTATTGAACCTTTAGTCCAGGGTGCGGCCGGGATGATTACCGCACCGAAAGGCTTTTTGCGAATTGTTCGAGAACTTTGCGATAAATATCGGACTTTGCTTATTGCCGATGAGGTCGCTACGGGATTTGGTAAGACCGGAACCATGTTTGCCTGTGAGCAGGAGAAAGTATCGCCGGACCTTCTCACTCTGGCCAAGGGACTGACAGGTGGATATCTCCCCCTTGCGGCGACCCTCGCGACGGAAGAGATTTACCGGGCGTTTTATGCGGACTACCGGGAACAGAAGACCTTCTTTCACGGACATAGCTACACCGGCAACGCACTCGGTTGTGCCGCCGCCCTTGCCTCCCTGGATATTTTTGAAAGAGAAAAGACACTGGATTCCCTGAAGGGGAGGATCGAATACCTGGCGGACCTGCTGGAATCCATTCAATCGCTTCCGCATGTCGGTGATATCCGTCAATGCGGAATCATGGTCGGAATCGAAATGGTTCGAGATAAACGTACAAAGGAACCCTACCCATGGGAGGAGGCTATCGGCGTAAAGGTAACGCGGGAAGCAAGACGGCGGGGTGTAGTGATACGCCCCCTTGGGAATGTAATGATTTTTATGCCGCCTTTGTGCATTAACGATGAGCAACTGGAATACCTCGTAACCGTTACCAAAGAGTCCATTCAGTCCGTCTGCGGAGACTGAGAGGCAGGAGAGGAACATCATGGACCGTATCTTGATTGAGAACATTCAAGTCAGCGGCCGTCATGGCTGCCTGGAGCAGGAAAAACGAGAAGCGCAACCCTTTCGAGTGGACATCACATTGATGGGACATTTTTCCAGCGCGGCTCAGACCGATTCCCTCGATGATACCATTGACTATGGGATCGTATTGAAAACGGTGAATCGGATTCTCACCGGGGAGAGTGTCAATCTACTCGAAACATTAGCCGGGCGAATCGCCGAGGAACTCTCAGTAATTCAGTTGGTAGAGAACGTCCGAGTTCGGGTCACGAAACTGTGCCCCCCGATCCCCGATTTCAATGGCACAGTGGCCGTCGAAGTGGAGCGAACCGGCTTGGGATAAATCCGGAGAAGATCCCTCACCCTAACTCTCTCCCGGAGGACGGGAGGACCTTTATCCCGCAATGGGTAATCGTTGATCTGCAATCCGTAATATATCCTTTCATCCCTGCGTATTCTGCAAATATTCTCCGTAATCCGAAAGATCCAGCGACTGTCCGCCATCGACAATTGCCTTCTGCAATTCCGCGATAGCGATGCTCCGAACAGGGCAGGATTTCCGAACGCTCAGCAACGCGGCGTTTCCCGCCGCGAATCCCATCTGGGCACAGGTCGCCATGACACGCAGTGAACTCATGGCCATTTGGTCGCTGGAGGTCCCTCTTCCGGGAACCAGGAGGTTGTTCATTCCCTTCGGAATGAAGCAGCGGAACGGAATTGGGTAGGGTTCCAGGGGCGTTGTAATTCCGGTTCCTGCACGTTGCAGCCGGTCAGGCCAATGGTAGTCAATATGGTAGGTCCCGACAGCTACACAATCATCAAACATCGTTACCTTCTTGACTTCATCCTCCGTAAGGACATGCTCCCCGACAATTCTCCTGGCTCCGCGAATTCCGATCTGCCGAGACACAGAAGCCAAGACATAGCGATCATATACGGTTCCCCTATAGCCTTTTGTCTGCAAGTGGTAGATCAAGCTCATCATCTGCTGACGGGCATGGATTTCGGCTCCGGACAGACTATCGCCATTGCAGGAATCAAATCCGATTACCTTCATTTTGACCTCGGCTTTTCCTGATGGAAACCTATGGATGGAAGTCATCGGGATATCCTCATCGCCTTCCCAAGTGGGGCAGTTCGGCGGAAGAAAAGGCGTTACAGGAGACCCAGTATCCCACAGCGTGAAATAAAGGCTCATCGGTAATTGTTGGTTTGGCCCTTCGTGCATTGTTTCCAGACCACAGTAATCGGCAACAAAACAATCTCCGGTTGCATCAATAATTACTTTTGGATGATACTCGATTAATCCGCCTGCTGAGGATACTAACACGGCCGTCATCGTTCCTTCGATTCGAGCCGCGCTAACGGCACAAGCGTGGAACAGAGGCCGGATCTCTCTTTTCAACACCAGGTCCTGTAGAAAGAACGCGCAGCTTTCCAGATCGTAAGGACGGCGGTCATGTTTTGGATTGTATGGGGCGATTAAGTTCCTCTTCTCCAGTTCCGCAACCAATTCCGCAAAGGGGGCATTGACCCGTTTGGTGTCTCCGCAAATTCCGGCCACACCACCGGCGGTTCCCTGACCGCCCAAGACATTATGCGGTTCAATCAGTACAACATTTATATCAGGCTCTTTCGCCCCGATTGCCGCGAAGACTCCCGTCATGCCCCCACCGGCGACCAACACATCTACTTCACGGGTCTCGACGATAGGCCAATTCATCTTAGCGGTATTCTCTGCAGCGGCAAAAGCCGGGGTCACGAGAGAGGCCACACCGGCACTCTGAATGAATCTTCGTCTACCATACCTGTTCCTGCTGTCCATGATCGGGAACCTCCTCGCGTAGTTTATCCCCGAGGGCAGATGCGGGCGTAGCCGCAATGTCCGCATAGTACATGAGATGGTTTCTCCGGAACTTGAATTGCGATCTCCACTTGTACAAGAGCCTCTATTCGTTCGGCAAGAACGTCGGCCGCTCGATGCATCCGCTCAGCAAGTGGAACCTCCTGTACACCATCACCGGTAACATGAATTACGGCTGGCGAAACAGGAATCGAGTCTTCTCGTAATCCCAAGGACCGTGCATAAAGGAGTCCCTGGATAGCATAGATGTCGAGATCATTGTCGGTCAGGGATGTCTTTGTCTTAAAATCCTTAATCGCAGGATTCCCGGTGCAATCATGGTCGATCAGGTCTATTCGTCCCTTTACTGTGACGAGAATCTCATCATTCAGCCGGAGGGTCCAGCGGACGGGGCGCTCCACGTCCCACGGAGCCGGACTTCTCGCCGCCCACTCCGAATGCATGAAGGCGATCCATAGTGCTTTGATCTTCTCATACAAACTTTCGGGCGCGTGGCCCCGGTCCGTTCTCAATAGGTTTTCGAAACGATCCTCGGCGTCAAAACAACGACCGGACCATCTCGACGTGTAGTAATCGGCTACCATATTGTGAAACACCTCGCCGGTCAGTCTTCCATAATCCGCCTGCTCCGACCGGGAGGTATCTCCAAACCACTCGGGAAGATCCCAGTATCTGTCTATCCAGTACTCTACCGGGCAGCGCTGTGCGCGCTCCAATGCTGAAAAGCTGGTCTCGATATGTTCCGGAAAAGAAGCGGCTCTATTCCCATCATGCGCACGAAGAAGCGCGGGGGATGCGGGACAGCGTATATCCGGGCTATCCAGTCGCCCTGGTTCCTGTGGCGCATCATGCAGATAATCGACGTAGGGATGAAAGTCGTCCTCTTTGCGAGAGCAATGGGATGTCAACAGTACCCGTTTGGCTCGCGTAAATGCAACGTAGGCGATACGTCGCTCCTCGTCGTTCTGTTCCTGAAAGACCTTAAGGACGCCGGATTTTAACGTTTCTTCACCAAAGAACTTACCCGAGACGAGTCCCCAGTCTTCATCCAGTCCCCAAGCCAGGCGTGATTGCGGCTGTTTAAGCCCCATGGCGAAACAGGCATCGAATTCCAGTCCCTTCGCCTGGTGGATTGTCATCAGTTGAACACCGGAATTGTGCTGCGGTGAGGATTGTGGCAATGAAACCGATTCACGAGACTGATAGAGTTCCAACAAATCCACAAAAGTATCCACACGTTCGTCCAACCCGGATGAAGGCAGCGACAGTGCCATGGCGCGCAGCTGTTCATAGCTGGATCGCCATCCGCGCAATTCCTCTGCAACGGGGAGATCGAGAATGCCTGCTGTACGGGCAATTTCGGTGAGGAACGCGCTTGCAGTTAAGATAGACTGCTGTTCGATCCAACGACAGAGGCGTCGGACCAGTGGTTCCACGGATTCCAGGGGAATCGTTTCCGTGGAAAGAGTGTCTGATCTACCGGAAACTCGGCGCATCAATCCCGCAAAAAGGTGATCTGCCCGACGCTCGTCTGAACGAGATGCGGTCGCACGTGTACCCAACAAGTAGATCTGACGATCCGATAGTCGAACAGGTGGCCTTTCAAGAATCCGGCACAGCGCCGCATCGTCATGCGGATTGGCAATGACTCGCAAATAGGCGATGACATCCCGTACCAACGGCTCTTCAAACAAATCGCCCGCGCCACCTTCGGAGAGGGGAATCCCCAGGCGGTCCAATTCCGCCCGCAGGACAAAGGCGCGCTTGCGGTCACGCAGAAGAATGGCGACATCGAAATAACGGATGGGATTCCCACTTCGTTCTTTCAGGAATCGAATCGTTTCGGCGGCCCATCTTGCCTCCTGTCGTCGCGCATCAGAAATCCTGGAACCTTTCGGAGCATGAAAGGAACTCGCTAGATACACCTCGCCGTCCGCGTCCTTGTGGGCGGTTAAAGACTTGTCTGCGGGTTCCAGATCCGGACCTAGCGCATTCGCTACTTCAATGATCTTTCGAGTGGACCGGAAGTTCCGGCTCAGAAAGAACTCCAGCGCGTGCCCCTGCAGCACCCACTCATCGGGCACTAATTCCGCGAGATTTCGAGGACGTGCGTATCGCCAGACGTAGATTGACTGTTTACGATCTCCGGTAATCATCAAATTCGCGGGACCGCTTACAGCAGCGTGGCGACGGCAAAGAAGATCGGTTAATCTTGCCTGTAGACGGGATGTATCCTGAAATTCGTCCACCAGAACATATTGGAATGTGTTGCGGTATTGTTCTCGAACCTCTTGCGTTTCCGTCAGCAGGCGAACGGTTCGTTGAATCAACTCGTTGAAGTCGATCTTCCCCTCCGCGTAGAGGTTCTTGCGATACTCCGCATAGATATCCCGTGCCGCTCGCAGAACCGTGGCCTCTCCCCGGCGAACTCGCTCGCAGGTCTTGGCTATTTCCGCCAGCTGCGGTCCGGGAACATAACGTTTAAGACTTCTATTGTAGACATATCCCAGCGCCTTGATAAGTTCTTTTCGCCTTCGATCTTCGGAACTGTTCACCGGCTCTTCTGCGAAATGTGAGACCGGGAACCTCTCCGCCGCTAGACAATCACGAAATACAGGAAGGCTCTCCATACCATCCTGCGGTGGATCGAAAAAGAAGCGTTCCATCGCGCTGTAAAATCGGGTTTGAGCATCTCCCAGAATGGTATTTGTCCGTTCACCATCCAGATCTTCCGGTTCCCATCCCATGCCACGCGCATCTTCGACTAACTTATACAGGGTGCTGCTGAGCTGCGAGGTCGAATCGAAGGGAAGATCCTGCAAATCCTCTTCCGTGAGGCTTTCTGCAAGGGCAAGGTCCACCTGCATTGTGAAAATGCGGTCGAGCAATATCCGTGAGCCGACTTCATCCAGGATATTCACGGCACCGGGAAGTCCGGCCTGGTAGGCATGTTGATGCAGGATTCGTCTGCACAGCCCATGGAACGTATGAATATAGAGTCTTCCCTGCGGTGGTGCAGCCCCGTTGCGCACAAGCGCCTCGGAGATTCTCCGCTCCAATTCTCCCGCTGCTTTTTCGGTGAATGTTACTGCCAGAATCCGGGCGGGATCAAGTTGTTTCCGGAGAACCAGCCAGAGGAAACGACTAACAATCGTTTCGGTTTTCCCGCTTCCCGCTCCGGCAACCAGCCGAATGGGGCGGTCAATGGGTGCGGCAATAACAGATCTCTGCTCCTCGGTCGGCTCGTACCGGACCGCGATGCCCAATCTATCATCAAACGACCACTCGGCCATGGATCATTCTCCGTTCATCCGGTCGCACAGAAACAGGAATGGGCATTCCATACCGTACTTTCGACAGGCGTCATTCTTCGGTTCACGGGGAAAAGAACGTGCCTGTTGGGTTTGGATTGCCAGCGCAAAAGCCTCATCGAGTACGGCCGAGATTTCCTTTTCTGTTAATTCGCCCTGTTCCGGTTCTCCTTCCGGGATGATTCGAAAGGCGAGTTCCGTGAAGCCCTTCTTTGCACCGTACGCGGGAACAATGTGATACTGGCACAGGTACGTCTCCTTCGGAGGAGAAATGAGGAAATGATACAAAGGCAGCTGATAATCGCGATCGGCTGGAGTATATTTCGTATCCTCTTCGCGATATACCATCGCACGGCGCAAGGCCTTCTCCGTGTCCGGGGTGCCGGTTTTGAAGTCGATGATTGCCACGGCTTTGCCGGAAATGTCTTTTGCCACGTCGACTTTTCCAGTCAAAGTAATATCCCCGCTCTTGAGGGAAACCGTGCGCTCGAGTCGCCGTTCGACTACCGGTTCTCCGTCTACCACATAAACCGGCTCAGCGAAGAACTCTCCCTTCTTGTCAAAGAAATCCTGTAGGGCGGAAGTCATCCGATCCATGTAAAATAGAAATTGCGTTTCACTGGTGAAGCGGTTCCGATTGTTCTCAATAATTCCTGAGATATCCTTGCGTTTCAGAACATCCTCTACCTGAATCGACTGCGGTGGATCGAGCGTGAGATTCCGGAGGATGTTGTGTACCATAATCCCGTAAACTTGCGCATCCGTTACGGCGCGATCCAGTTGAAGGGCGGTCTGGTAGAAATATTTGCGGGGGCAGAGCCAGCATGTCGAAAGCGAAGAGGGGCTATGTCGTATAAGAACCGAATCGAACACCGACTCCGGTGATACCTGGATCGGGTAGGGGTCTTTCCGGACGGGCGGAAACAAATAGGCCTCCGGTGGTGTTACATAGCGATATGTCTCGGAAACCTCTACCCAATCGAGTTGTTGAGGCGGCTGTTTTCGGAGACGTGCAATCGTCTTTCGGACATAGATGGAGGGCGAGATCTCGCGATCTCCATCCCGCTCGCTCCAGGAAAGGAGGAGACATTCGGATGCCCTGGAGGCGGCAAGAGTGAACAGGCGATCTTCTTCCTCCCTGGAATCACGGGGGTCCTCGGCGAATCCGACAAACGAGAATGCCCCTTTCCCCAAGTGGCGCTGCGCAGCGAGATGTTCCGTCCGTTCCTTCAGAGCCAGTGCGGTCTCTTCCCGAAACAGGGCGGAGATCTGCGGGTCGGCGGGGAAAACATGCTCATTGAGCCGGGGGAGAAACACGACGGGCCAATGCTGCCCGCGCGTCTCATGGGCGGGAATCACGGCCACGCCTGTTCGGTTGTCGGGTGGCGCGCTGTGCCCGATCAGCTGGGGCAATTGAAGGCGGATTATACCGGGATGGATGTGACCCCGGAATCGCCGGACGGTGTCCTCGGCCATCCGAATCCGCTGAAGAGCCTTTCCGAGTGCCCGCATCGCCGAGGACAGAAGCGGCTCGTTCAGAAAGCGATCCAGGCGAAAGATGCCCAGTAACCACGTCAGCACGTCGGAAATGGCTTCCCCGCCGCGTATCCGTCGGAGTGCCTCATTCAGCTCCGCCAGACGCTCGCATTGCCCGGCGATCTTTGACGCGAAGACTAATTCTCTCCTGTCCGGCGCAGGTTCCGCCAATGGGATGCTTTCTTCCTTGAGATCCTCTGCCAGGGCCATCATTTTCGTTGTCGCTTCCGCGCCCTGTCCCGCCAGGCTCACCAGGGCAAAGACCGACCGGGCAAATGGAGAATCCGGCGGGGCAGAGCTGCCGGATTTCAGCAGCTGTAGCCCACTGTCCAGGAACTCCATGACGTGATCCAGCAATACCATCACTGTCCCCGCGCCTGCGCCGCCTGCACCTTCACTCGTGGGAATACCCAGCTCGTGGAACAGGGCCGAGAACGCCTGGCAGTCCGCATGAGTCCGGGTGATGACCGCGATGTCCTGCGGGGCGCATTTCTCCCTCTCCCTCCGGGAGAGGGTTGGGGTGAGGGAAATAGATCTTCCTTCCAGCAACGCAATAATCTCTGCCGCGACTGATTCACGCTCGGCGGCAACATCCGGGCAGCATCGAAGGATCGTCGGCGTTTCCTTCCGGCCGGTGTCTTGAACATCCATCGCGGCAAGGGAAATCGGCCTCGTATCTTCTTTTCCCGTCAGATTGATGATCTCCGGTTCCGCCCGATTTCCGTGGGTATGTGCCAGAAGCAGAGCAAGCGAATCCACCGGATTGCGCAAGGCATATCGGAACCGGAATGCGGAGGTTTCGGGGCAATAGGTCGCGACTAGCTCGCTATCGGGGATAAGTATCCGCGTGAGCAGTTCCGCTTCCAGTGCGCTCAGATCCTGAACATCGTCAAAGAACACAACGCTATAGTTCGAGATACGATACCCCGATGCGACCGTTGCCACATAGGCGTTCCACAGAATCCCCTGGGCATCGTACCGCTGATCGTCTCGCAGGATTTCCTGGTACATCCGGTAAACCGTGCCGAGAAACCGCAGCTCCGCCTGCTGAGGCAGGGCGCCAATAAACTCATCATAGAACGCGGCGGAGCCGGGATGATCGGACTGGGGCGCGATTCGATGCTGCTTCAGCTCGGCAATGTATGCATGGACATCCTCGATGAATCCCGCGCTGCGCGACCGGATCGCTTCCCTGTATGCGTTGCCGGATTCAGTAGATTGATCTGAGAGGGCGCGTTCGATGACCGCCTGAAGCACAAGGCGTTCCTCGATATCGTCCATCGGACGGTGGTAGGCAAATTCGGGGGTCTTGGTGAGGATTTGTCCCGCGATTCCCTGCATCGTATCGAACCGGACAGGGAACCAGGTCCCACAATCCAGCGCTGTCCGGTCGAACCGAGCCGACAGCAGACGTACATCCGCGCTTGTGGGAGCCAGAACCAGCACCGATTCGGCGGAAATTTCCCCGTCCCGCAGTCGGCCCAGCAAATGCTCTACAATCCACTGCGTTTTCCCGGAACCCGGAAGCCCTCGGATCACCTGAAATGTGCGGGTCATGGCGGCAGTATTGCCCTCAAGTCAGAATCAAAAACGCTGTGCATCAGTTTTGCACAAGAGACAGGATTTTGCCACTGCTTTGTCCATCTGCCCCATCTCTTTCTCTTACTTCAATTCGCAATTCGTAATTCTTCTCCCGATTCCACCTTGAACCGAACTTCCCGCCATGATAAGACCTTGAGCATGAACATCCCCTCCCATCATCTCTGCGTTCAATTCAACCTCGGCGAGTTCGTTCGTGTCGATGTCGCCGGTGGGACACGGAACCGCAATCTTATTCTGCACACGGACCGGGGGCGATGGTTTGTGCGAGAACGATATGCGGGCTACTGCGAACCGGAGCGGATTCAGTTCGACCATGAATGTGCCCGCTATCTCGCAGATCGGGGTGCGCCGGTGGTTCCGCCCAGGTCCACCAGGGATGGGGAAACATTTTGGTGTGACGGCAACACGGTGTGGGAGGTGTATCCCTTTGTGGAAGGTCGTCCGTTTCGTGACGGCAGCCGCGATGACCTGATTGCACTGGGAGAATCCCTGGCGTTTTTTCACAAGATCGGTTGCGATTTTCCCCTGCAATTTGAGAAAGCCGCGCCGCGCGGCGAAACGGACCCGGACCGGCTCCGATCGCGGTTGGACGATCTGGAACGCGCGGATCCCGAAATTGGAGAGGCCGCCTCCTTGTATCGAGATGCGCTCATCAAGGCGGGAGTGGACCTGCCTTTCGACGCCTACTCGCAGTTGCCGTATACGCTGATCCATGGCGATCTGCAACCGGCCAATGTTCTTGTGAAAGATGGGAGAATCGCCGCGTTCGTGGATCTGGACTGGTGTGGCCGGCAGACCCGCATTTACGATATCGGGTTTATTCTGCTCTGCTGTTGCGGGCATGATGCCCCGTTCGATGGGGCCGATATCTGGTCGCTGACTCAGTCCCCGCGTCTGGACTGTGACCTGATGCGCGATTTCCTTCGTGCCTATCAAACGGCGGGTGTGCCGCTGTCTGCTGAGGAAAAAACCGCCCTGGTTCCACAGGTCATTCTGAGCTGGTGCGAAATGCGCATCGATGGCGCGCACAAAGTCCCCAAAGACAAGCGTGGTGAGTTCCTGTCCCGCGAGCCGGTGCAATTCCAGCGGCTCATCCGGCAGACGCTTCGCGAGGCGGTGGGATAGGCAATGACCAATTCCTGAGCCGGTCGAAGGGCCAGCTTTCAATCCTTGGGTAAACGCAGACCAGCAAGATCAAGAACCAGCCCCTCCAAGATATTCCTTGATGCTACCTCTGAAAGAGGATTGCGGTGAGGGATTTTCCGGGTGGCACCGGCATCTTGCCGGTGGAATATAGCGCCTGAATCAAAAAGGGCATCCGGTTTCCCGAATGCCCTTTATTTATTCACTGATATAGGTTGGTCAATCCCGCTGATAACTCAAGAATGGATGCGGTGCCGTGGTGACCTTATATCGCGGCACAATCGTGGTGGACAGGTTCGGATTCCAGATCACAAACGGATCGGTCACATCCGTACCCGGAGGTGCAACAGCGACCGCAAAGCCGGTGTCTTTGGGTGGTACGCTTCGCGCATACCGATACGCGGGAGTGATTGCCACGTCCACGAAACTGTCCTGGAAGCTGAACACTCCGCCGCCATCCGGGCCGGAACCGTTGATGTTGTAATCCTGGGCCGCTCCGGCTTCCCAGACCGTCCCGAATCCATCGACCACGAGATACCCGGCCACACCGCTCCGGTCTGCGGTGGGTACGATCTCGATGCCATTAGCGATATCCACACCAAACCACGGTGTCTGCGGATTTGCAAAGTTGAAGGGCGCCTCGCCAATCCCGTAAACCGTCCCGTATCCATCCAGCATATAGAAGCCATTGCCCGACGGTGTCAGTTCTATATCCCGTGCGATATCCCAACCGAAATAGGGGCAGTTGTTCCCCCAGGGAGGATACAGAGGCAGGTTATTTGCGGGTTGTCCAAAATTGGGATCGGCGATATCTGCATCGTCAATCTTTCCGTCATGATTGATATCGAATTGAAGCGGCAGGCGGCAGCAGTGCACCGCGCCGTATCCGTCAAGGATGTAATATCCATTGCACATCGCAATCTTCCGGCCCCTGGCCGCGGTAGAAACGAATGCATAGGACGGCAAAACCGGGCCGGCGGGATTCCAGTCCGGATTGGTCAGCAAAGCTGTGGTCAGTGTGACGTACTGAACGCTGACCTCCAAATCGCGCGCGATATCCCAACCGAAATACGGGAAGATCGGTCGAGCGGCGGATTCCTGGGTAATTGTTCCACCTTGAAGTGTCTGAACGGCCGTATCTTGAACCGACTGGCCTTGTTGCCCTGCGACGATGATGGTGTTGGGGTACGGACAGGCAACCGGCGTTTCATCCGTGGCTTTTGGATACAAAGGAAGATTCACATCTCCAACGGCATGAACGCCGCCGAAACCGTCCAGAATGAAATAACCACCGTAAGCGTTGGTGACGCCGGTCCAGTTGGGAGCCACTTCGATATCCCTGGCGATGTCCCAACCGAAGAAGGGAACGACGGAATTGGGAACTGCAGCGGCCAGGTTCTGCGGAGACACGGCGGTCCCGAAAGCATACTGGCCACCGAATCCGTCCAGAATGTATCCTCCCACTGCATTCCCGTTCGCGTCGCTGACCAGTTCGGAATCGCGGGCGATGTTGAGACCCAGGTTGAACTGTGCCAGGGCCGGCAGAGTATTCGCCGCGGAGCCGGTAGCTCCCCTGCCATGCAGGTTGCCAAAACCTTCGAGGAGCAGCACTCCGTCCTGACTGGGTCCCTGTGCCCAGGCACTCAAGCCCAGGAAGAGAATACACACTATGGCACAACCGGTGAGCCGCTTGAGGGCCATTTCGACCTCCTGAAAACACAAGTTATCGTCTCGTACCAATCTGACACCGCCTTCTTACTTGAATGAGCCTGACTTGCTCATTTCCTCTGTGTCGAGCGAACAGCCCATCCGTACATTATCGGCCGGACGGTCCGGCCAATTGAACGGATAGGACCAGATTCGAACAGCACTAAACACAATCACCGCAGTATAGGGGACTCAGGCATCCAGTGTCAAGAGAAAAATCACCCTTTGATACGCAACTAACTCCCTCAATTTGAACTATTAGCAGGTTCCCGTGCCTCAGGGACACATTCTCTGGCATTTTTGGCTTTCCGCCTCCTTTTCAGACCTCCTGTTTGCGCGAATCCAAAGCCGGAATCTCCTGAGTCGCCGGGCGTTCACTGCCCATCGAATCCCCATCTGTGAATCCAAATTAAAACAATAACCCTAAAATCAGACTTTTCATAGGATTAGGTATGCCTTTTGGGCGAATATTTTTCCAAAAATTGTCGGAAAACCTTCTTCCGGGAAGAAATTCCTGAGAAATCCCGCTCCAGTTGGGGTCCATGGCGATGGGGAGTCCGAACTCCCGCTGAATTGTCTCTCCGGCGGTTGCCGCCTTCACATCGACATGGGAGCCGCCAGTTTTTTCAGTCCATACAAGGATGAATCCACCGTATCGGTGCGGACCACAACCGCATGAAAAATGTGGGTTCCCTGCAGAACTCGCTGAAAACCACGTCCCAGCCCGGAAACGAGAATGGATACTGTCGTGGCCGTGGGCAGATTGCCGGAAGACCTCACCAGAACCCCGGTTTGGCTCTCGTTGATGATCTCCCCCCGTACGGGACTGATCACACTCCGATGGATCAGGAAACAACTCAGCCCGCATTTCTTTCGTCTTGCGCGTGTTCGGTGTTGCACTTGCTTTAAGTCTCCCTGATTCATGCCCTTATCTTAACGGGCAGATATGCGTATGTTCGGCAATCCACGGGCATCGCCGTAACATCTCACCGGCTCACTTCGTACAGCAGTAAATACTCAGATCCCCAATCGCATCGCTCGATTGGGACCACGAATTTTGCCTCAGAGGAAAGAAATCTGTCAAGGAAAGACCTGGAAAAAACCGTCTGCGCCCACCGGCTATTTGGCAAGATCAGATAATCCACTTGACACGCACGACAAAACTCCTCCAGGTTATCGACGGATTGTTCTTCGGGTTGTGCCCAAGGCTCCCCCAGCCAGGTAATCCGGTTCTCCATCCCGCAGGCAGCGAGGTAATACCGGCTTGGTTCGTTGGCCATGGGGGCATAGATTACCGATCCATCCGGCGCATTTTCCTGAAGATAACGAAACATCTCCGCATAAGGCAGAAAGAACGACTGATAGTTGGTCAGATTCATCCATGTCGAGTCTTTTAAGGGTCTTACATCCGGTGTCGGCTCGGAGCGGGGAAACAACAAGACCAGCCACAGCAGGTATACCAGGGAGAGAACCAGCAGGCTTTTTCGAATCCGTGGGGAAAATCCGTCCACCATCCAGGCAAATCCGACTCCGGCCAGGAGAATCAGCGGCGGGTAGGATGGAAGCGCCTGGCGGATGTTCTCCGGGCTTTTCCAGGACAAATAACAGAGCCAATACACGCCGCACCAGGTTCCGGCGTACAAGAGCCAGCGGCGCGCCAAACGGTCTCCACGCCACGCAATCCAAATCCCTAGTACGGTCACCACGAGAATCGGCCAGCTGAACGCTGTCGGTAGCATGGCGATGGGAGTGAAAAGCACTGAGGGATCGAAATAATGGGACCACCGGGCGGCATCCGGCACGTCCTGATTGCTTCGCGCCAGCCATTGAAACACCAGGAACATGCCGCCGGGCAACACAAAGCCCAAGGCATCCCGGATATTGAATCGTCGCCGAAAAAAGACCTCGTGAGCCGCCCATTGAACAGCGGCCACCGGTACAAGAAACACAAGCACTTGCTTATAGAAAACTCCCGCACTCAAGATGAACAACGCCCGACAAAAGTCCCGTCTTCGGGACTCCTCGAAATAGCGCAACAGATAGAATTCAGCGACCACGGCCAGGGTCACGGTCCCGCAGTCGATCATATTCAAATTTCCGTAATGAAAGATGGGAGGGAGAAACAGCAACACAACGGCTGCGGCGATCCCGGCGGTCTCTGTGAAAAAGAGTATTCCGATTCGGTATAGATAAATCGCGGCAATCCCTGTCAGAGCGATTTGGCTAACCCTCCCAACCCACTCATGAATCCCGAACAGGGAATAGAGAATTCCAAATAGATACCGACTGAGAGCCGGATACCGCGAAATGAACCTCGGATCGAGGTTCTGTCCAATCGTATCGGTTCGAGTCAGGAATTCATATTCCGCGAATCCCAGCAGGAAGCACAAGAGGACGATCCCGGTCAAATGGTGCCTCCCCCACTTCTCCGAATGATTCCGCATGAAATACCCAAAGGCGAGAATCAGAATCGCCAATCCTGGCCAGGCAATCAGCGGCAATGGGACCGGAAGTCTGTCGCGAATCATGCCCACCAGTACCGCCGGGACCCCGGCGTGTTCCTGCGCGTCCAGGCCGGTTACAATCGGTGCGTTCAGAAAGGGCAGGTGGGCCAGAAAACAAAGTGCCAGGAACGGCCAGAGAACACGAAGGGCCGAGTAGAGAAAAGCCGGTTCTTTCATGAACGGCTCGGTATCGCCCCGGAAAAGCCAATACACCAGAAGGATTCCGACCGCAATCGCAAGCCAAACCAGCCAGAACGATCCGAAGGCATTGTCTCGGCCCTGGGCGAACCAGTGCGGGTAGAAAACCAGGCAGGAGCACCACAGGAGGACAAACCAGATCCCCGCTTCGATAAAAAGGGGGGAAGTCGTTGTTGATTTTTCCTGGTTTGTCATCGGTCCAAACGGCTTTCTCTCCAAAGACATGGCGGAAAAAACAGACTATACTGAATAAAAAGCACTCAAGAAGGGTAACGAAGGTAACGAAGTAGAAGCCTGTCAGGCTACGGAGAGCCAAGGATGAAGGATGAAGGATGAAGGATTGGTCTTTACCACATCGTCATTGCGAGCGAAGCGTGGCAATCTCGCCGTTGGATCGAATGTAAGCCTGAGATCGCCACGTCGCCACCCTTCGCAGACTCCGGGCGGCTCCTCGCGATGACGGGGGATGGGACAGGTGGACACGGACGAGCACGGACGAGCACGGACGGACACGGACGAACACGGACGAACACGAACAGGCGTTGACGGTGGTGGAGTGAACCACGAAGGCACGAAGGAGACACGAAAGCACGAAGAGGAAGACCCTCACGCCTACTTATCTGAGATCGCCAGGTCAGTTGTTCCTCGAAAGGGGGCGTTGAAATGGAAGAGAATCGTCGAGAGATTTCCGAGGAACTGAACCGGATCGGGGTGCTGATCTCCGATGGCTTGAACGGAGAAGCCCTGATCGCGCTTCGCCGGTTGAGTCATGAGAATCCGCGTCTGGCTGAGCCGCACTTTCTCGCGGCGAGTCTCCTGTTCAGTCAGGGAGATCATGAGGAGGCGCTTACCGCACTGGAATGCTGCCTGGAATTGGAGCCGGAAAACGGCGATGCCCTGAAGATGCGCGATGCCTGCCAGGCGGCTTTGAATGCGCAGGCCACACCCAGCAAACCGTTCTGCTACTATCCTCAGTCGATCAGCTACGAGGCAAAAAAAACAAAAGTCTACACCAAAAAATGTCGTTCGTGCGGCAAGGAAATCCTTCGGGAAGCAAGAAGATGCCGACATTGCGGAGCGCCGGTGGGTGTGCCACGGCTGGTTGCCCAGACTGCAACGGTTCTTCTAGCAACCGGCGCTCTGCTGTTTCTGTTTTACTTTGTCACGTCGATTCTCGGGACGAAGAGGATGGAGCCTGTCGTGTTCAGCGAAGAGGGCGTCCGCATCGACTCCGCAGAGGCCAGGGATCAACCGGCCGCTTCGCTCCGCGTGGAGCATATACGCTGGCATCCCGGTTCCCTCCTGCCGATGCCTCTCCCCCCCACTCAGGATGTCGGGCAGTTGCGGAACATGTCCCATGGGGTGAACTTCCAGGGCGCGCTGGTCAACGCCTCGTATAAACCCCTTTCGCATGTCCTGGTGGTCGCCCGGTTTTATGGGGAAAAATCCGGCAGGGAGTACGGGGCGATTTCGACCGAGGTACGGAATCTCGATCCGGGGATGAGCAAGTCTTTTGCGCTCACAGTAAGGCTTCCCAATCGACCCGGGAAATGCGAGGTTTTCCTCGAAGAAGTTCAGTTCGGCACCGATTTAGCGGCATCGGAACAGCAGACGGAGGTGGCGGAATCGGAGGCCGCCGCCGTTGAAGAGAAGGCTTCATCTCCATTTCCCTGGGGACGATTTTTGGTTATGTCCGCTTTATCGGCGGTTCTCCTGTTCCTGGCGGCCCGGTGCCAGATTCTCTGCAATGGCCGTATCCCCTGGGATTACGAGTTACGTGAGGATGCCTGGGCTTCGATCCTCTGTGTGCCGTTCATTGCGCTATGCAACGTCTTCTTCCTGATAATCTACGAGGGTACTCGCCAACTGGCACAGCAGGGGATCTTCTTGGGACCCATTGTCAGGATTGCTCTGCTCGGCGCATCTATTTTGCTGTTTCTCTGCGTCGCTTTCTTCTTCAAACGCGGATTCTTCGGAACGCTGTTGATCTTTTTCTTTTATGGGTGTCTCTACCTTGTGGTGCTGCCGATTCTGCGCTGAGGAGCATGGCTCACCCCGACAATGGTGTGATTTCGACAAAATGTCTTGATTTACATCTGCTGAGAAATGGTATAATGTCCTGGAGAATGCATTCCCCGGCGGGTGTGGGATTGAAACTCATCGCAAGGAGAAGTCATGATGATGCGACGTCCCGCGTTCACCCTGATCGAATTGTTGATTGTGGTGGCCATTATCGGGATTCTGGCTGCCATTGCCGTTCCGAACTTCATGAACGCCCGCATCCGGGCCAAGATTGCCCATTCCAGAAGCGAAATGCGCGCCTATTTGAGCGTTCATCAGCAGTATTTCATGGATATCGGCGACATTCCGGGCCATTATGACGGCAGAGAGGAGCATTGCCCGTATGTTACCTTGGGATATCTCAGCGGGCCGCTGACGGACCCGTTTACCTGCGATGATCCGGAGGTGATGGAGACCTCGCACCAGGGGATGTACCACAGCACACATCTTCGGAGTCCGGAAGAGATTGCGATGATCAATCCGGTGTTGTACGAAGAGTGGGTACGCAAAGGGAAAGGGTATGTCGTATTCGGAGAAGGCCCCGGTATTGCAACTTGGGAGTATTACGACACCAGCAACGGTCTCATCAGTAACGGGAAAATTCTTTCGGTCAGCATTCGTGGCAAAGGCGTAGCTGCGTCGAATCTGGGCGGTCGGATGTGTCCCGGACAATCAGTGAGATAGATTCTCTGTCGAGAGAAAGGTACGAAATGAGACGCTATGGATTTACGCTAATCGAGTTATTGATCGTTGTCGCCATCATCGGGATACTGGCGGCGATTGCCGTACCGAATTTCATGAATGCGCGAATTCGGGCCAAGCTCGCCCATTCTTACAGCGAAATGCGCACCTATCAGAACGTGCAAATACAGTATCTCATGGACAACAGCGATGTTCCGGGGCATTACGACGGCAAGGAAGAGCATTGTCCGTACGTGATCCTGGGATATTTGTCCGGGCCGCTGACCGACCCGTTCATGGAAGGCCGGGATGATCTGGAGTATTTCAATAATCATGAGGGGATGTATCACAGTACGCATATCCGGACCGCATCCGATCTGGCCCTGGCGAATCCTGTGTTGTATGAGGAGTGGGTCCGCAGAGGAAGCGGCTATATCATTTTTGGGGAAGGTCCCGCCAGTTTTGGGACCTGGATCAATTATGACACCAGCAACGGAATGCTCAGTGTCGGAAGCGTTCTTGGACTCGGTATCCGTGGCAAGGGTGTGCCGATGTCGAATCTGGGCGGCCGGATGTGTCCCGGACAGTCAGTAAGATAAATTCCCCATGGTGTGAAAGACACAGGATGAGGCGCTTTGGATTTACCTTAATTGAACTGTTGATCGTGGTGGCCATTATCGGGATTCTGGCAGCCATCGCCGTCCCGAATTTCATCAATGCGCAAATTCGTGCGAAGGTCGCGCATTCCCAGAGCGAGATGCGAACGTATCTCAACATTCAGCAACAGTATCTCATGGACAACAATGATATACCGGGCCATTACGACGGGATGGAAGAGCACTGCCCATACATCAACCTGGGATATTTGAGTGGGCCTCTGACGGACCCGTTCATGGAAGGCCGGGACGAACTGGAGTATTTCAAGAATCATGAGGGGATGTATCACAGCACTCATATCCGGGAACCGGCCTCGCTGGCCAATGAGAATCCGCATCTGTATGAAGCCTGGGTTCGGAAAGGAAGCGGCTACATCATTTTTGGGGAGGGGCCAGCCAGTTTTGGAACCTGGGTTTACTACGATGCCAGCAACGGAATCCGCAGTGCCGGAAGCATTATTGGTGTCAGCATTCGCGGCAAAGGTGTTGCTTGCGAGAATCTGCTGGCCCGGAAATGCAACTGACTATTGCCGGGCGGTCTCTCCTGCTGTTCCGTACGGATTGAACCTTGAGATCAGCGTTTCTCTTTCGTAACCTCTCCCTGACCAGAGGATGAGTTCATTGTATTCATCTGCGGAAATCTACTCTCAATGGAGGTGTTCCCATGACGAGACAATCGAAAAGCCTGTTGGTGGTTGTGGCCGTTCTCCTGCTGTCCACGGTCGGAGCCGTGAAGATTTTCTCCCATTGCCAGATCCCCTGCGGGATATACGACGATGAGATGCGGTTTACGATGATCGCGGAGCATATCGCAACGATCGAGAAGTCCATGCAGCAGATCACCGCGCTTTCCAACGATGCCGCGGCAAATACAAACCAGATTGTGCGCTGGGTGAACAACAAGGAACAACATGCGGACGAGCTCACCGATATCGTCACGTATTATTTCCTGACCCAGCGGGTCAAGCCTGCCGAGGAGAGCGACGCTCAGGCGTACAAGGATTACACGAAGCAATTGACTCTGCTGCATAAGATGATGGTTCATGCCATGAAGGCGAAACAGACGGTCGATCTCTCCAATGTGGAGCAGTTGAGAACCCTGTTGCATGAATATCATGACGTCTATTTTGGACCGGAAAAGAAATAGGCTTTGGAGCCAGGGGGAAGGTTTTCCTTGATTCAGGCCCTGTTGATCGACCTCGATCAGACCCTTGCGGATGACCGTTCCAGCGCCGCAGAGGCTTGGGAGCAAGCCTTTGCGGCGCTTTCTGTGTTGGACCCCGGAGTTCCGCATGACGATCTGAGCGAGGTTTATTGGCGGCTTTCGAACGACATCTGGTCGGTTCTGGACAATGCGATGCGTCCGGATGCCACAGCGGCGGGGATTCGTCTGGAAGTCTGGAAAGAGTCGTTGCGACGTGTGGGGTGCGTTCATTGGGAGAAACTCGGAGCGTATGCTTCGGACCAATACTGGGAACATCGCCTGGAAACGTATCACCTTTATCCCGATGCGATTCCCTTTCTGCAGGCGGCGCGGGAGATTGTGCCGGTGATTCTGGTTACGAACGGAACGTGCGATATCCAGGAGGCGAAAATCGAGAAAACCGGCTTGAACCGGCATGTGGATGCGGTGCTGATTGCCCAGGCTGTCGGGGCCTCGAAGCCTTCTCCTGTTATCTTTCAGAAAGCGATGGAAATAGCGAATTGCGGCCCCGAACAGGCGCTCATGGTCGGCGATAACTATGATCGGGACGTTTTCGGCGCGCTCCGGTGTGGAATGCGCGCGGTCTGGGTTCAGCGAGACGAACACGACCCGGAACCGCCGTTCCCGCCCTATCCCGAACTCATCGTGCGCACGCTGTCTCCCGTGCTGAACCTTCTGCCTGCGGGAGTGACATGACCACCGTGAAAGACCGAGAATCCGTACGGTTTCTGCTGTTGTTGGTATTGGTCAACCTGTTATGGGGATCGACCTTTGCCACGAACAAGTATTTGCTTTCGGGAGGGATCGGGCCGGGATCTCTCGCATTGGTGCGGATGTTCATCGCGGGACTCTCGGTTCTGCCGTTTGCCCTGTGGTTTCGAATTCCTTTTCCCCAAGGACGGGATTTTCTCGATGCCTGTATGCTGGGCTTTCTGGCAAACGGGCTGGCCGTTCCCATCGAATACGTGGGGACCCAATGGACAACCGCCTCGAATGTGGCCGTATTGATCGCAACCGAGGCCGCGCAGTGCATGATCCTGGGTGCGATCTTCTATCGGGAACGGATCACACATCGGAAGATTTTCGGATTTGTTTTCTGCCTGGGGGGTGCATGTGTCGTGTTGTGGAAAGACCTGATTCAAACATCTCTGCTCTCCAGCGAGACGTTTAAGGGGGATCTTCTGGTTCTCCTGGCGGCATTCTTTTATGCGCTGTACACCATACGGGCGAAATCGGTCACCGTGCGATGTCCGCCTCAAACCCTGTTTGTGACGGTGGCTTTGGCTTCTTGCGTTCCGCTCCTGTTCTGGTCGGGAGGGGAACTGGTGGAGTCGCCGCCCTGGACCTATTCACTGGGAACCTGGTTGGGGATTCTTCATCTGGCCATCCCCTGCCTGTCGATTCCGATGGTTTTGTGGTACATCCTGTTGCGGCATGTCTCCGCCGGGGCTGCCGGATGCAGCATTTTCCTTCAGACCTTATTCGGCGTGTTCTTCGCCGCCGTCTTTCTGGGGGAACGTCCGGGATTACCCTTGTTTTTTGCAGCAGGCATGATCCTGGTCGGACTGTACCTGGCCGTTGTGGCGGATCGGTCTGCCTGATTCGATGCCGATTCCGTGAGAGACCGCATGAAGGACATTCCGGAAGGTGGACATTTGCAGCCGTCTTCGACGAGACCAACCGGTGATTCGATCCACTGGATTCGCACCGGCTGGCGATTGGCGGTGCTGCTTTTCCTTCATGCCGCCTTCTCC
>JAKPYU010000473.1 GCA_029568995.1 Candidatus Omnitrophota bacterium | reverse complement strand
CAGGCGGATGCTCGCCACATCGGAGAGGGCCTGGCTGATGATGGTCGGCACGACGGCCCGGGCCGATTGGCGAGGACCGTAGGTATTGAATGGTCGGACGATCACCGCAGGAACCTCGAACGCATGATGATAGCTTTCCACGACTTTATCTGCGCCGATTTTGGAGGCCGAATAGGGCGATTGCGCCTGTAACGGGTGCTGTTCGTTCATGGGGGTGAAACGTGCGGTTCCATAGCATTCGCTGGTGGACACGGTTACAACGCGACGCACCTCCGCATCGCGGGCAGCTTCGAGCATATTCAGCGTTCCCAGCACATTCGTTCGAATAAACGCATCCGGGGCCGTGTACGAATACGGAATGGCGATCAGCGCGGCCAGATGGAATACGACATCGCTTCCCTGAATCGCGTGGGCCATGAAATGCGGGTCGGTGACATCTCCCTGCACCACGATAATGGAATCCAGAATCTCCTCCGGCAGGAACTCCAGGTTGCTCCATTCCGGCCTGGAATCGTAGTGCACCAGCGCCGCAACCTGACCGCACAACGGAACCAGGCTCTCCACCAGGTGCGAGCCGATAAATCCGCCCGCTCCCGTCACGAACACCTTTGCATCTTCCAGTTTCAGCATCCGCAAAAAACCTCACATTGCCGCAAAATTCTGCGATCTCAGGCACACCTTCCCGCCATCATACCCCGGAATCCGGTCGGCGTCCTGCCCGTCACTTCCATCTCTTTCCTCCATTTGTCCCCTTGGTCCTATCCGTCCCATTCTCTGGTCGCGTAACCTCGGCATTACCCCGACCCATCTGTCGGTATCCCCAAGCGATTTTCAATCTCACAAAACAGCCGGATATTGATCGCATTCCAGTCATACATCGCGATACTGGCGCGCGCCATCTGCTCCAGTCGTTCTCTCAGTTCCGGCTCTTCATGGAGCCGAAGAATCGTTTCCGCAAGACTTTCAGGACTCCCCGGCTCATACAGCAGGCCATTCTCTTCATGACGCAGGACCAGGCGAACGCCGGGAATATCCGGGGCGACTACTGCCCGATTCAGTGCGAGATATTCGAACATCTTAACCGAAAATGTGAATTGGAAATTCTTGATATCCGGGGCGAGAACCAGCGCACACACATCCGCCGAGGCCATCCAGTTCAGTGCCTCCTCATGCGGGACTTTGCCAATGTGTCGCACTGTCGAGGACAAGTCCAGCTCTTTAACCAGGTCCAGCAAGTCCTGCAATTCTTCTTCACGCCGATGGTGTCCGACCAGACAGACCAGCAGGGAGGGGAGTCTCGGTTTCGCAATGGAGGCCGCACGGATCAGCAGTTCCAGCCCGCGTACACGAGTGATTCCGCCCAGGTACACAACCATGAACCGACCCGTCTCCCGGTATTTCGGAACGCCCACTGTGCGAGCAAGATCGACTCCGTTGGAAACAGGGATGATTCGATCTTCGGGAACGTGATAGGTATGTATCAACGTATCGGGCAGGCCTTCTTCCAGGGAAGTCCCAATCGCCGGAAGCGCATCGGCATGACGCAAAATCGACTTCAGCAACCTGCAATATACGCTGTATAAAAAAAACTTGATCCGGGGACGACGGTTCACCATCGTCTGGAGTTCCAGGGCCGGATCATCC
>JAKPYU010000472.1 GCA_029568995.1 Candidatus Omnitrophota bacterium | reverse complement strand
CAGGCGGATGCTCGCCACATCGGAGAGGGCCTGGCTGATGATGGTCGGCACGACGGCCCGGGCCGATTGGCGAGGACCGTAGGTATTGAATGGTCGGACGATCACCGCAGGAACCTCGAACGCATGATGATAGCTTTCCACCACTTTGTCCGCGCCGATTTTGGAGGCCGAATAGGGCGATTGCGCCTGTAACGGGTGCTGTTCGTTCATGGGGGTGAAACGTGCGGTTCCGTAGCACTCGCTGGTGGAGACAGTTACAACGCGACGCACTTCTGCATCGCGGGCGGCTTCGAGCACATGCAGCGTTCCCAGCACATTCGTTCGAATGAACGCCTCCGGGGCCGTGTACGAATACGGAATGGCGATCAGCGCAGCCAGATGGAATACGACATCGCTTCCCTGAATCGCGTGGGCCATGAAATGCGGGTCGGTGACATCTCCCTGCACCACGATAATGGAATCCAGAATCTCCTCCGGCAGGAACTCCAGGTTGCTCCATTCGGGCCTGGAGTCGTAATGTACCAGCGCCGCAACCTGGCCGCACAACGGAACCAGGCTCTCCACCAGGTGCGAGCCGACAAATCCGCCCGCTCCTGTCACAAAAACCTTTGCATCTTCCAGTTTCAGCATCCGCAAAAAACCTCACATTGCCGCAAAACTCTGCGATCTCGGGCACACCCTCCCGCCATCATACCCCGGAATCTCTTCCAAGTCCTGCTTCCAGGCGATTGTGGATTGCGGATTGCAGATTGCACATTCCGGGCTACACACGGATGACGGTATCTTCTCCCTCTCCCGCCGGGAGAGGGTTGGGGTGAAGGTTCTTCCGCCCCCCGCTCTTCTTTCTCTTCTTCCCTCAATTCGTAATTCGCAGACGCGATTCAATCTCGCAAAACAGCCGGATATTGATCGCATTCCAGTCATACATCGCGATACTGGCGCGCGCCATCTGCTCCAGTCGTTCTCTCAGCTCCGGCTCTTCATGGAGCCGAAGAATCGTTTCCGCAAGACTTTCAGGACTCCCCGACTCATACAGCAGCCCATTCTCTTCATGACGCAGCACCAGTCGGACGCCGGGAATATCCGGGGCAACTACTGCCCGATTCAGTGCGAGATATTCAAACAATTTCACCGAAAATGTAAATTGAAAATTCTTGATATCCGAGGCCAGAACCAGCGCACACACATCCGCCGAGGCCATCCAGTTCAGCGCCTCCTCGTGCGGGACCTTTCCAACGTGTCGTACCGTTGATGACAAATCCAACTCCTCGACTAAATCCAGCAATTCCTGTAATTCTTCTTCGCGTCGATGGTGTCCGACCAGACAGACCAGCAGGGAAGGGAGTTTCGGTTTCGCAATGGAGGCCGCGCGGATCAGCAGTTCCAGCCCGCGCACACGGGTAATGCCCCCCAGGTACACAACCATGAACCGATCCGCCTCACGGTATTTCGGAACACCCACTGTGCGAGCAAGATCGACTCCGTTGGAGACCGGGATGATTCGATCTTCGGGAACGTGATAGGTATGAATCAACGTATCGGGCAGTCCTTCCTCCAGGGAAGTCCCAATCGCCGGAAGCGCATCGGCATGACGCAAAATCGACTTCAGCAACCTGCAATATACGCTGTATAAAAAAAACTTGATCCGGGGACGACGGTTCACCATCGTCTGGAGTTCCAGGGCCGGATCATCC
>JAKPYU010000464.1 GCA_029568995.1 Candidatus Omnitrophota bacterium | reverse complement strand
CCATGCAGACCCAACTCGATCTGCAACGTGCTGAGGACATTGAATACCTCTATATCCCTGCTCGTCAAGAAGAGAATGTTTTCATAACGGCAGGGCAACGGGAAGGATTTCTGGCCGTGGATCCATCCCTCCTGAGTATCGAAACGGCCTGTGATTTCCCGATTTATGTGTATGTCAGTACTGCCTCACGCTTTGTTCTGCTGAAGGCGGAGAACCTGCCGATCACCAGGAAGCAGCTGCAACAGGTGCAAAGTGGCGGACGCCGTCCGTTTTTTGTTCCTCGGAATTTCGCCGGTTCACTGAAATTGTTTGCCGCTCAGAATCTGCGCGCTCTGGCCGGCAACACCGATATGGACCCGGCCACCCGAAGCCGTCAAACCTACGCTATTTCCAAAACCCTATTGGCCGGCGTCTTTTCACCAGATGCCGATCCGGGACAAATGGAAGAGGCCAGTCGCTGTGTGGGCGATGCGCTGGTGGACCTGATCGGAACCGGTCGCGAGGCGTTACGTCATCTCATTCTGGCCGAATCCCACGATCCCGGTATTTATACGCACAGTCTGAATATCTGTGTCTTGGGCACGGCGCTGACTCATTATCTTCACACCGATTGGCCCCGTGAGCACTTGCAGGATCTGGCACAGGGATTCCTGCTGCACGATGTCGGAAAAATCGACATCCCTTCGGAGATCTGGACGAAACCGGACAAGTTGACCGCGCCCGAACTGGAACTGGTCCGCAAACATCCCCTTTACGGATTTGAGCGAATTGGAAAATTCGAGAAAATGTCCGAGGAGGCACGCCGGGTTGTCCTGCACCACCACGAGCGCTGTGACGGGAGCGGATATCCGTTCGGTCTGAGCATCCGGGAGATCTCTGAAGGTGCGCGGATCTGCGCCATCCTGGAACCATTCGATGACCTCACTTCGGATCGTCCCTATCACAAGCGCGTGACTGTGTTCCAGGCACTTCAAATGATGAAGGAAGAAGGGATGCAGCGATACGATTTCGACTTGTATAAGGCCTTCCTCAGCTTCTTCCGGGACGTCTCGAATCCGGGGTATTGATTTCAGGAATAGGCTCCCGATTGATCTGTGTCCTGCGATCTCTGCAACTCAATGAATATTCTCCCCATGCCTGTCGTATAGTATGATGAGTTAATTACCTCCTGGAGAGCATTCTTCGTGTCGATCCATCCCGGTGAAGCGGTTGTTTCGTTTCAGGACCTTCAGGTCCGGCTGGGCAAGAACCTCGTTCTCAAGGGTCTTACAGCGGACGTATTCGAGGGAGCAACCGGTTTGCTTGGACCGAACGGCGCGGGAAAAAGCACCCTGCTGCGGACCCTGCTGGGTTTTATCCGACCGACGACAGGCCGCACGGCCATCTTCGGAACCGATGTCTCCGTATCCGGGGTTTCCTCCAGGCAGCGTCTGGGATACATGCCGGAGCATGATGCCCTCGTGCCGGGTCTGACAGCAGTCGGCCTGGTCGCTTACATGGGCCGCCTGGCGGGCCTGCCGAAACAGGACGCTTTCCAGCGGGCACACATAAGCCTGCAATATGTCGGCCTGGAAGAAGCTCGCTACCGCCCCGTGGAGAGCTTCTCAACGGGCATGAAACAGCGGGTCAAACTCGCCCAGGCCCTGGTGCACGACCCGGACCTGCTGTTACTGGATGAACCGGCAAGCGGGCTGGACCCGAAAGGCCGACGGGAAATGCTGGATCTGATCCGGGATATCGCCCGTGAAAAAGGGATCAGCGTGCTTCTTTCCTCGCATCTCCTTCCGGATGTCGAATATGCCTGCAATCGGGTGATCGTCATGAATCATGGACAGATCGCGGCGGCAGGCGATATCTCCGAATTGAAAGCATTGCACCAACGCTATTACGAAGTACGCATCAAAGGCGACCGGGCCGTATTCGAATCCGCCTTAAATCATGCGCAGATTCGACCGGAATGGATTCAGGATCACCGGTTTCGTGTCCTGTTGGGACCGGATCAAGGGTCCGAGATTCTGTTTCGCGCTGCCAAAGAGAGCGGTTCTCAGCTCCGCCACCTCGTGAAACAGGAGCTGACGCTGCAAGAGATTTTCGAGAAGGCAATTCAGGAAACGGAGAACGTGAGAGGGAAGACACAGGGGCCTGCCCCTACGGCATCGTAGGGGCAACCCCCCGTGGTTGCCCGATTGGAACAGGTCGTAGGGGCAACCCCCCGTGGTTGCCCGATCACAACGGATCAACAAACATGCCGATTTACGATCAGGGTTATCGACGATGGGAAGGCCGGTATGAGCCGCGCGGAGTCCGCTGGCTGATTATCGCACAGGATTCGTTGAGACATGTGTTTCGAGGGAAACCGATCAAGGTTCTCCTCGGAATTGGAATGCTCGTTTTCCTTATGTGGACGGCACGCCTGTATATTTCCGTCAATTTCGACACCCTTGTCGAGCGGTTGCCGTTTCTGCCGCATGTCGAACCGATTCGAGAAGCCCTCACCACAATCAACGCGCGCTTCTATGGCGATTTTATGCGAATTGAGTGTGGATTTGTCGTATTCATCGTCTTTATTGCCGGCTCCGCACTGATCGCGGACGACCGGCGAAACCGCGCTTTATCCCTTTACCTGTCAAAACCATTGAGCCGAGTGGACTACCTGTTCGGCAAAGGCGCGGGAGTGGCGATGCCGATTGCCTGCCTGACGCTGGTTCCGTGCCTGCTGCTGTATCTCCTTCACGCCATGTTCACCGACCGATGGTCGCTCCTGTTTCGGAATGCGGAAATCCTGACGGCAATTCTTGTTTATTCCATGATCCTGATGATTTCCGGGACGGTGGTTATCCTGGCGATTTCTTCCCTGACCAAGCAGGGGCGGTATGCGTCGCTCGGGTATATCGTTCTGGTCGTCGGTGCGCCGATTCTTCAGAGCATTCTGCAGGAGACTTTGCGCCGGACTCCGCTGGAAGGCTCTCTAGGCTCCCCCAACCTGAAAATGATCTCACTCGTGAGTGTCTGGCAGCGTCTGCAAATCGCTCTTTTCGATATGGAGCTAACAAGAGAATATCGGGGATTCGGAACCGGATGGGCTGTAGTGGGACTGGTTCTGTTCATTGGGGTTTCCCTGTGGATTCTGCACAAGCGCGTTCGGGCGTTGGACATTGTGGAATGAACAATTCGATCCATTGATCGGATTGTCATTTCGGGACACAATCAGGGAATCCAAGTATGCGAAGGGGGTATCGTGCCCCCGCCAAAGGAGAAATAACAGCAATGAGTCAACAACCCGGTTCCCGTCGAAAATTCCTGAAAAGTGTGTCCGCATTCTCCGCCTTAACTGCCCTGGGCGGATGCCAGACAAGCCTTATTCGCACAGGAGGTGGAGGTTTGCAGATATCAACATTCCGCGCCGATGTAACCCCGGATCTCGGCACTCCGATTTATTCCAGCTATAAGCCATTGGAGACCGTTGAGCATCCCTTGCTAGCGAAAGGAATTATCCTGCAGGACCGGCGAGAACGCTATGTGCTGTGCGCGGTGGATTGGTGTGAGTTATGCAACTCGACTTACGAGGTTTTTCGTAAACGGATTGCAGAAGCGGCGAAAACGGACGTGTCTCATGTCGCCGTGCAGACTGTCCATCCGCACACAGCTCCCATGGCAGATGGCGATGCCTCACGGCTGATCGAGACGGTGAATGATCCACCAACGCATCCCACAGCGGAATCGTTTGAGAAGGGCGCGGAACCGATTGCGGCGGCGGTCAGCGACTCACTGAAGGACTTCGTCCCCTTTGACCGCATTGGTGTCGGACAGGCGAAGGTGGAACGAGTCGCCGGTAACCGAAGAATCATCACGGCAGACGGCAAGATGGTGACTCGGATGAGTTCCTGCCAGGACCCGGCGGTGCGCGCCCTGCCGGAAGGACTCATCGATCCCTACGTAAAGACCATCACGTTCAGCCGGGGGCATCAACCCCTTGTCCGAATGCACTATTACGCAACTCATCCGCAGAGTTTTTATGGCGATCCGCGCGCGACCTATGATTTTCCGGGGATCGCACGAGAAGAGTTGCAGACGAAGGAAAACATATTCCAGGTTTATTTCACCGGCTGCGGGGGGGATATCGCCGCCGGAAAGTACAACGACGGCAAGCCGCCTGCCCGCGCGGAACTGGCTCAGCGCCTTCTCGCCGGAATGGAGGCCTCCATCGCCGCAACAACCTACACGCCGGTGGAGACGCTTTCCTGGCGCACACATCCCGTGACATTCACAACACGCAATGACACGGGGTACACGGAACCGGAATGCTTCGCCAAAATGGCCGATACGTCTCAATCGACCAACGTGCGATATACGGCAGCGCAGGTTCAGGTGTGGCGGAATCGGGCGCATCGGCCCATCGAGTTCACCGCGCTGCAACTCGGAAATGTGCATATTCTCCATCTGCCCGGAGAGCCGATGGTGGAATTTCAGTTGTTCGCCCAGCGCGTGCGCCGGGATGCGTTTGTCACGGTAGCCGGGTACGGCGACTGCGGAACGGCCTATATCTGCACGGAACGCTCTTTTCCGGAAGGAGGCTACGAACCGAGCGCATCCCATCTTGTCCCGGAATCGGAAATCCTTGTCCGCGACGCGATACGGCGACTGCTGGATGTGGCGTGAGGGGAAGGTGGGAAAGTCTAATGCTGGATTCTGTACCAGGGTTCGGGATTGAATATGACTCAACCCAATTGATCCCTCCCCGCTATCCGGTCTATAATGGGGAACGATAGAAGATTTTGAAAATCATCCAAGAATCGAGGAACAGGTGACATGAACGAAATGCGTGAACACGATGAGAAGAAATCGAGACGGACGTTTCTCAAGTCGACCGGAGTGGCCGCCGCAGGGCTTGCCCTGGCAGGCTATACCGGAAACGCCATTGCACAGTCAGCCAAAGAGGCTCTTGCCGTCAACGGCGGACCGAAAACCGTGACCTTCCCCTCCGACCGTCTCAGCGCCGCCACCAAGTGGCCCCGATACGGCGAGGAGGAAAAGCAGGCGGTCTGGGAGGTCATGGACCGCAGTGTCGGCGATGTCTACAACGATCTCCCCGTCCTGGAAAAAGAGTGGTGCGAATACAACAAGGTTCCTTTCGCCAAAGCCCACAACAACGGGACCAGCACTCTCACCTCCATGTTCTTCGCCCTGGATCTGCCGCCCGGAAGCGAGATCATGGTTCCGTCGTACACCTTTTTCGCGACCATCCTGCCCATGCGGTTCTTCCAGTGCGTCCCGATCTTTGTCGACCTGAATCCCCGCACGGCCTGTTTCGACCTGGACTATGCGGCAAAACACCTCACGAAGAATACAAAGGCAATGGTTCCCATGCACTCCTGGGGCCTTCCGTGCGACATGGACGAAATCTGCAAGTTCGCGGATGAGAAAGGATTGATCGTGTGCGAGGATGCCGCTCATGCGCACGGCGCATCGCTCAAGGGCAAGAAAATGGGCGCGTGGGGGCAGATTGCGATCTTCAGCCTCCAGGCCAGCAAACCGCTGCCTGCCATCGAAGGCGGCATGGGGTGTTACCAAACCCGCGAATACTACGAACGTGCCGCAACGTTCGGGCATTACGAAGATCCACCGAAATTCGCCGAAGACAGCCCGAACCGGAAATACGAAGGGACCGGATACGGCCAGAAATACCGCATCCACCCCATCGCGGCGGCCCTCGCGCGGAAACAGCTGGCCGTTCTGGACGAACGAAACGCCGGTATCCGAAACCGGATTCGAGAACTGAACGACCGCATCACCCAACTACCCGGTCTCGCCGAACCCTTCTGCCGCAAGGACGTCGAACGGGTGTATTACGCCAATAACATGCTTCTTCTGGATGAAACGAAGGCTGGTATTGGTCGCGAGGCGTTGTTGAAGGCTTTGAAAGCGGAAGGCGTCTGGGCCAGTTCGGGAGCGTACCCGGAACAGCACAGATATAAAATCTACTCCGAAGAGAAATGGTGGCATCACAAGCCGGTGATTCCGGAAACGCTGCCCGGCACGGAACAAGTCAACCGCTCCTGCATCTACCTCCCGGTTCTCTACGAGGATCTGCCGGAAGTTAACGATCAGTACGCAAAAGCCTTCGAGAAAGTCTGGGCAAACCGCGACAAGTTGAGCTGAGAATAATCAGTGTTGAGGTGGGGGCAGTTCACGGACTGTCCCCGCCTCTCGCCGAAATTCGGGGCAATAGAGTGGGGAGTGGGCTTGTTTCCCTCACCCCAACCCTCTCCCGGAGGGAGAGGGGGCGACATTGATATGGCTCTTGCGGCTCACTTCTCTGATACTCAATGCGAAGGTCATTCCTGGACATCTGACAATGAACGCAACAATTGAAATGAATGGCCTGTCGAAATGGTATGAACAGGTCATCGGGGTGAATGATATCACCGCTCAAATCGGGCCGGGCGTCACAGGACTTCTCGGCCCGAACGGTGCGGGGAAAACCACGCTATTAAAACTCCTGACCGGCCAGATGAAACCCAGCCGGGGAACAGCCCACATTCTCGGACATCCTGTCTGGAATTGCCCGGAACTGTACCGCGACCTGGGATTCTGTCCCGATATCGACCTGTTCTATGAAGATATGACCGGGATGGAATTCCTGGTCTACTTGATTCGCCTCCACGGGTATCGCCTGCACGACGCACATCGCCTGGCTGATGAGGTGCTGGAACGGGTTCACCTCACAGAGGCCGGGAACAAGAAGATCGGCGCGTACAGCAAGGGGATGCGTCAGCAGATCAAGCTGGCCCAGGCGATTTTCCATCGACCGCAAGTGTTACTGCTCGATGAACCCCTGTCGGGAATGGACCCCGTAGGCCGCAAGGAGATGATCGACTGGATTCAGGCGCACGGCGAGGAAGGCCGGACCGTTCTGGTTTCCAGCCATATTCTACATGAAATCGAATCCATGACACAGCGGATTCTGCTGATCAACCATGGGATGCTGATCGCCGAGGGGAACGTGCATGAAATCCGGGAATTGATTCAGTCTCATCCATGCCAGGTTTCGATTGTCTCGCCGGATCGGGAGGTCCTCTCGAACCGCCTGGTCGCGTTCCCGGAGGTCGTGAGTATCCGTCGGGGGGATTCCGAGGAAGAACTGTTGATTGAGACCCGTCACCCGGACCGATTTCACGAACGACTGACCGATTTGATCCTGGAGGAGAAACTCACCATTGAGGCGCTCTCTTCGCCCGATGATAACCTGCAAGCCGTGTTCGATTACCTGGTGCAATCCTCATGACTGGACCCATGGAATCCATTTTGAATCGTCTCTATCCCGCCTGGGTGATTGCGTGCAAATCCGCAGGGCGTGCGCTGTTTCGGAAGCGATGCCTGATCATTGCGGCGGTCTGCGGTCTTCCGATTCTCGCGGCGCTCGCGTTTCGAATCTCCATACGTCCCCAACCCCCCGGACAACATCTTGCCCTGGGCGGCTACCAGTTTTACGCGAACTTGCAGGCGACAGCCTTTCTTCAATTTCTCATTCCGATTGTCCCGCTGTTTCTGGGGACCGCTGCGATCAATGATGAAATCGAAGAGAAAACGCTGATCTTCCTGTTTCTGCGGCCCGTTTCAAAATTCCTGATTGTGTTGGCGAAGACTGTCTCGGTGATGATTTCCTCTACGGTGATTCTGGGGATTACCGGAGTATTGGTGTTCCTGATCTGCGCATCCACCACCGGTGCGGCGATGCTGCCGGGGGATCTGCCTCTTCTGATGAAAGATCTCTGGGTCTATGCAATGGCGTCATTCGCTTATGCGGGATTCTTCCTGTTCCTGGGAGTGATGTTCCGGCATCCCCACATTCCCGCGCTGATTTTCGTGTTCGCCTGGGATGAGTATGCGGCGTATCTGCCGGGATCGGCGGGGATATTGAATATCAAACACTATGTCACCTCCATTTTCCCGCACGAGGCCGACCAGGAGTCTTTCCTGCATGTCTTGTCCTACCATGAACCGGTGCAGCCGTTCCTGGCGGTTCTTGTGCTTCTGGGGATTGGATTTGTATTTTCGTTTTTGGCGTTCGCCGTGTTTCAGTCGAAGGACTACGGATTTGAGAAGGCGAGTGCGTGAGGGATTCCTTTCTTCCCCCTCCATCTTGACGACTCCCCTCCGATGCGGTATTCATAAAATCGTACTTTTGATGTTGTGGGACTGGAAAGGAGATCTCGATGCGTCGTCGAGCGTTTACGTTAATTGAACTTTTAATCGTGGTTGCGATCATCG
>JAKPYU010000458.1 GCA_029568995.1 Candidatus Omnitrophota bacterium | reverse complement strand
GAATCCAGTGAATTCACCAAGAACCAGGTTATGCTGCAGGCCGGAACCTCTGTCCTGGCACAAGCGAACTTCATCACGCAGGGGTTCCTGGCGCTGCTTGGCGGATAATCGGTTGTGCGAGAATAAGCGTCCCCGCGTTCGGAGTCTTTCGGCTCCGGCGCGGGGGCGCTGGAGCCGCCCCCGGCGGATGTGTCCATTGAATGGGAGTCGGAGAGATCGGCCTTGGTTCACGCATTGTTCACGATGAATTGATCCAAGCCCCATCTTTCGGAATCGGGAGAAAGAAAGTGGTTTCATGCGAAGATCCCGCACCCCAATCCTCTCCCGGGGGGAGAGGGAGAATAAGATCTTCTCCCAGAAGAAAGGGGAGAATGGGGTGGCACAGGCTTCCAGCCTGTGAGCGAACAGATCGACAGCAGAACATCCGTCTCTGATGGATCGACGTGCGGTTTGGAGGAACCGCGCACGATTCGTTGGGATGGAGGAATCGAAAGGAGGACAAGTAGAAGGTTATTCGGACTGAAGGCCGATCCCCTTCAGGTCTCAGCGTGGTGTGGAATTGCGCCACGCGGCGGGAAACATAAGGTAGGAAAGGACCGCAGGTCCGCTCCGGGGCGTAGTCCGGCGGGCGGATTCCGGTGGAGGTCAACAGGACTCACTCTCGGAACCGTATCGTCAGACTGTGGCCCGGATCGGACAACTACTCTCTCGGTTCCTCCTGAAATGATTCCCGACTCCAATTCCGAACGGCGGCTGCCTTGCGGAAGAAACATCTTCCGGCGGGTTGGGACCCGTGCATCGCCGCCGCGCCGGTCCGATCCGGCGAAACCATCTTACAGCACCCGGTCGGCATAGAGGCCGACCGTACGAGTCACGGAGGAACGACCATGAGTCTTTCACGTATCAACAACAACATGGGCTCCATAAACGCCAATCGAAATCTGGCCGCTACCCAGATTAAATTGCAGAAATCCATCGAGCGATTGTCGTCCGGTCTGCGGATTAACCGCGCGGGCGATGACGCCGCTGGAATGACGGTGTCTACACGGATTCAGTCGCAAGTCATGGGTCTCAACCGCGCCATCGACAACGCGCAAGATGGGATCAACCTGATCAATGTGGCTGAAGGTGCTCTGGAGGAAATCACCGTTCGCCTGAACCGGATGCGCGTTCTCTCCATCCAGGCCGGAAACACGGGTGTCAACGACATCCAGGCCCGCCAGGCTTTGCAGGACGAGGTGTTCCAGAGTATCGACGAGATCACTCGTATCGCCGAAACCACTCAGTTCAATACCAACCGCCTGCTCAACGGGGATTTCAAGATCGAGTCCGATATCAAGCCGGGGCAGGATGGCCCCCAGACCTACGGGATCCGGATCGACCAGTCTCCAACCGCCAACACGCTGGCCGACGGTCTGAACTTTCTCAACATCGTGAAAACAAGAGAAGGCTCCGAACAGATCGTCTCCGGCGAAGGCCAGTTGGAGAAACAAACGATCAATATGGGGATCGTGGATCAGACCGATATCGCGGTGTCCCTGGGGCACTGGACCACAACGGTGACGATCGACGGGGTCAATGCCACCGCGGCGACCGCACTGACCGCAGCCTATTTCCAGGGGGTTTCGCTGTACAGCGGCGATACCATCGGATTCCAGGGAGTCCTTTCGGACGGCGTGACACGGTTTGGCGGCGCCATTTCTGTTGCCGCAGGATATAACCTGGGCAGTTTGATTACCGCCATCAATACGCAAATCGAAATTGCCGAGAGGGCGCAATGGGGTGTGTCGGCGACAGCGAGTGTCCCCGAAGCCTACCGGATTACGGCGGCCATGGGGACAGGTGCCAATGCAGGGCGAATCATTCTGCGCAACAGTGTAACCACCTTTTCGGAAGCCAGTATCAACATTTACGCAGTGCGAAGCTCCGGCAATGGCGAATTCATCGCCAAGGCCGACGGAGTCACCCGCGGAGAGATCGGTGAAGCTTCGGTTCTTTCCGGCGCGGGCAAAGTCGGCAATGCTGTGACCGCCATTACCGGTTCGACCTTCGATACCGGGCAGTTCACCATTACGGTCGAGGACGTGGTCGGTGCACAACAGCGTACCACGGAATCCCTGATCAGCTGGACCGACCGCAACGGGGTCATCCTTTCCCGGACGGCATCGCTTGGCGTAATCAATAACGCCCTGGTCCTCAACGGCACTTTTGTGGAAGGCAAGTACACCGGCGGGGTTACCCTGTTCAACAACAGCACGATCACACTGACCGGTGTGGAAGTGGACGGGACCACATTTGCGTCCACATTCACGCTGGATTCCACGCTCACCGCCAGTTCCGACACGGCCTACAACGACTTCCGGTTCCAGTCCATATCCGGTCTGCTGGAAGAGATCAACTACCGGACACGGTCCTATACCGCGTATACGGGAACGTTGGATAGGAGCGATGGAGATCGAACGCGGTTCGAGCTTTCACAGTTCACATTCAGCAGCAGTGGAACCATTCGACTGACCGATGACATTGGAATCACCAACAGCCTGACTTCGTTCACTTTGACCTTCAATCAAAATAAATACCTGATTGTTCCCACCGCGCCGCATGTTACTGTCCAGGACGATGCAGCCCTTATGGTAGAAGGGTTTGCGGAGGCGGCGACGTTCCGTGTAAACGGTGGTGAAGCAGTGCGTGCGGAAGCGGGCACAGTTCTCACTCTCTACGGCCCCGAATCCACCGTGGACAAAGTCCCGACGCCACAGGTTACCCTGCGTGTGGGAAGCGGATTCTCGGTCGGCAAGGACATCCTCGAAGTGGAATCCCAGGAGTATATCGGGCGGCTGAATGGCGGTGTCGGTATCACTTTCCAGAACGGTGACCAGGACGTTGTGTTTATCGACAACGGCACAGCCCGCGAAGGGGTCGCACGGTACATGACCGTCGACTTCGACGCCATCCTGGATGTCACCAAGGACAACAGCGGCGAACCGGATCCCGGTACCACCATCGTGATCTCCACCGTCAACAAGTCCATGAACTTCCACATCGGTGCGTATTCCGAACAGAACTTCCGGTTCAGCATCGGGGATCTTACCGCAAAGAACCTCGGATTCGGCGAAGGCAGCGGGCGGACGGTGTCGGATATCGACATCACGACAGTTACCGGTGTCAACGAAGGTCTGCGGATCATCGACGAGGCATTAGATCAGGTGAACCGGACCCGGTCACTTCTGGGCGCGGCGACCAACCGCCTCGAATCCACCGTGGCCAATCTCTCGGTCTCATCTGAAAACCTGACGGCGGCTCAGTCGCGTCTCAAGGATGCTGATATCGCAAAAGAATCCAGCGAGTTCACGAAGAATCAGGTCATGCTGCAAGCAGGAACCTCCGTCCTGGCACAGGCCAACTTCATCTCGCAGGGATTCCTGGCGTTACTTGGAGGGTAAGCGGCCTTTGGAGAGAAGAAGAAGAAGCGCACAAGCGGGTGGCTCGCGTCACGGCGGCCACCCGCGGTCGTTTTAACCGGTGGTCCGCTGAGATTCCTCACATTCGTTCGGAATGACCCTGCATGTCAATCCAGTGTTGTGTAACCGAATGGTCTTTACCATATCATCATTGCGAGCGAGGCGTGGCAATCTCGCCGTCGGATCGAACGTAAGCCTGAGATCGCCACGTCGCCACCCTTCGCAGACTCCGGGCTGCTCCTCCTAAGAAAGCTCGGTCATCGACAGGCAGGCCGGGGAGTTTTGTGGTACCCAGTCAACCCCCACCTAACCTCCCCCGATCTTCGGGGGAGGGACCTCTCCCCCACTTTCTTTGCCCAATCACCGGCTCCGCCGGAG
>JAKPYU010000454.1 GCA_029568995.1 Candidatus Omnitrophota bacterium | reverse complement strand
GCCAGGTGGATGTGATGCAGCAGCGCCCCGCCCGCGTGAATGGCCGCCGCCTTATCGGCTTCCTCGATGTTCATGTGGAAGAAGTCCGCCATGACGCAGACACCTTTGCTGCCCACTTCGCCGCAGATGGCCACGGCATCTGCGACACGGTTAAGGAACTGCGCCTCATACCGGTTCAGCGGTTCCATCAGCAGCCGTGTTCCGCAGGAGAGCGCATATTCTCCAAGCGGTTTCAACTGTTCGACCAACAGCGCGCGCGACAGATCGTATTTCGACTTATACGGGCTGAGGTCCGGCACGTTATACTGGCTCTTGAACGCCGGAACGAAGATCAATCCTGTGGAGCCGAGTTCCCCGCACGCGGCCAGGATTTTTTTCATATCCTCCACGGCGGTATTGCGTTCGGCAGCGTCCGGGGAGATCAGGCATCCACCGTAACCAGCGCAGACCGCACTGATTTTCACATCCCGGCCCTTGAGCGCCTCCTGGATCTCCTTGACCCGTCCCGGAAGGCCGCCGCCGGAGAGCTCCATCGCATCGAATCCGTATTTTTCCAGTGAATCCAGCCTTTCGGCGACTGTCGCGCCCGGAAGAAGCCCTTCCTGCGTGGAGATTTTCATGGGAGCGGCCTCCGATTTTGCGGCATGGGCGGTTTTTCCCATCAGGAAAGCGGCTCCGGCGCTGCAGGCCAGGTTCCGAATGAAATTGCGACGTGTGGCGTTCATGGCAGATTCCTCCGAGATCGAATAAATTCGGATAAACCTACCAGAGTTTGGGCGGGAAGACTATGCCAAGGGAGGGGGGAAAAGGGGATTGACAAACACCATGGAGCACGGAGTAGAATCGGGAAGTGGTGAACAGAAACTCCTTATCGGGGTATGATGAAAAAAGCAAGCGCTGGTCACAGGTCCTTGGAGTGCTGAAGCGAGGCTTCAGCCCTGGTGCAAGGGAGGATATCAACATGATCGTCCGGTTATTCGTTCTGCTTGGGCTGCTGCTCAGCGGTTGCGGCTCCCACCAAGACTATTCCAACCAGGAATTCACCGAAGACAATGCTTGGAGAGTATTCAACGCGGTCGGGGATGTGAAACCGGAGGCAAGGAGAGATCGCTATTTGAAGATTTTGAGCAGGGAAGATCTCAAGCCCTTGGAGCAGTTTGTTGCGCACAGTGGATTGGCGGACGTTGCTCGCGAACTGAACGACCTCGATGCCGCCAAGGATCATGTCAAGAAGGCGATTGAGATCGCAAAACCGCATGAAAACGAACTTTCCGGTCTTATGCTCATGTATTATCTTCAAGATCATCGTTATCTGTATGAAATCGCCGAGTTACGTAAGGCAACGGAGGAGGCAAGAACCGAATACCAGGCAATGCTTGACCTATTCGAATCCAGGCAGGCCTGGAAAAACGACCATTCCGCTGAGTACCAAGCCGTTCTCGTCGGGCTGATGAAGACAGCGCAGAACGAAGAAGAACATGACCATTATGTCGACAAGTTTATATCGGAAGTCCCCTATGCGCAGACAACACCGTTCTGGATATTCCAACGATATGAACGGTTAATCATTGACGACTGGGAGAACATCTCACCGAAGATCCGATCGTTTCTCGGTCAATACACTCAATATCCTTATGCCGTTCTCCTGTACCAGATGCTGGGCGACGGTCACAGAAGGCGCGGAGAATACATGGAAGCCATTGAGATGTATGAAAAGGGGATATCGCATATAGAACAACCGTTCAAGAACCTGGATGAGTTCAGTCGAGAGTATCTGGTGAACTCAAAAATGACTAAGACGACCAAGCGCACAATGGGTGTTCAATGTGCCGAATGTTACATTGAACTGGGCCAATGGGAACCGGCGAGAAGGCATCTTGAAAAAGCCATTAAGGAGGCAGAGACCGAAGAAGATAAGAAATACCCGATGTCCGTATTGAGTTTCATTGAGAACAATCCTCCGGGCACAGAGGTTCCGAGAGGGCGACGTGGAGAAAAACAGTTCGGTGGTTCGGTTGAATCCACGAATGTGCGGAAATGACAGGAAAGGAAGGGCATGAAAAGGTGAACCCCTCACCCCAAGCCAGTGCCGGCATGACCCCACCCCAACCCTCCCCGTAAACGGGGAGGGAGTTGCGGAGCCGTCATTCCGGCGAAAGGCGGAATCCAGGGCCATTTCTTCCTTTCCCCATCCGGTTGACAGATTCCACCAAATTGTACTATATCCCTAGTAGCAAAGCCCACGAACCGGGAGGGCAAAGAAATAATGAAGACACGGCTGTATCTGGGTATTGTATTATGCGTTGTCTTGTTGGTGCTTCTTATTGTGCTATGGCCCACGGGGATGAATCGACAACCCGCCTTAACCTCTGGCGAAATAGAACAATCGAGCAGGGAATCCGCGACACCGACTGCTGTCCCACAGGGCGTCTCCAAGCCCACCGTATCGCCTGCCTCGAAGCCCGAAATCCCCACTCCGGCCCAGATTGTTTCCGCCACGCCCACAGAGAAGAACGCCGTCTCCGAATCCAACCCAACGCAGAAATCCCTCCAGGTCTCCATCGTCGATGCGCTTGGCGATCCGATCTCAGCAGGGCTACTGCGTATCGGGGGGCAGGAGTTTCATTTTGCGGAGGGACGGATCTCGGTTCCCATGCCCGGCGGCGGTGAGCAGCAGATGGTTGCGGAGGCGGCGGGGTATCAGTCGGCGACCAAGAGCATTGATGTTTCTGCGCTGGACCAAGTCACTCTGACGCTTGAATACCTGAGCTCGTATCAGTTTGTTGTTTATGCGGATGAACAATATAGCAGGGTGGCCGAACGTACAAAGGTAATCTTGTGGCGTGGGGCAAGCGTGGAGCGACCGGTTCCTGATTCTACCCGTATTGAAATTGAAGGACAGTTTCCATACACGATTGGACTGTGTCGGGAGGAACGCGGCATCCGCGTTGTGAATGGTGAATCAAGAATCGACAAGCGGATGAAACCGCTGGAGCAAGGGGGATTCGATTCGCTCAGGAGCGGGGACCGGATTGTGGGGATTTTGGAATGCTTATGGAACCGGGGAGATCGCTCGCTGCATCATACCGCCGGAAGGATGTTTCCAATCAAGGATCCTGTATCACCGCGTCTTCGGATGTGGGATTCCGCCGTTCAGCGCGCACGTTCAGCTTGCACGGGTTCTTTTTACGAGGGAGATATTGAGTTTGAAAGAGGTGGATTGCGGCTCCTGAGTTCTCTTGGATATATGGAATCCTCTCCCGAGAGGGAATACGTTTCGGAAGCGGTGACTGATTTCACGGGGCGTTGCTATTTCAACGATCTTCCTCCGGCCATCTATTACGCCCAGGCGCAGACGCCGGATATGCGCAGCGGCGTAAAGCCCGTCCATAGTGCCTGTGGTGGCGGCGAGCTATTCTTGGTCAAGGGCAATTCGCTGTTTGTGGCCGTTATGAGAATGGGTGTCGAGGTCAGCGCACTTGCTGCAGTCGCTCGAGCGGATGTCCTGGTTCGGCGTACGGACTCACCGGCCAGTGGCGGAGTATTGATGGGCAAGACGGACCGTAACGGCTACCTCAAATTCACCTCCGTTCCATTTGGTAAATACATCGTCTCTGTAAATCCCCCGTCGGAATTGGGGCTTCCATCAAGGGAAGTGCATGTTGTCGTGGAAGGTCCCTTCAATGATGTATTCGTTTATCTTGATTCCGGCGGGCGTACAGTGTCCGGGATTGTCCGAAGAGCAGATAATCGAGAACCTGTCGAAGGATTTTCCATGTCTCTTCATCCAAGGGCGATGGGTATCTATGGAGACTATGGACCGTCACGTTCCGGTAGTGATGGGCGGTTTGTCTTCCACGATGTTGTGCCTGGAGAATATGATTTGCGCCCGCTTACCGGGCGCGACTTGTATATTGGCTATTTGCCGATCCAGGGGCGTCTCGTGCCGGAGTTCGGGTCGGCAATATTCGAGAGAATTGTTATGGAAAAAGAAGACATTGAGAATATCGAATTGTTGGTCATCCCGGGAGTGAGTACGCGTTTCATCGGTAAAGTGATAAAGCCTGACGGGACGCCGGTGGAAGGCGCTGTAATCACGCTAGCAGAGAACACGGAGTCCGGTTATAAGGGGCTGTTCGGTCTCGAACCGGATAATCGAACCGGACGGAATGGGATGTTTGATGTATCTGTAATTACTTCGCCCGATGATCTTGTTCATCAGGGCAGAATCGTTGCGGCTGTGCCGGATACCGAGAAACGAGCTGATTCCAAATTTAAAGGAGCTTTCGGCGGGGCAAGCAGCGCGAATGAAATCTCTCCGGATCCCTGTCGGGCTTACGGGCTAGCGCCGGTTCAATTCAAGATTGGGGATGTCGTGGACAACATCCGAATTGTCACGGATGAGACGGAAGGCGAGCATGTTCTTATTGTGACAATTACAACACTGGACGGCAATCCGCCGGGACCGCTGGCTGTGGAAGCCACTCAACCGGACAAGAATGGCCTTCTGACCCATCATCCGGGGAGATCGCAGGATGGAAAATCATACAGGATTGAGGGGCTGAAACCGGGATTAATGTGGTTCTCTATCAACACGCAGTCCGTGCGGACTGGAACGTTGCCCGTGCAAGGCTATGCAGTTGAGGTCCGTCAATTGAACATACCGGCTGATGTGGCAACTACGACTGTTGAAGTTGCGTTAACGAGGCTGGGATATCTGAAGGGGAAAGTTGTCAGCAAGGGACAGGACGGGGTGCGAGGTGCAATCGTCTCTGCCCGGCAGGGTTCAGCAGAGCCGTCAGGGAGTTCGGTGACTGATGAGGATGGGGAGTTTCTGGTGGAGCGGTTGCGTTCCGGCGAAGAGCACACTCTTGAAGTCAGATTGAAGGATGGAGGTGAGCCGGTTGCGCGTTTGGAGGGTCTTAAGCCGACGGTCGAAAACATCGCTATCGTGGTAGACAAACCACAATAGTCATTCCGCCGGACAGCGGACAGGCAGGATGACCGGGCAGGCACCGGAGCCTGCCCCTACGGGGCCATGATTCGCAGGGGCAATGCCTCCGTGGTTGCCCCATTGTTTGTTGTCACACCCGTCATTCCGGCGAAAGGCGGAATCCAGGCGGGGGGGCAAGATGGCCGTGCTACAAATTCACCGGCAAGATGCCGGTGCCACCCGGAAAGACCCTCATCCCAACCCAATGCCGGCATGCCCCCACCCCAACCCGTGAACGCCCCAAGAAACCCCACCCCAACCCTCCCCGTAAACGGGGAGGGAGTTGCGGAGCCGTCATTCCGGCGAAAGGCGGGTGCTCGGATGAGATTTCTCCCTTCGGTCGAAATGACAGGCCTATTGTCATTCTGAACGAATGTGAGGAATCTCAACAAAGCTTGAGATCGCCACGTCGCGACCCTTCGCGGACTCCGGGTCGCTCCTCCTAAGAAAGCTCGCCTGCAACCGTCACACCGAGGAGTCTTGTGCCATCCGGTCAACCCCCACCTGACCTCCCCCGATCTTCGGGGGAGGAACCTCTCCCCCAAAGTTTGGGGGAGACACAGAGGGGGTTGTGCGTATCTTCACTCCTTCGC
>JAKPYU010000452.1 GCA_029568995.1 Candidatus Omnitrophota bacterium | reverse complement strand
ATCCGGCAATTCTTCCGATTGCTCGCCGTGATGAAGCAGCAAGAGCGCGTCCATCAGGTCCACTTTGTTATCCCGGCTGACATCGCCGTACAGGAAATTCAAGACCTCCAGATTCTGGGATGTCGTCGCGATTGGAGCGCCGTCAATCGAGATCGCAGTTGGCGCGGGCACTTCAAATCGGATCACCGTCGGAATCTGTTTGTCGGCGACGCATTCGAATAGCAATTCACAGAGCTCGATCATCCCGGACGGTGGCGCCGATCCCGCGCGGGTGTGCATGGAGAACGTGACAACACCTTGTTCCTGGGAGATGTGGGTTTGGCGGGTTTCCGGTGTGGAACCGGCTTGGGGTACGGCAAACCGGATCTGCATCTGTTGCGGATCGAAACGAACCTGCGCGACCACAGCGCCGAGACGGTCGTTGGCCGCAAGGTCCAATACCAATTTATACGAGGCCGATTGCATCCCCGCGATGCAGGTTGGACCGACCAATTTCAGTGTTGTTGTAGCCGGTGGTGTGTATGCCGGAGGCGCGGGTTCAGCCGGTGCGACAGGCGGCGGTGTGCTGGCTGGAACCGGAATTACTTCGGGGGTCGGCTCAGCGGGAGGCGGTGGCGGCGGTTCCGTGGCAGCCGCGGGTTGGGCGGCTTCTGCCGGAGGGGCTGCCGGAGGTGGAGGTGGTTGAGGAACCGCTGCCGCAATGGGTGACTGTAACAGCTGGGGTGTCACCAGATCCGTGTAAATCAGGTTGCCGTCGACCACCATCCCGCACGCAGGACGGGCATTCTCGCTGAACGAGGCTTTTACCATGGCGGGAATGTACTGACCGCCCGAATCGAAACATAGAATCGACGGCCCGAAGGTATTGATTACATATACATTTCCCTGGGGATCGGTGACCACATCACGCGGTTCGTTCAGGGAAACATCCAATCCGCTCACCGGAGAGACCGGAATGTCTTTCCCCCGAACACCATTCCCTGCAAAGGTCTGAATCTGGTTGGTGGCAAGGTCCAGAACCCGGACCCGGTGATTCAGGCTGTCGGCAATAAAGAGGCGATTGTTTGAAACAGCAAGTCCGTACGGCCCGTTCAACATCGCGGCCTTTCCGTCGCCGCCATCGCCACTGAATCCCGGTGCGCTCGTTCCGGCCACAATGACCTGAGTGCCGTCCGAGGCCGCTCGAACGATATTGCAGGCATCATAATCGCTATAGTACACGGACTGGTCCGGCCCTACTGCCAGGCCGGTCACACGCCCGTTACTCAAAATGAAATCCGGCGCGATCCCTTCCCGCATGATGGCGCTGATTCGTTTCTTATCCGTATCGGCCACCAGGAGAGTCGTGGAGCCGATGCACTCCAGGGCCAGCGGCAGGGAAATCTGCAGGCTCAATGAAGCCGTGACAATCCCAAAGGTTCCGTCCGGTCGTCGGAAACAGATCCGATTGCTGACGATGTCCGTGAAAAACAAAACGCCCGTATTTGGGTCATACGCCAGCGCATAAGGGAAAATCTTCTCGAAATCGGAATCGGGGAGAGGCTGCCAGAGCGGCATAGCCTCTTCTGATGCCGACGATGTCAATGCCGAGGCTTGTTCCTGGCCCGGCATGAGCGATTGGGGACCTGTGCGGGTTTTCACACCGGCACAAGACGAGAACAGGAACAACAATAACAATGGAAAGATAAACCAGTATCCCACACCAGGGTGGCGATGAGGCTGCGCGGGAAGAATCATCTCTCTCATAAGGTATCTCCACCTCCGTGGTCGATCATGCCACAATCCGGCGCGAAAATCGACCAAGGCTGTCGAATCGGGAATCCTGGCGGTGGGAAACTCAGCTGCTCTTCTCCACAGGTCGTATAGGTCTTGTATGTCTTATAGGTCCCATGGGCGCCAGAATGCCCCAGACAGATCCGCCAAATAGAACCCATATTACCCAGATTGCAATTTCAGAACGATTTTTCGTGCATTCAGGTGAGAGAATTTAACCCAAAAGTTCTCCACTTTCACCATTGATTCTTCAGATTCTTGTTTTTCTCTGGGCATAAGATGCTGATATTACTATACTTATTGAAGTGTGGTCCAAATACCACACTTGGCAACTTTTTGAGAAGTTTTTTGCATTCAACGCTTGACTTGTGGGACAAGAATCTATTACAATCTGCGTGTCGGATAAGAGTATTTCCGGCATGACTCTGGCCAGGAAAGGAGGATCGAGGAGACCGCAGGCCGTGAATGTGTTGCCTCTTGCCTAAACAGCGTAACAATAAAATGACCTTGGGCTGAGAAAGAGGCTCAAGAATCTCAAGGTCAAAAAAAAGAAACACAAAATCCTAAAAACCCAAAAGGGGGACTGATTCATGAAGCGCTATACACTTCTCGCTCTCGTTGCCGCTCTCGCGATGTTCCCGGGCATGGCCCGCGCAGACATCAGCAATCTGGACATCGGTGGCGATTTGATGCTCCTGTTCTACTGGGGCGACAACACAACCGATTTCAGTGATGGTGACGATGAAGTGGACTTCCTTCGTTCGGAAGCCCATATCTGGTTCCAGGCCGACCTGGAAGACAACATCATGGTCCGGATCAGCCTTGAGGCAGACCGGGAAATGGAATCCATCGAAGGTCCGGATGGAACAGATCCGACCTTCATTCCTGGCGACATTTTCGATGATGGCTGGACAAGCGATCTCGATGTGTTCCTGGAAGAAGCGTTCCTTTCCATCGCCAATATCTACGACACCAGCATGAGCATCAAAGCCGGTCGCATGTTCATCAACTTCGGTGACAATCCCGAAGCGGAAGATTTCAACCGTTTCTGGGGTGGTTCGCTATGGTTTGGTGACGGCAATGCCGCCTCCCCGACCGACATTTCTCAGATGGGGACATGGGAAATCGATCCGTTTGATGCCGTCCTGCTCGAATGGGATTTCGACGCGGCCGTGATCGATGCGTTCTATGCCCA
>JAKPYU010000451.1 GCA_029568995.1 Candidatus Omnitrophota bacterium | reverse complement strand
TCGGGTTTCCACGCAAATGCTTCGGATTCGGCAGGATAGAGACCTGGAGAATCTCGCGGCACGATGTGTAAATGCGATAATGAATCATCATTTCAACCCGGAATTCGACTTGCTGAACGAGCTGATCAACCATGACCTTTCTCGGCCCGACAACGAATATGCGCAACTGGTTTATACGGGGCACGCGCTGGAGACCCTGTGGATGGTGATGGACGAGGCGCTGCGGCTACGTGACCGGGCGCTGTTTGAGAGAACGGGGGACCGGTTTCTACGTCATTTCCAGGTGGCCTGGGATGACGTATACGGTGGGGTATTTCGCGACTTGCAGCACGTGGACAACAATACCTGGCTGGTGGATAAGGTGCTCTGGGCGCAAGAGGAAGTTTTAATTGGGGCATTGATGATGGTGGAGCATTTGGGTTCGGAGCAGGGGCGGGAGGTGTTTTCGAAGATGTATGCATACGTGATCGAGAATTATCCCCTCCGGAAACACGGATATGCTCTATGGGATTCCGCCGGTGACCGGAAGATGACATTTGTGGAGGCAGGCTCCCGTGCGGAACACTACCATCACCCCCGTCACCTGATGTTGAATCTTCTGAGTTTGGACCGCATCATAGAACGCGAAGGAAAGATGTCCGGGCTGATATAATGCCCGTTCAGATTGAAGACACAGGAGTGTGTAAATGGAACAGAGAACCGAATCAAAGAACGACCGACGTCATTTTCTGAAAACGAGCGCAACCGCCCTGGCAGCGGCACAGTTGATGGGAACGAGTGCCTGGGCGGGGGCGAATGAAAAGGTCCGGGTAGCGGTGGTTGGAGTACACGGCCAGGGACGATCCCATGTCCGGCAATATTTGGCGATCAAAGAGGCTGAACTTGTGGCGCTCTGCGATGTGGACGAGAGCGTTCTTGACAAAGCCAGTGAGGAACTGATTGTCGGCAAAGGTTTCCCGAAGCCGAAGTTCTTCTGGAATTACCAGGAACTGCTGGAAGATCCTTCCATTGACGCGGTCAGCTTTGCCACGCCGAATCACTGGCACTCGCTTCAGGCGATCTGGGGATGCCAGGCTGGGAAGCATGTGTATGTTGAGAAACCCCTATCGCACAATATCTGGGAGGGACGCCAGCTGGTAAAAGCCGCGCGGAAATACAATCGGATTGTTCAGCACGGGACCAACTCCCGGTCCTCCAAAGGGGTCCAGGAAGCTGTTCGTCTACTGCGGGAAGGCGTGATCGGCGAGGTCTATATGGCGAAAGGGCTTTGCTACAAGTGGCGCGATACGATTAACCATACGCCGGACGAGCCGGTTCCGCAGGGAGTTCATTACGACCAATGGATGGGGCCTGCTCCGGAACGGCCGTTCAGCCGGAACCGGTTCCACTACAACTGGCACTGGCAGTGGCCTTATGGGAACGGTGATATCGGCAACCAGGGAATCCACCAGATGGATGTCACCCGATGGGGACTGGGGGTGAAACTGCCGAGTAAAGTCCAGGCCATGGGCCGGCATTTCATGTTCGAAGATGACCAGACAACGCCCAACGTTCTGCTGGCCTCGATGGAGTATCCCGAAGAGAAGAAGATGCTGGTGTTTGAGGTGCGTCACTGGGTCACGAATCATGAGGGGGAGATTGGAGAGGGGTCCAGCAATACGACCGGAAATCTGTTTTTCGGCTCGGAGGGATATATGGTGATTGAAGGTGGATCGTATCGAACGTACCTTGGGAAAGAACGCAAGCCGGGTCCCAGTGGAAATGGCGGTGGCGATAACTGGCAGAACTTCATCGATGCCATTCTGAGCGGAGATCCCCAAACTCAGAATGTGGACGTCGAGGACGGGCATCTTTCCTGCGCGTTGTTCCACCTGGCGAATATCGCCTACCGGGTCGGACGGACGATAGAAGTGGATATTGAGAATGAGACCGTGAAGAACGACACTGAGGCGCAGCGGCTTGTCAATGACGGCGATCGTGGATACCGGGAACCGTACGTCGTTCCGAAGGAGGTATGATCTCAGAATCCGATGTCTCGCCTGATGTCCGCGTTCCTTGTTGTGGCAGTCACCGGCGTGGGATTCTGTGATTCGCCGGATGACGTCGCCACTGACTATGTGCTTGTTATCACCGGCGGGGAGCTGCTTCGGGGAGTGTATGCGGACGGGCACACACTTTTCCTGACTCGGACCCTGGGGCCTCTCGGCTGCAGATGTATCGGGACGTATTGCGTCGGGGACCTGGGACCGGATTTAACCGGGGTGCTGGAACACGCGGTGAAGCGGGCGAAACTCATCATTGTGACGGGCGGGCTTGGCCCGACGGATGATGATATTACCCGCGAGACCCTCTCCAAGTTCACGGGAATCCCCCTGGTGGAGAATGCGGAACTTGTTCAGGCGATGATGCGTCGGTTTGATGTGCAGTCGAAGGACGGATTGCGCAAGAATCTGCTTCGCCAGACGCTCGTACCGCAATCCGGGACATATCTGGCAAACTCAAACGGAACGGCGGCAGGGCTGGTGTTCGAGTGTTCCGAGCAGGTCATTGTGGCTTTGCCGGGACCGCCACGCGAGTTGCAGCCGATGGTGAAGGATCATCTGGTCCCCTATCTGGGCACTCGATTCGGCATTCACTCCCTGGGCAGCTTGCTGACCATGCGGTTTGTGGGAATTGGGGAATCTCAGATTGACCAGGTGATTCACGAGCGTCTCAATTGGCCGAAGGAGTTAGTCATTTGCTCCCTGTTCGAATTCGGACGGGTGGATTTGACGATTTCTCTTTCGGGGGACACTCCGGCGGACCACGCTCGCCTGAAGGAGTTTGAAGCAGGGCTACTGGGGCAAATCGGGGAGTACATGTACTCGGATGACGGGTCCAGTTTGGAAACTTGCGTTTTGAGCCGGATTGCAAAGCGGAAATCAACATTGGTGACTGCGGAGGTGGGTAGCGGTGGTGGGATTGCGGCTGCGTTGAACGGTGAGGAGAAGGCTCCCAAAGTCTATGCGGGTGGCTATGTGGCTCCCAGCGATTCGGCGCTGCTCGGCATGTTGGACCTTCCGTCGGAGGCATCGAATTCCGACGGTTCGCATGTTCGTGTTGTGGCGGAGCATCTCTGCAAACGGACGGGCAGCGGTTGGAGCCTCGTGGTCGGTGAAATCATGGAGCGGGAGGATGGATCTCGTTCCGTCTGGGTTGTGTATGGTGGGGTGAAAGAGGGATTCGATGTGGAATGTCTCTCTCTGCGCGGGCACGGGGAGATTGCACAGGCGTTCCTAGTGAACCAGCCGCTCGATTTGCTGCGTCGGAAGTTGAAGGAAGCGACGCATTAGTATTGTGTTGACGGGCTGACTTTACGATGAGATTTCTCCCTTCGGTCGAAATGACAGAAAAGGGGTCGACATGATGGAAAGGGGGTCGAAATGACAGAATGACGGGCCTGTTGTCATTCCGAACGAATGTGAGGAATCTCAGCCGGTACGCGGGTTTCTCAGGACCGAGAGTGTGATATCATAGCGTGGTTTACGTCAGAATAACCCTTGGCAACGATCCTCAGTCAATGAGACAAACGGTTGCAAGGGAGGAGGACAGACGAATGGTAGAACACGAACATCACGATGGATGCTGCTCTTGCTCGCTTTCGCGGCGGAGTTTTTTAGCGGCCTCCAGTGCGATCCTGGCCGGACCGATGATCGCTTCCGCCGCGCGGGGCGGGGCCGGGGATTCCGATTTGGGGGATTACATTGACCTTGCGGAGTTTCGTCCGAAGCCGAAAGTGCGGATCATGGGTGTGGTGGTCCGTCAGAAACCACCCTATTGGCTCGGTTGGCCGGGCACCTCGTATGATCTGGAGGGACACCGGAAGGAGTACCGTAAGGCATTCATGGAAGCCGCGGAACGTCTGGGGGTGGAATACACCGAAGACGACGAGCCGAAAGAAAGCGATGAGGCGGTTGCCGCCTGTGTCGAGCGGCTCAAACAGGCGAATCCGGATGCCGTACTGGTTCACATCCAGCATTTGAGTTATTGGCATTGGGCGGACGCGATCGCTGCAGCCGGGTTGCCGACAATCATTTTTGCTCCGGTCGGTATGGCGTTTACCGGGCATGTTCTTGATATCTCCCGCCGTCCAAAGATCCATGTCATTTCCTCCCTGGAAGTCAGTGCCGTGGAACAGGCATTTCGCATGGTTCGGGCGAAGAAGCAGCTGGAGGAGACGCGGTTGCTTGTTGTCGCGGGAGAGAACCGCAGCGAGCAGGTCCTCGAACGATTGGGGATCACGGTGAAATACGTTCCCAGGCGATCTCTGCACGAACTGTTTGAGCGGATGCCGGAAACGGACGAGGTTCGCGAGGTAGCCCGTTCCGTTCGGCGCAGTGCGGAGAAAGTCGTTGAACCCTCCAAGCAGGATATTCTTAATGCGGCCCGGTCATACGTCACAGCAAAGCGGTTGTTGAAAGACGAGGGCTGTAATGCCATCACGACCGACTGCCTCGGCATGGTTACCACCAAGGTCGTTCCCACCCCGCCGTGCATGGCGGCGACCCTGTTTCAGGATGCCGGAATCACCTATGGCTGCGAGGCGGATCTTTTCGCGGCGGTTTCGCTGCTGTTTGTCAGCTACCTGTTTGACAAGCCGGGATTCATGCAGGACCCGGTTCCGGAGACAGTCAAGAATCTTCTGATTGGCGCTCACTGCACATGCGGCACGCGCTTGAATGGATTTGACCAGCCCCCCGAACCGTATATTCTCCGATCTCATTCCGAATCGAATATCGGTGTGGCGACGCAGATTTTATGGAAAGAGGGTCAGCCGGTGACGTTGGTTCGTTTCCAGAATCCCAATGAGCTGATTCTGGATAGCGGCACGGTGGTGGGCAATGTGCAGACGCCTCCCGCGGGCGGCTGCCGCACGAGTGTCGAAATCAAGATGGACCAGATGGCAGATGCCCGGGATGTGATGGGATTCCATCAGGCGATCTTTTATGGAAACCATCGTCGCGATGTCGAAGCGTTCTGCCAGATGTACGGTGTCCGTGTTGTCAATTCTCCCGAAAAAGCTCCGAGCTGGATGGGGAATCTCGATACGATTACCTCATGGAACATCATCGGTCCTTTCGATAATACCGGTCGAAAGGGACATGATACGGTTTATCCGCCGGAGCAGAACACGGATCTTGGCATGACCTGCCAGGGGGTTGACGGTCCCGCAAAATGGACGAGAATTTCTGCGCCCGAAGGTCGGGGATATGTGGACTTGCGGGTGCATTTCAAAACGACGGAATGGACCACCGCGTATGCTCTGGCTTACCTGCATGCAGATCAGGATGTGGATGCCCAACTGCGCGTGGGAAGCAACGATAGCCTGAAGGTGTGGCTCGGCGGTGAACAAGTTTATGACTATCCGCAGGAGCGTGGGGCTGTCATTGATAACGATGTCATCGCGGTCCGGATCAGAGCCGGGTGGACTCCGGTCTTGCTCAAGATCTCCAACTCCGAAAAAGGATGGGGATTCTATTTCCGAGTGACGGATCAGAAGGGCAACGCGTGCAAAGAAGTGAAGTGCGCCCTGTCTCCTGAGGTCTGATGGATTCGTTTGAGAAGCCTCTCCGCCCATCCTTTTGTCAAAGAGGATGGGCGGAGTTTTGTGTGGGAATGATTGCCAGAAGCCGATGCCTGTGCGAATATGCGGGGATTTGCGATTTGGTTTCGCATTCATTCATCAAATGAGGAATGAGCCATGCAAACACTCTCTTTTTTCCTGACCGCGATGCTGCTTGCCGTCCCGCAACCGTCACCACGGGAACGGATTGACACGTTCCTGGACACGAATCTCAAGGAATGGCGATTCTGCCTGGGCGAGGTGGACGGGGCGGAACAGCCCGATTTCAATGATTCATCCTGGGAACAGGTGTCCACCGGGCATTGCTGGTTTCCGCATGATTCCACATGCTGGCTTCGTACACAGATTCAAGTCCCGGACTTTATCATGGGATTCCCGACGAAAGGGAAACGAGTCCGGCTTCTCTGTGGGATCGACAATGAGGGGATCGCGTACATCAACGGTGAGAAGAAAGGGCAATTCATCTGGGGGGACGGGGATATTGTTCTGACTGAGCAGGGAAATCCCGGAGAGACGATCACCGTTGCTCTCTATGGAATCAACCGTGCGGGATACGGGAAATTCATCCACGCTTATATCGGTACTGACGAAAGCCTTCAGGTCTATCGAACGCTCAAAGAAGTCCTGGACAATATCGATCTCATTGAAACCCACTTGACCGAACAGGACACGGCATGGCGGACGGCTATTCAAGAGGTGTATGAGACGGTTGATTTCGACCGGATTTTCGACCAGAGCATGGAATCCGAAAAACGCCTGGAACTGGCCCTCTCAGCGCTGAGCGAAGCCAATGGGATTCTATTAAAGGTTACACAATCCGTCCCGGAGCGGCTTTCCGCTCTCGAGAAAGGGCAGGACCAGTTGGAGAACATGTTGGAGGAAGGGCGATCCAAAGATCTTGCGATGGATTATGTTCGGGTGAAGGCACGAGTCCTGAGGAGTTTCAATGAATACGCGCGTGAAGATTATGCGAAAGAGGGGTTCTGGATGAAAGCACGTGCCGAACGAACGGTTGCCTATTTGGAGGGTTTAACACGCGAGGCGCTTCGAGAAGCCGGGGATATCCTGGCTCACCCCGACACGGATCGTCCCGTGCCGCGATATCGCACGGGTGAGGTTACTATTCGAGACGGCGCGTTCTGGCAGGGGGATCGCCCGGTCTATTTCGACGGGATGGGGCATTTCGGACAAGTTCGAGAAGATATCCCGATTTTCCAGGAATACGGGATGAATGTCATTCAGATCGAAATCGGTCCCAGCAGCATTATTATGGAGGATGGCTCCGTCAAACTCGACCCACTGAAGGAGAGTATTCTGAAATACCTGGAGCAGGCGGAGCAGTATAACGTTGCGGCTTGCGTATTACTTTCGCCGCATTATTTCCCCAGCTGGGCGATGAAAAAATACCCGGAACTAGCGGAAGCCGGTCATGGATTCATGGGGTATGATATCGATCACCCGGTTGCCCGCGAGATTATCGAGAAATTCCTGCGTGCGGTTGTGCCGGAAATGGCCCGCTACAAGTCGCTTCACAGTTTCTGTTTATCGAATGAGCCGGAATATGTGAGCCGAACCGAGGTCTCCGCAAAATTGTTTCACGAGTGGCTTCGGAATCGCCACGGAAGCATTGAGAAACTGAATGCGCTGTACGGGACGTACTATGACCGCTTCGAGGATGTGCCCCAGGCGACCCGCGAGTTTTGCGATCCGGCCTTTGTGGATTGGTGCGAGTTCAACCAGGAGCGGTTCTGCGGCTGGCACAAATGGATGGCGGATATTATCCATGAGTGCGCGCCCGACATCCCGGTTCACGCCAAGAGCATGGCGCACTCCTGGCGAGGATGGGAGCAGTTTGAACTCGGAGTCAATCACGAGGAGTTTGCCCACATAGGTCGCGTTACCGGGAACGACTGCTTCGCGCAGCCGACCCGCGAAAGGGACTATCCCTATGCACAGCACTGGATTGTCCAGGCGATGCATTACGGATTCCAACGCGGCGTTGCGCCCGACCAGCCGATTTTCAACACGGAAAATCATCTGATCCCGGACGATATTGCGGTGTTCACGCCGGGCGAACATATCTACACGGCTCTTTGGGAGGGGGCGATCCAGGGCTTGGGCGCATCGACGATCTGGGTCTGGCAGCGCGGGGAAGGGAAGAGCCTCTTCGACAATATCCTGACCCGTCCGGGCTGTGTGGAGGCGGCCGGACGAGTCGGCCTGGACTTGATGCGTCTCTCGCCGCTTGTGGCACGGTTGGCGAATGTCCCGCCGCAGATCGGGCTGTTTCATGCCTGGCACAGCAATGTCCGCACGAACGACACCCGCGATGCCTCCACGATGGCCTACGAGGGATTGGCGAATCTCGGCGTGCCGATTCGAATCGTCACGGAAAAAACAATCAGCCAGGGCGCGTTGAACGACCTGGCGATTGCAGTCGCCGCCAAGACCGACTGGATTCACCCGGAGACCGCTCCGCTTTTTGCCGACTTTGTCTCCAAGGGGGGCATTCTGTTTGTGATCGAGCCATGCTTCTCGCGGGACCATTACGGACGAGTGAACCCGGAATTGTCGGCCTGGATGGATGAGGCGGAACAAACGGGGCGAATCATCCGCGTGGACACGCCGCTGACTGCAATGGCGATTCGAGACCTGGTCGGCGAGCGTCTGAAAGCGACCGGGCGGGGAACTCCGGTTCCACTGGTGGATGCCCATGGGGATTCCCTTTGGGGAGTCCAGTGGCGGGTGCTTGATGACGGGGATCGGTATGTGGTCAACATGGTGAATCAGCGACGGTCTCCCCAAACGATTCGATTGTCGCTCCGTTCAGGAGCGATTCTGACCGATCTCATATCCGGCGAGTCGTTTCGGAATCCCTATGAACTGGCTCCGCTTCGGCCCATGTTGCTTGAGATTAAGAAAGCCGATCTGGCTCGGCTGGTTCCAGCTCGAGAACCGATTTTCTGAGATTAACTAAGGAGAATTCTTTCAGGAATGATGAGATTCAGTTGCAGAAGTGTTCTTCAGCAGATCTTTGCTCTGGGTATCGTAACAATGATGTGTGTGTGCCCGGCGTATGGCGCGCCGGACGAGAAAGAAGCGCAAGAGAAGGAGAATACCTTGATTACAGTGGCCCTGCTTCAGATGTTGCCCAAAGAGAATGACCAACAGGCAAATCTCGAAAAGGGAGAAGAGTATTGCAGGCGGGCCGCCGCCATGGGTGCGGATATCGCTCTCATGCCGGAGATGTGGAGTAACGGGTATTCCGGCCTGGAGGACAAATCGGAAAAGGCCATTCTGGAATGGCAGTCTCGATCAGTCCCGCGTGACGGCGAATTTGTGGGGCATTTTGTGAAACTGGCCCAGGAACTCAACATGGCGATTGCGGTGACCTACCTGGAGACTTGGGAGAAAGCGCCGAGAAACACCATGACCCTGATCGACCGGCACGGCAAGATGGCGCTGACCTATGCGAAAGTGCACACCTGCGACTTCGGGCTGAATGAGGCCGTCTGCACACCCGGCGAGGATTTCCCTGTGTGCGAACTCGATACGGAACACGGTCCTATCCATGTTGGCGCGATGATCTGCTATGACCGCGAACAGCCGGAAAGCGCGCGGATTCTCATGCTCAACGGCGCGGAGTTGATTCTCACTCCGAATGCCTGCACACTCCGTCATATTTTCATCGACCAGTTCCGCATTCGGGCGCTGGAGAATGCCATCGCCGTTGCGATGGCGAATTACCCGGCCCCCAAATTCAACGGCAGTTCGTCGGCGTTCACCGCAGGCGGGGAGCTTGTTGTGGAGGCTGGAGATGCGGAAGGGATTTATCTCGCGCCGTTTGATATTGAGAAGATTCGGGAGAACCGCAAAAAAAGCATCTGGGGCGATGCGTTCCGCAGACCGCACCGATACGGGGCGCTGCTGGAGAAAGGCGGTCTTGAGGTTTTCAAAAGGAATAACGCGCTCGATCAACCATTCCGCTCGGAAGAACGGTAGAGGCCTTAGAGTGCGGCAGCGGAGCCGCCGCCTTCGCCTGGATTCCAGCGTGCGCCGGAATGACGGTCTTTTCCTCTCTCTCCCCGTTTACGGGGAGGGGTGGGGGGGGTTGCTTTTCGCACTCTCCCTCGATGCGAGAGAGAATATTCTCAAACACTTGACAAGTCTTTTTATCCGTGATGCATTCTCCGGTAGATGTGGGTTTCTGTTTTAGTTCTGGGTTTCTGGCGGAGGAAGATAATATGTTGAAGTTACCATTCTAAATCCCCCCGCAACAAAAGCAACAAGAAAGCAACGCAGCATAGTGCGCGAAGGGTTTCACCTTGCGCGGTTGGTGTGCGTGTAGACTCAGCCCGGTTTCGGCTTTTGCCTACCGATGGTGGTAGAGGTTTGTCTCTAACCGAATAATTGAGGTCTGTCTACATCTGCACAGGGGCCGGAAATGCGCCATGAGAACATGGCGAGGATAGAGGTCTGTTTGGAGGTCGAAGATGATGAAACGTGTATATCTACTTTTTTGTCTGATCTTTCTAATTCCGTGTTTCGTAATTGTCGCGCAGACGGATGCCGAACGCGCGAAAGCATTCATTCTCGAAAGCAAGCGTCTCCCGGTCGCGGAACGTGTGGATCGCGCAATCAACACCATTGAGAAATCGACGGATGGCGCGCTCGTTGCGGAGGCAGTGCGGGATCTCGGTCGATTCAGGCAAGATCCTGAAAAGACGCAAGAGACTCTTGCGATCCTGGACCGGTTGATTTCTGAGAAACCGAACGATTCGAAGATATTTCATCGAGCGAGTCTTGCCAGAGCGCGACTGCTTGCACGGGAAGGACTGAAAGAGGAAGCATGGGTGTTTTTCCGCAAACAATTGACCGAGCAAACCGGCGATTTCTGGCATGAGGCCCAGCAGTGGTATCACGATAGTTTATGGGAGACCGGCGATTACGGGGACATTGCGCTCGACCAGTATGAGCGGCGTATCACCGATGATCCGAAGGAGATGCATCGGAATTATGCAGAGACGGAATCGGATTTTGTGGAGATGATTGATCCGCTTCGCGCGATGCGATCTGTCCGGTCGGAGTTTTCTGCCATGGAAGACGTTTTCCCGCGATTGCCCGACTCAAAACGCCGTCCATTGGCGAAGTCCCTGGCGAAATCGATATGCCTTGCTGCCGACGACCGGTTTCCCGAGGCGCTTGCCGTGCTGGACGAGATCGAACAACTGGCCGGTTCCGGCAAATACGCGGGTCACGACGAATCCGGGGACTTGCCTCTCTATCGAGCGGCGGTGTTGTTTTTCGAGGGGCGGGACTTTGATTCCGCGCGCGCCGCGTTTCGGAAATACATGGATTTGAACCGGGACAATCCGGATACCGTGATTGTCCGAGGGCTGATCCTGTCCTATGCCATGGAGCATTTTGTTGGGGACAAAGGGAAGATTGCGGAACTGACCGGATTGTTGATGGACAGTGAGCTGATGACCAACGAGGAGATTCGCAAGGATTTATCGCACTGGGACGTTGCCAGCCTTCTGGACATGCACCAGCTCAGCCTGGCATGTCGGGGAGACTGGGATGAATCCGAGCGAATTTGCGGGGAACTGATGCGCGATTATTATCCCAACACGCTATCGTCGGCGGACGGCGCGATGACGCTGGCCCAGAATTATTGGCTGCATCAAGGCGATCCGAAGCGGGGGGAAGATCTCCTGCGCAACATCCTTTCTCAGGCTCCCTTCGACAACATTGTGCCGCATGTGAAAAGGCTGCTGGCCGAGATGACTGCCCAACGCGGCGAATATGCCGAAGCCTCCCTGTTACTTGAGGACGTCCTGGCACGTACCGGACCTTATGGGAAAGGACCGATTGTGCGATGTCACAAGCAAGCGCTTGCGCTTCAACATCAAATCGAAGGGGGAACGACCAATGAATAAGAACATCAACCCGCAAGGTCATATCAATCAGGTCCGCAGGGCAATGAAATCCTATCGATTTGCCTTCGCCTCGCTGGTCCTCTTCGTTCTCACGACGTATCCCACATGCAGCGTGCTTTGTTGTGATGTGGTGACTACGACACTCACTTTTTGTTCAGTCAAGAATGCTTCCTCAAGCAAGACGGAAGCCGAAATTGACAGTATGCTTGCAGGAGGTATCGCGTATGCGACTGCAAATACACTGGATGCAATTCATGTGACGATTGCGTGTCCAGCAAGCGTGGATTCCGGCACAGTAATAACGCAAGTGAATACGGGTAATATTCTACAAATTGGAGAGATGTTTGGAAATAAATGGAAAGACGATGGAATACCACTTCTTATTGTTGATGATATTGCAGGCACTGACGGAGCCACACCCATTTTTTATAAAGATGGCTATGTGACGTTCAAGCTGATAATTCTTGAGTCAGCATACGCTTCACAGGCTAGGTGTGGAAATGTCGTCCTTCATGAGCTCGGCCATATTGTTGGGCTATGCCAGGTGGGAGACGGTACAAATGTCATGAATGCACCGGTGGCCGGGACGAAATGGGGGCTGTCATCCGATATTTATGAGACTTTTCAAGACGTACCGGAGGAGTATAGCGCGCGAAGTGATCACCGCGTCCAAGGGACGCATTATCACGATTACAACACATGGAATGGCCAGTTCAACGGCAACCCATGGAACTAGGAGGTTGATCATGAATAAAAATGCATCTGTTCTCGTTTTCGTTTTGTGTCTGCTGATATCTTTGCCTTCGATACTTTATGGGGGTTCGGTTCAAACCGTTCATCAGAAGATTCCCGGGACAGGCGGACCTATAAGAGGATCCGTGAGTATTCACGAAAATGGCATCAGCGATGACGATTTTCGTGAAGCCGCGAGACATTTCAGCAAGGAGAGTCTATCGGATCTTTCAACCGCGCTCTTCAATACGCTCGAAGGAGATGAATCCCTTGTTGAAGAGGGCGTTCAAGAAATGAAAGATGTTCTCGCCCACACATACGTGCAAGGAGAGAATATATTTGAAGGCAAGGATCTGTTTCGGAGTGTTCCAATGTTTCTGGTTGCGGGTTTGTATGGGAGTGCAACACCGGAAATCATGCGCACTGTATCGAAACTCCGGGTCATAGCAAAGGAGCGTGTATCGAAAAGGACAATACAGGGAAGGATTAATCGGGAAAAAGAAGGTCTTCTGTTGAAGAGTCTTACTGCGTATCGTTATGCTGTTTCGGAGTCTTTGAATAATCCTTTGGCAAGAGGTGATGTGGATACGTGTCGGATACTATGCCATGATGCCATAGAGTCTCCATTTGTCTGTATCCGGGTGTGCGGTATGGGAGCGCTCAAAGACCTCCTTCCCCAAGCGCGCGCGAAAGGGATCGAATTGATACCCGATCAGGAACTATGGATCTTACTCGACAGGATTGAGAAGCAGGAGAGGAGATTTCTTGACAATCCATACGGAGATTTCATCGTATCGCCGTTCGACTCGCAACAGATCCTCACCTTCATTAGCGACATACGGGATTTTTACCTGGACCCAGAAGGGAAAGTCCATAATCTCACACCACGGCGCGATGTAATCATGACAATTTCGCATTGAGGACTGTGTCACGGCTCATTGCCGGTGAATTGTCTCGGAGGCTGTGTTGAAGGTTGATAGTTAAATGCAGGGACGGCCTGCCGCTGGAGAGGGCCGTCCCTGTCCGCCTAACGTGTCTTGCCTGGATTCCGGCTTTCGCCGGAATGACGGTCTTTTCCTCTCCCTCCGGGAGAACCTCGGGGTGGGGGATCAATACAGGCTCCACTCGCTGACAGACGACGAGATGCCGCAGTATTCGGCGTTCAGCGTCACGGAGTACACGTCCACAACCGCACCGACGCGAATGACGTATTCGGTCAGGCCGACCTCGCTGTTGGGATTACCCCAGTCGTAGGTGTATCCCAGACGGGTCCAGGGATACTTGGATACCGTGTAACTCGCCGCTTTCAGGTTGTTGAACCATGTTTGATGGGCCTCACTGACACCGGCTGGGAAATCGAGTTCGGCTCGCGTGTCGGTGATTTCGGGATCGGGGCTGGGGCGGAACAGATCGGAGGGACTTACCCAGAACTCCACAAAGCGGGTCTTGCCGTTGTGTGGGGGTACTCCAAGGATCTGTTCCATACGAAGTTCGAAATTCTGTGCGGTCAGTGGATTCTCGGTGCAGAACTCGATCACTTCCGGCGCAACCGTCACCCAAATTTCTCTACTGGCCTCATAAGATCCCAACGGATTTTTCGCGGCTGTTTTTGCGGCGAGAGACTCCGTGATTTGCAGGCGCTTCCCCACCATTCCGTCATAGCCGGTCCAGGAGGTCCAGGTCACCACCCGAACACGCCGATTGGCTGCTTCCCCGGTCCAGATCAGATTTGTGTTGCTCTCCACGATTGGGGTCAGGTTCTCGTAAATCTCGTTGGCCTCTGCGATCTCCGCATCCTGAACGGCGACCAGGTAGGCCTGTTGCAGTTCCTCCTCGGTCGCTGCCGGGGAAGACAGACAGATGCCCAAGAGCAGAGTCATGAGAAGTGCGGAAAACAGGATTTTTGACTGAATCATGGGTTTCTTCTTTCAATATCGGAGTCTT
>JAKPYU010000443.1 GCA_029568995.1 Candidatus Omnitrophota bacterium | reverse complement strand
GTCAACCCCCACCTGACCTCCCCCGATCTTCGGGGGAGGAATCTGTGCGAGCCTTACAGTCCTTCGCCCATCGCCCGAGACACGATGCTTTCTTGGTCCCAATCACCGGCTCCGCCGGAGTCGCGCTCGCGATGACGGGTCGGCGGCGACCCTGCGTGGGCCATGCTTTCTTTACCCCAATCACCGGCTCCGCCGGAGTCCCGCTCGCGATGACGGGACGGGCACTGCACATTCTCTGCAAAAATCACCGCCACCAGCGAATTCATGCTCCCAAAAACTGAACAACAGATTCCAATGCTTGACCGCGCGCTCCGGTTTTCACCAATTTCTGCTGCTGTAAGAGCCGTTCGAGGACCGATTTCCTGAGAGAAAATCCTTCGTCCGGGTCGCCAAGGAGCTCGATCAGTTTCCGTTCAACGGCTGAATCGATCATCTCTCTCAATTGATCTTCCGTGACTTGAATCATTCTTGTCGCTGCGGTCACGATCGCGCCCCTTTCTGTGTCAATTCCCACATCCAAGATTATAGCCTAATGCTTGCGCATTTTCCGCCTGTCTGTGCGGATTCGTATTCTTGTGTCAATGAGTGATGCGAAATTCGCGGTCGATACCCAGGGGAGCCATCCACTCTTCACGGACCTCGGTGACCCGCGCGAAAGCAGGTCCCTGGCTGACCGAGCGGATCAGTTCCCGCAACTGCAATTCGGTCCCCTCCGCCTCCAACTCCACGCTGCCGTCATGAAGATTTCGGACCCAGCCGGTGACACCGATTCGGACGGCTTCATCATGAGCATAATAGCGGAAACCAACCCCCTGCACCCGTCCGGCAACAACCAGATGGACTCGTTTCTGCTGTTTCTCGTCGGGCATCTTTTTCTCTCCCGTCCCTCACGGAAACAGGTTAAACCGGATAATCCACCAGAATGCGGCCAGCCCATCTTTCCAGTTGATTTTCTTACCCTCGGCATAATCCCGTCCATGGTAAGAAATCGGGACCTCATACACCCGGCAGTGCATCTTGGCCACCTTGGCGGTGATTTCGGGTTCGAATCCGAACCGATCCGACTGAAGGTTCACCTTTCGGATCACATCGGCACGGAAGGCCTTGTAACAGGTCTCCATGTCGGTCAGGTTGAGGTTGGTGCAGATATTCGAGATCAGGGTCAACAGGCGGTTGGCGACATAATGATGAAACATCAATACCCGTCGCTCCTGTCCGATAAACCGCGATCCGAACACAACATCCGCCTTGTTCTCCAGGATCGGGTGAAGCAGGCGTTTGTATTCGGAAGGATCATATTCGAGATCGGCATCCTGAATGATGACAATATCGCCTTTGACATGCCTGATGGCGGTGCGGATGGCCGCTCCTTTGCCCTGATTCTGCTCATGATGAACTATGGTGATATTCCCATCCGCGATGCGCTGCAAAGCCTCCGCGGTCCCATCCGTGGAGGCATCATTGACAATGATGATCTCCTTCTCGGTGGGTTCGCTCCGGACACGATGCACGATTTCATGAATCGTGTCCTGCTCGTTATAGACAGGCATAATCACAGAAAGCAACATGGCGCATCCTACCCCGTATTTCCGACACAGGAAAGTTATTATAGGAATCCGCCGGACGATGGCAAGGCAGTTCTCTCTTCGACCTGCAACAGGGAAAACCCCTCACCCCAACCCTCTCCCGGAGGGAGAGGGAGAAGAAGCCAGCAAAGACGTCTCGATACGGGACACCGGATCATTCCGCGCTGGAATCCGGTTGGCCGTTTTGAAGCAGGCGCGGTTGCTCGAAATCCTCCGACATGGTGTCCGGCAGCATCCGGACCTTGTCTCCATCCCGATTGCAGAAATAAAGCCGTGAAATCGAGGGATTCAGGGCATCGCCATCCGCCCAGAACGCATAGAAATCCGGATGCGCCACCCGCGCCCGTCGCACATACGTATGATTCCGCGGGCTGTTTGCGGTGACCTGGCGGGTACGTTCCCAGGTTTTGCCTTCATCGGTGCTGGTCCAGAGAACAATCTCACCGCCGGTGCAATACGGCTGCGGGCCGGGATCGGTGGGCGCGATAATCCGCCAGGTCCCGTCCTGCTCGATATACAAAGATCCCATGTCATAGTTGTGATCGGAGGTTGTCACGGGCAGGAATTCCCACTTGCCGCCGGTCCAATGGGCAATGGTCCAGAGGCGCGGGCCGTGTTTCGGGCCGGATTCGTATCCCGTGCTGAGAATATACAGCGCCACCGGATTACCCTCGGAATCGAAATTGAAATCCCTGATATACACCAGGAGACCGTCTTTCTGATATTCACGAACCAATGCGGGATTCTGCGTGGAATCGAGTGGGATTTGGAGCGGCGTTCCATCCACCGTGGTCCAGGTTTGTCCGCAGTCGTTTGTC
>JAKPYU010000389.1 GCA_029568995.1 Candidatus Omnitrophota bacterium | reverse complement strand
GACCTCCCCCGATCTTCGGGGGAGGAACCTCTCCCCCAAAGTTTGGGGGAGACACAGAGGGGGTTGTGCGTATCTTCACTCCTTCGCCCATCGCGCGAGACACGGTGCTTTCTTGATCCCAATCACCGGCCTCGCCGGAGGAATGCTCGCGATGACGGGGTGGGCATAGTCTCGGTAGATCTTTGGCGGGCTAGCCCGCAGACGGGCTTGACCCTACCACCAAAGATTACCACGTTTTCGGTACACTCAGGCATCCGTCGATGGAGAGAGGACTGCCATGCGGATTGATTTGGACATTCTCAGACAGCGGGCGGATATCGCCTGGGAGAGCCTGCGCGCTTGCGCGCTGTGTCCCCGGAAATGCGGGGTGGATCGGCTTGTGGGAGAGATCGGGTATTGCGGAGGCAATGGGCGCTGGGGCCAGGGCGAGGCGGAACCGGAGTGCGTATACCTTTCGAGCGCCGGTCCACATTTCGGGGAGGAAACCTGCCTGGTGGGCCGGGGCGGCTCCGGGACAGTGTTCTTTTCGGGATGCAACCTCTCCTGCATGTTTTGTCAGAACGCCGAGATCAGCCAGGGCGGCGAGGGAATGTGGGTTCCAATCAGCCGATTGGCCTCGATCTTCCTTTCCCTTCAGAATCGCGGCTGCCATAACCTGAACATCGTGACACCAACGCATTTTGTGTCGCACCTTCTTAGAGCCTTAGTTGCGGCAACAGAGAATGGATTCCGGCTTCCGCTGGTCTACAACTGCGGGGGATATGAATCGGTTGAGACGATCCAATTGCTGGATGGCATTGTGGATATCTACATGCCGGATTTCAAATACACCGATCCGAGAATCGCCGAGGAACTCTCCGATGCGCCGGATTATCCGCAACACGCCAAGGCTGCATTGAGAGCCATGCACCGGCAGGTGGGAAATCTACAGACGGACGGTCCCGCCGGAACCGCGACCCAGGGGGTATTAGTCCGTCACCTGGTTCTGCCGGAGAATCTGGCCGGAACGGAAGAGGCCATGCGGTTCATTGCAGAGGAACTCTCCACCGAGACGTATGTGAACATCATGGACCAATACCGCCCATGCCATCATGCGCGACAACGTCCCGCCTTATCCCGTTCCATCACAGCGGAGGAATACCAGGCAGCTGTGGATACCGCCATCCGGTACGGTCTGCATCGCGGGTTCCCGAAGAAACGATCTTATTCCGCTCTCTGGTGAGTTCTCCTCTCGCCCTGCCTTGTGAGTGACCTACCAGTCTTTCGGTCCTTTGAGATTCCTCACATTCGTTCGGAATGACAAAAGGCCTGTCATTTCGACCGAAGGGAGAAATCTCATCGAAGGAATCGAATGCTCCAAATTGGCTCAAAAGGACCGTCTGTCAAGACAATCCAGTCAGATAGCACTAAACTGAACAATTATGCCTGAGCCGAGCAAGACCGTGATTTTTCTCGATGCCGGGGACACGCTGATTTTCGCGCGTCGCACGATGCACGAGGCCATTGTCTCTATCTGTAGAAAAGCAGGTCTGGAAGTCGAAGAACAATTTGTGCGGCAAAACGCGATCGAGATCAAACCGACCCTTGGGCCGGTGACCACATTGGACCTGGAGGCGTTCCGGGCCTGGTGGATGCGGCTGTATATGGAACTTCTGCGCCGGTGCGGGTACCAGGGAAGTATCGAGGAGGCGCAGAAAGAACTATGGAACATCTGGCGTTCCGGCTCTGCGCTGCGCCTGTTCCCCGACACGCTGGACGCACTGGAGGCACTGCACGTACCGGGATACCGGATGGCAGTCATTTCAAATTGGGACGATACCCTGGAAACCGCGCTTCGAAGCACAGGAATCCGGAAGTATTTCGAGAAGGTGTTCTGCTCCTATTCCCTGGGGATCGAGAAACCCGACCCGGCGATATTCCGATGTGCCCTGCGTGAAATGGCTGTTGAAGCCTGCGATGCCTGGCATGTCGGCGACAGCATGGATAGCGATGTGGAAGGGGCAATGGCGGCGGGTATCCGTCCAATCCTGATCGATTATTTCGGGAAATATGACAGCGCTCCGTTGGGAGTCCCGCTGGCAAGGTCCTTGTCGGATGTTGTGCGAATCCTGGACGGAAAAACGCAGGGAAAATAGAACAGCAATCTGGAAGATTCAGGCTCAAAGAGGTACCTTGCCTGAATCCAAACGAATCGGTGAATTACCATGGAACGGATTGAGCGAATCTTACAGCGTATCAACTTCAAGAGCGACGGGCTGGTTCCGGTCGCCACCCAGGACGAGAAGACCGGCCAGGTCCTGATGCTGGCCTATATGAATCGCGAGGCACTGGAGCGGACCCTGTCCACCGGCAAGATGCACTATTTTCGCCGGGCCGTGGGGCGTCTCTGGTGCAAGGGAGAGGAGTCCGGGAAGTTCCAGTATGTCAAAGCGGTCCGGGTCAACTGCTATGCGGACTCGCTGCTGTTCCTGGTAGATCAGGTCGACGCAGCGTGCCATGAAGGCTATTTCTCATGCTATTTCCGCGAGTTTGATGAAGAAGGGAATTTGCATGTGATCGCGGAGAGGATTTTCGATCCGGATGAGGTGTATAAGAAGAAGTAGGGTCCCCATGATGACTGTTGGGGAGGGGGGAAGAGATTGCGGATTGCGGATTGCGGATTGCGGATTGCGGATTGCGGATTGCGGATTGCGGATTGCGGATTGCGGATTGCGGATTAAAGAGAAGGAAAGAGAATATTTGCGGAAGGGCAGTGCTGTTTTGCCCTCACCCCAACCCTCTGAGGGAGAAGAACCCCCACCCCGCCCCGCCCCGTGAACGGGGAGGGAGCATGAATTCTTCCCCCCGTTCACGGGGGGATTGAGGGGGGGGAAGAGGGAGATTATGGGGGAGAGGGGTAGAAGAGAGGCCAATCTGTGGGAATAGGGACGATGCGACTATGCCAGTAATTGAACCATCCAAAGAAGAATTTCTCCGTCTGGCCCGGAAAGGGAACCTGGTCCCGGTGACGTGCCGGATTCTCGCGGACCTGGAGACGCCGGTTTCGGCCTATATGAAACTGTCGGAAGGGGAGGATCATGCGTTCCTGCTGGAGAGTGCCGAACAGCTCGCCGGGCGGGGCCGATACTCGTTTATCGGGCTTCGTCCCTCGCAGATCATCGCCAGCAAAAACCGTCATATCACGGTGATCACGGGGGACCAGGTCAACAAGTTCGAGCTGCCGGAGACCGAAGATCCCCTGCACACACTTCGATATGTCATCAACCGGTACAAACCGGCGGGACATGAATCCCTTCCACCCCTGTGCGGCGGTCTCGTGGGATACATGGGATACGAGATGATCCAGCATTTCGAGCCGGTTCCGTTCACCAAGCCGGACGAATACGGAATGCCGGATTCGGTGTTTTACCTGGCGGACCTGATTGTGGCGTTCGATCATCAGAAACACCATACATTCATCATCGCCTGCGCGTATGTGGAGCACTCGGCGGACGCGGCCTACGAGGAAGCCTGCGAACGGATCCGCATGGTCCGGGAGCGCCTGGCAAAGCCGCTTCCGAGTGAACGGTTCGGGGCAGGCCGTCCGGAATCACCGGCTCCTCATTTCAACCGGACAAAAGAGGATTACATGCAGGCGGTGGGAACGGCCAAGGAACATATCCGCGCAGGGGACATTTTCCAGGCCATTGTCGGGATGCGCGCAGACGTGGAGGTTGAGGCAAGCCCGCTGGACATCTATCGCGCACTGCGGCATGTGAATCCATCGCCGTATATGTTCCTGATTCGATATGGGAATGCGCACCTGATCGGGGCCTCGCCGGAAATCCTGGTTCGCCTGGAAGGAAGCAAGGTGACCTATCGTCCGCTTGCGGGAACCCGTCGGCGCGGCAGAACGGCGGACGAGGACCGTGCACTGGAAGAGGAAATGCGGAACGACCCCAAGGAACGCGCCGAGCATATCATGCTGGTCGACCTGGGACGAAACGATATCGGGCGGGTGTGCCGGTTTCGGACTGTCCAGGTGACGGACCTGATGAACGTGGAGCGGTATTCCCATGTGATGCACCTGGTCTCGAATGTGACCGGCGAACTGGAAACAGGCCGGGATGGATTTGACTTGCTCCGTGCGACATTCCCTGCGGGGACGCTGACCGGCTCGCCGAAAGTGCGTGCCATGCAGATAATCGAGAACCTGGAGCCGACCCGTCGCGGCCCGTACGGCGGTGCGGTGGGATACATCGGATTTGCGGGGGACCTGGATTTCTGCATCACGCTTCGAACCATCCTGATGGTTGGTCAGAAGGTATATTTCCAGGCAGGGGCCGGAATTGTGGCGGACTCCAACCCGGAGATGGAATTCAACGAATGCCGCAACAAGAGCGGTGCCATGATGAAAGCCGTGGAATTGGCGGAATGCTCGGATGAATAAGATCGCTGCGCTGACAGGCGGCGTGCAGGTGCAACTATGTTGATCGTCATTGATAACTACGATTCCTTCACATTCAACCTCTATCAGTACCTGGGCGAGCTGGGTGCACAGATGGAGGTCCACCGGAATGACAAGATCACGGTGGATGAGGTCCTGGACCGAGACCCGAACGGGATTGTCATCTCACCGGGGCCGGGCAATCCCGATGAAGGCGGCATATCGCTGGAACTGATCGACCGGGCAAGCGGGAAGATCCCCATCCTCGGCGTCTGCCTGGGACATCAGTGCATCGGTCAGCAGTTCGGCGGCACGGTCCGTCGAGCGGACCGTCTCATGCACGGGAAAACATCCCTGATCAAACACAACAACGAGAACATCTTCGAGGGACTGGACAATCCGTTCGTCGCCACGCGGTATCATTCCCTTCTTGTGGACCGCGACAGTCTGCCGGATTGCCTGGAGGTCACGGCGGAGACGGACGAGAAAGAGATCATGGGCTTGCGTCACAAGGAGCACCCGACTTTCGGAGTCCAGTTTCACCCGGAGTCTATCCTGACCAAAGAGGGGAAAAAGCTGCTGGGCAATTTTCTGAAGATGCTCTGATTGGGGATTGGGGATTGGGGATTGGGGATTGCGGATTGGGGATTGCGGATTGGGGATTGCGGATTGGGGATTGCGGATTGGGGATTGCGGATTGGGGATTGCGGATTGGGGATTGCGGATTGGGGATTGCGGATTGGGGATTGCGGATTGGGGATTG
>JAKPYU010000382.1 GCA_029568995.1 Candidatus Omnitrophota bacterium | reverse complement strand
AATATTGACCGCCTTGTGGTAGAGCGGCGTTGTGGCGGTGAATCCGACAATATCGGGACTGCGCTTCAGGATGGCCTGTGCCGCATGGTCATCATCGAGGCATTCGGCCTCGGCGTCGAGAATGGAAACCTCGTGCCCCTGCTGCCGTGCGAGCGCGGCGAGATACCCCACACCCAGCGGCGGGACACTGGCCTGGCTCCTGGCCATGCCCGTGAAGGGGCCGTGAATATCGCTCCAGGCAGGCTGAACGAAGAGGATGCGCATGTGTTATCCCTTACTGCACGTTGCCAGATAGTGCGTGGAGAAGGTGGACAATACCGGGACCCGTTCCCAGATTTGTTCGATTCCTCTCATAAGAGGATACAAAAAATGCGGGATTCTCTGCGGCATGGTTCCATGATAGCGAAATTGGATCTGACGTGCTCCCATCCGATCCAAATGCCCCAGCAGCAAAGAAAGCGGAATCTGCTTTGCGTCCTTTTCGCATTCCTGGCGCATGATGAACCACCAGAGGGGATTCCTGGGATTCGAATCCAAAACCCAGAGCGTACCGCTGGGCTGGAGAACACGGAACATCTCCCGCAAGTGAACATCCAAGTGAGAGTGGATATGGTGCAGGAGCAGTTGCGAAAAGACCAGAGAAAACGAGTTGTCCCGAAACGGAAGTGTTGCCCCATCGGCCTGGGTAAGAGTCAGGCTGCCGGGCAGTCGTTTCCGAGCCAGGAAGAGCATGGCGGGCGACAAGTCGATTCCATAGAACCGTTGCGGATTCAACGCGGAGGTGAAGTTGCGCTGGAAGCCGTATTCAAGAAATGTGCCGGTTCCGCAGCCGAGTTCCAGAATCGGCCCATCCGGCGGGATATGGTCGATCAGCATCTGCCATCTTCGCTCGTTGAGATGAATACTGACGAGATCCGAGGCGCGATGATCATCATAGTCCGTCGCGTAATCTTTAAAAATGCCGTCATCCTGCTCCGCCGCGAAGAGAGGAATTCCCTGCTGAATCGGATACGGTATCCGGCAATTCACGCAGATCAGGCGATCCGCCTGTGGCTGAAGATCGGCATGACACGAAGGACAGCAAAAGGGGGAGTGTTCGAATTCCATCGGTGCTTCAATTACAGGCGTTTGCGCGAATTGGATCATCTTAACTTTGCGCCGGCATCCGAACAACGGTTCCAATTGATCATATCCACTCTTGGGATTATTCCATCATTCTCTGATATAGTACTGGTCTGAAAAACCGGATGGACAACCGCACAAAAATAGGGGGAGATTGCCTCTTATGACTCAGGATCTGCACCGTCAAGAAGAATATCACGACGGAACATTTCATGTGTATGACTATGACCGTTGCCGCCGTCATCTGGCGGGATTCTATGGATACCTGGCCCGGATTCAGAATCAGGTCTTGATCGAGCGCCTTCAAGGCCGGACCGTTTTGGATGCAGGCGCGGGAGCCGGAACCCTTGTCCGGCATCTTCAGGAAAACGGGATCGCCTGCACCGGCATCGATCCCTGCCCGGAGCAGGTG
>JAKPYU010000404.1 GCA_029568995.1 Candidatus Omnitrophota bacterium | reverse complement strand
ATTACGCCCGGGAGACGTCATGCCACCCGACACAACGGGCAGGGTTCTACCTGCTACAAGATAACGTGCTGATCGGGTTCGAACCGGATCATACGGGCACGGTAAGGTTAAAGGGAGAGGCGGCAGCGTGAAACTGAAAGCACCGTTCCCGTGGTTCGGCGGTAAATCAAAATGTTCTGATATCGTATGGAACTACTTCTCAGATGTCGATAACTACGTGGAACCGTTTGCCGGGTCGATTGCCGTATTACTGAACCGTCCTGATGGCTGGAAAGGTGTTGAGACGGTAAACGATCTTGACGGATACATCGCAAACTTCTGGCGAGCGGTGAAACACGACCCTGTAACCGTCGCACAATACGCTAACAATCCCGTTAACGAAGCGGACCTTACTGCCAGACATTTATGGTTAGTGAATACCGGGAAAGAACGGGTTAACAAACTATTCGGCGACCCGGATTATTATGATGCGAAGGTCGCAGGGTGGTGGGTCTGGGGTATCTGCTGCTGGATAGGGGGTGGCTGGTGTTCCGGGAAAGGCCCGTGGGTGGCGGATGAAGACGGGCAGCTCGTCCATCTCGGCGATGCCGGTCAGGGTGTCAACCGGCAGCTCGTCCATCTCGGCAATGCCGGTCATGGTGTCAACCGGCATCTCGTCCATCTCGGCAATGCCGGTCGGGGTGTCAACCGGCATCTCGTCCATCTCGGCGATGCCGGTCAGGGTGTCAACACAGGCGAGGATCAGTTGATCCAATATATGACATCCCTATCAGAACGGCTACGATATGTCCGGGTATGCTGTGGCGACTGGCAACGGGTGGTTACTGGTGGAGCGCTGGCCACAGGTAATGTGAAAGGTATCTTCCTGGACCCGCCATACGATCAGAACATTCGGGACGATTGTTATAACACGGATACTGAGGGGTTAAGCGCTCAGGTATACGACTGGGCGATTGAACATCAGGACGGGGAAGATTACCGGATCATCCTCTGTGGGTATGAGGGGGAACACGATATCCCTAAACGGTGGAAGACTGTTGAGTGGACGGCTAACAGGGCCTACGGGCGGAGAAACAGCGTTACGGCCAACTGTGAGAACCGGCGGAAAGAACGGGTATGGATCTCGCCACAGTGCCAGGAACGCAGCGATACGGCGCATAAACCGTTATCACAATTCGGGGTGACGGCATGACGGATGAAACCATGGCATACCTCGCGGCGATCTTCGTCTCAATCGCGGTAGCTCTCCTTCATTGGATAAGTGGGGGCCCTGCTCCATGTATAGGGGTGTGTCCGCATTGATCAAAGAGTTCGTATTAGTATGTGGGGTCGGGTTGCTTCTCTGCGGGGTATTAGCTGACAGTCCAGCCTGGGC
>JAKPYU010000363.1 GCA_029568995.1 Candidatus Omnitrophota bacterium | reverse complement strand
GTCAACCTGCCGAAGAAGTCCAACTTCCTGGGCTTCGGCGGTTTGGATGCCCTCACCGGCAAGAGCAATTTCGATATCAGCGAATGGATGCTGCTCCGTCTCCTGGAGGCCGCCCAGGGAACGAACGCATTTGTGGCAATGCTGTGCAAAACCGCCGTGGCCCGGAAGGTCCTTCTGTATGCGGCAAAGAAAAATCTGTCCGTCGGGCGATCCCGGATTTACCGCATCGACGCGCAGAGACATTTCGGGGCTGCGGTCGATGCAGGGCTGTTTTTCTTCGAGACAGGCACACAATCCCCATCCGTCGATTGCAGGATCTTCTCATCATTCGCAGACACACATCCCGCTCAGTCCTTCGGTATCCGCGACGGATTTCTGATTGCGGATCTGAGAGCATACGATCGTTCAAGATACCTGACCGGCAGATCCCCGGTCCCGTGGCGGTCCGGGATCAAGCACGATTGCACGAAAGTCCTCGAACTGCGAAAAGAAAACGGTGTATATCGAAACGGCCTGGATGAGACGGTGGAACTGGAAGAAACCTTCCTTTATCCCGTATTAAAAGGCGCAGACCTGGCGAACGGGCGCACCAACGAAATCCGGCGGTGGCTGCTTGTTCCCCAGCGACAGGTCGGCGAAGACACCCGGCACATTGAGAGCATCGCCCCGCTCACCTGGAATTACCTGCAACGGAACCGGGAGCCTTTCAGCAGACGCCGCAGTTCCATTTACAGGAATCAGCCGCCTTTCGCGATCTTTGGAGTCGGTCCCTATTCGTTCGCGCCGTGGAAAGTGGCGATTTCAGCGTTATACAAGAACCGGCGTTTTCAGGCGGTCGGGCCGTATCTCGGCAAGCCGGTCATGCTGGATGACACCTGTTATTTCTATCCGTGCAGGGACGAGCAAGAGGCGCAGGACTTGGCCCGCTTGCTCAACTCCTCCGAGGCGAGCGATTATTTCAGCGCATTCATTTTCCCCGATGCCAAGCGACCGATCACGGCAGGGCTGCTTAACCGCCTGGACCTCTGCAAACTCGGCTTCAGTCGATCAGGTTGATACAGCACACCAGCTCGAAATCCTCATCACCCAGGTTTTTCAGCCCGTGGATCTCGTTGGCTTGCACAAATACAAAATCGCCGGGGCGGACTTCCCGCTCGCCATCCGGCGTAAGAATCGCGCCTTTGCCCTTGAGAATCACCTGCTCGTGCACCAATGGATGCGAATGCAGCGGGATGATCCCGTCTTTCTTCAACGTTACAACCCGTGTAGCGAACTGCTTTGCGCCTTCCTTCTCCCCGATGAGGGTTCGAATGGTTGCATTCTTGACACCTTCAATCGGAAGCTCCTTCGCTTCCACATTTTGAGTCGATCCGATAAACATGTTCGTGTCTCCTTCTCTTTTAGCAAAGATCCCCCATATTCGTCATTCCGAGGAGCGAAGCGACGTGGCAATCTCGCCGTTGTGAAACGCAAACCTGAGATCGCCACATCCCGGCCCTTCGCAGACTCAGGGGCCAGGATTCGCGATGACGGAACCGGGACTCTACTGTCTCTGTCAAATCACCGGCCCCGTCGGTCTGTCGCCCGCAAACGCAAGATGTCCCCAGCGCGGACTTGGGGACTGCTTGCTTATGATACACGGGATCGAGGGTGACGGAATGGAGAATTGAAGATGGAGGGGGGAGGATTCGAACCTCCGAAGGCGTTGCCGGCAGATTTACAGTCTGCTCCCTTTGGCCACTTGGGAACCCCTCCCGATCGGCCGGCTGTCAACCGGAAAATTAAGATAGTGCCGTTCTAAACCACGGGCAAGAGATCCGCCTGTTCAAAAGGTTGGGATCAAGGGGACATAGACGCGAACTCAAACATCTCGTCATTCCGGCGAAGGCCGGAATGACGAATCCGGTCACGAATCCTCCAACAGTATTTGCAGAACTTGCGGCACATTGGAGAGATCCGGCAGTGCCACGTCCGGCCCGCAGGTACACAGCAGATCCAGGCTGTGCATCCCAGTCGCCGTAGCCAGAACATGAACCCCCACGGCTTTCCCGGCCTCGATATCCGCCGGGGTATCGCCCACTACCCAGACGGCCTCCACGGATTGCCCCGGCTCCAGCAAACTTTCTGCTTTTCGGATACCGTGACGGACGATTTCCGAACGGATATCGCTGTCGGAACCGTATCCGCCACAGCGAAAGTATCCCCAAATCCCGCCGTGAGATAATTTCAATTCCGCCGCAGGCTCGGTGTTGCCGGTTTCCAGGCCGAGAATCACATCCTTGCGACGGCTGAGTTCTTCCAGGATCTCCGCCACTCCATCCAGCAGGCGATAGTTCTCCGAACGCTGAAGCTCCTCCGGAAGATGCCGAACCAGGTTCTCCAGGATCTTCTCAAGCTCATCCTCACTGGGAGATTTGCCCAGCTTCGTTTCGAAAACATCCCGAAGGATGCCATTGTCCGCCCTGCCGTGGAATTCAATGTCGTGCAAGTCGCTTTCGAGGCCGTAGCAATCATTGAATGCTCGGGCGATGGACCGACGGCCTGCACCATCGGAATTGATTAAGGTTCCATCAATGTCAAAAAGTATAATTCTCATCACAGCACCGTCCCGCTCGGAATCGCCGCCCCTTTGGGAACCACGATGATCCCCTCCCGGATGTAAACGTTGTCACGGTCCAGATGTTTCAGACCCTGATCGTTTGTCAGGCGGACATTGGCACCGATCCGCGCATTCTTGTCGATGATCGCACCGCGAATTACAGAGCCGGGGCCGATCCCCAGCGGAGGAGCATCCGAACCCTGAATCTCGCCTTCTTCCTGGTAGAAGTCGGCTCCCATGATAATGGAACGGGAAATCTGCACATGGGGACAGATGATGCTTCGCAGACCGATAATACTGTCCTCCACCGAGGCATCCGTAATAATTGCTCCTTCGCAAACCAGGGAAGATCGCAGTCCGGCTCCATTGATCTTGGCCGCGGGGAGATTACGGGGGTGCGTGAAAATCGGTCCGCTTGGACTGTAGAAGTTAAACTTGGGCACATGGGCTGTCAGGTCGAGGTTCGCTTCATAAAACGATCGCACCGTCCCGATATCCTCCCAATATCCATCGAAGAAATGGGCAACCACTTTGAGACTCTTCAGCATGGTCGGGAAGACATGCTTGCCGAAGTCGGTGCGTGTTTCCTCTTGAAGCGCCAGCCGCAATGCTTCCTTGGTGAACAGGTAGACTCCCATGGAACCGATATGGTGTCGCCCTTTCGGGTCGACGCCGCGTTCGAGAAACACCTGGTCGGGCACAGCCAGTTGGTCCAGCAGTTTCTCATCCGAAGGCTTCTCAAAAAAATCCACCACGCGCGCTTCGGAGTCGATCTGAACAATGCCGAAATCCACGCTGCGTTCGCGCGGAACCGGCAGGACACTCACCGTGATATCGGCCCCCGAAAGGACGTGCGTTGCCAGCATTTCCTGGTAATCCATGATGTACAGATGATCTCCCGACAGGATCAACACATGCTCCACCCAGGGGCGCACAAGCCGGGAGAATGTCTGGCGGACGGCGTCGGCAGTTCCCTGATACCAATCCACATTGGTCATGCTCTGCTGCGCCGCCAGCACCTGAACGAATCCCTTGCTGAACATGTCGAACCGATAGGTCTGAGTGATATGACGGTGAAGCGAATCGGAGTTGAATTGGGTCAAGATACAGATCCGATCCAGGCCCGAATGAATGCAATTACTGAGGGGAATATCGATCAGGCGATATTTCCCCGCGACCGGAACGGCGGGCTTCGCCCGCTCTTTCGTCAGGGGATACAACCGAGCTCCTCGACCACCGCCGAGGATGGCCACCGATACTTTCCGAAGCACATCCTGGATCTTCTGTGCACCGTGACGCTGCGCATCGACCAACATGGTTCCAGCCTCCGGTTTCTATGGAATCGGTTCCCTTCTTCTACCAGACCCCGCCATTCTAGGCAAGTTGGACATTCATGGATCGGACCGTCCTTTGCGGTTTTTTTTCTTTGGCTTATTCTGCAATGCAGAAAAGGAACTGAATACTAGAGGTCTCCAAATCATGCTCACGAAACGGATTATTCCCTGCCTGGATGTTCGCGCCGGGCTGGTTACCAAAGGAATCGAATTCAAAGGAAACGTGGACATCGGCGATCCGGTCGCCATGGCCAGGAAGTATTACGAAGAGGGCGCTGATGAAATCGTCTTCTACGATATCACGGCATCCAGCGATGGCCGTGATATTATGATCGAGGTGGTGGATCGGGTGGCGCGGGAGATTTTTATTCCGTATTCGGTCGGCGGGGGAATCCGAACATTTGAGGATATGCGTCGCGTTCTGCTCGCCGGGGCGGAGAAGGTCAGCGTCAATTCCGCTGCAGTGAATAACCCGGAGATCATCGCCCGGGGCGCGCGGGCCTTCGGCAGCCAATGCGTGGTGCTCAGCATGGATGTGAAGCAGGTCGAGCGATCCGAGAAGATCCCCAGCGGTTATGAAATCGTCATCAACGGGGGTCGCACCCCAATGGGCATGGACGCAGTCGAATGGGCCAAACGCGGCGAGGATTTGGGGGCCGGGGAGCTGGTTGTGAACAGCATTGACGCCGATGGAACCAAGGAGGGATACGAAATCACACTCACGCGAATCATGGCCGATACGGTGGGCATCCCGGTCATCGCTTCCGGCGGCGCAGGCACACCGGAACACCTGTATGAAGTCTTCACGGAAGGACATGCCGAGGCCGCCATTATCGCCTCCATGATTCACTACAACACCTGCACCATTCCCTCAATCAAGCAATACCTGGCAGACCGGGGTGTCCCCATCCGCAAAGTGCCGATGATGCAATGAAAGCATTTGTTCCCGTCAACGGTTATGAAGAATCTTCTTCCGGGTCAGGTTCCTTCCGCCTTCCCGAAATCGCCTCCACATGCTCCTGCACTACCTCCGGCGGAGAACCCGTCACCAATTTCCGAAGAGCCAGAAACAGGATCGCCGCATCATCCAAGTATCCGATTCCCAGAAATGGGAAGTCCTTTATCAAATCAATCGGAAAGATGCAATAGAAAATCGCCCCGTAAACAAGCAGTTTCAGGTAATAGGGAACTCGCGGGTCCCCCATAAGACGGATGAACAGCCGGATGAAATTCGGCAGATGAAAAATGAGAGAAAGCAGAGTGCGTGGCTCCAGGGTCTGAGCGGCTTTCAGAAACGGACTGTTGCCAAACGAATTCGATCTCATTTCTCATCTCTCGTTTCGGGATTCCGGAGATCGGTTCAATCCGAGCCGTTGACGCAGCGTATTCCGGGACACACCAAGTAGTTTCGCGGCCTGAACCTGGTTCCCGCCGGCATCCTGCATGGCGCGTCTTGCCAATTCCTCCTCGATCCACAAACAGGTTTTGCCGGTGGGAATACGGTCCCTGGAATCGCGGATCGCTCGCCACAGGCGATCCAGCGCCTCGGAGAGATCCGTGGGAATTGCTTCCTGCACTTGGGGACCCACTGGAGCCGGTTCCGGCAGGCTGCTCTCGCCTTCCGGCAACTCCAGGTCACCGAGATCGAGTGTCTCGCTTCGCCTCAGCAGGATGAGTCTCCGAATCATATTCTCCAATTCACGGACATTCCCGGGCCAGTGCCGGTTCTTCAGGGCCTCCACAGCTGCCGGAGTAAAACCGACCGGGCTGTCGCTGTATCTGCCGACGAAATACTCGACCAGCGCGGGGATATCCTCCCGCCGTTCCCGGAGCGGCGGGATGGAGACGGTGAGTACCTTCAGGCGATAGTAAAGGTCGTTGCGGAATCTGCCTCCGGAGACCTCTTTGGCCAGATCTTTGTTTGTCGCCGCGATAATCCGGACATTGGCGTGGAGCATTTGATGTCCGCCGATTCGCTGGAAGGACCGATCCTGCAGGAATCGCAGCAGCTTGGCCTGCGTGGCCATGGGCAGTTCCCCGATTTCATCGAGGAAAACCGTCCCCCCCTCCGCCTGTTCGAATTTCCCAACCCGGCGTCCCACGGCTCCCGTGAAAGATCCCTTCTCATGGCCAAACAGTTCGCTCTCCAGCAGCGATTCCGGCAGTGCCGCGCAGTTGATCGGCAGGAACAGTCTGTCCTTGCGGTGGCTATGACTATAGAGCGCGCGGGCGACCAGTTCCTTGCCCGTACCGCTTTCGCCCTGAATCAGCACGAGCGCCTCGCTGTCTGCCACGCGCCCGATGGTCTTGTAGACCTCCCGCATCGCGGCGGACTGTCCGACAATGACCTCCTCGCCTTCGCTGCGACGCGCGTCACCCCATCCGACACTCGTTCGCATAATACGCCGGGCACGCAAGGCTTCCAGAACCAGGTCCTTCATTTTGGGCGGATCGAACGGCTTGATGACATAGTCATAAGCGCCCCGGCGGGTCGCCTCAATCGCCGTTTCCGTCGTACCATAAGCAGTCATCATGATCACCGGGATATGCGGATGGCTTTCACGGATGGTGCGTAGAACCTGAAGCCCGTCATCCCCTCCCAGCTTGACATCCAGAATCACGAGGTCCGCACCGTTGCGGTCCAGGCATGCAAGAGCCTCTTCCCCGGATAACGCCGAATCCACACGGCAACCCAGGGGCGCAAGGAAACGCTGAAAAGAATAATGGACATCCTTCTCGTCATCGACAATCAGGATGCTGGATCGAGAGGTGTCCGAGGATTCAACGTTCATGATTCGCTCAATCGGCGTGGGATTCGTGGATATGGACACTTATACCGTTCCGACCCGGATGTCGCAATCGTTCCCTTGAGATCGGTGAGGGAAAAGAGGGTGGCATAGCCTTCCAGCCTGTGACTGTTTCTCAGGAGAACCAGGAAAAAACAAATACGGCGGGAGAAGGTCCCCCGCCGTATCGAATTCCTGTCGGCAGTTATATACGCTGCCGATTATTGTTTTCCTACCATGAACTCGGCACGTCGGTTCTGCGACCAGGATGCCTCATCGTGACCGAACGCGATGGGCTTTTCCTCGCCCCAGGACTTGAGCTGAAGCCGCCCCGGCTCCACACCCTTTTCGGTCAGGAAATTCCGGGCGGTCATTGCACGACGCTCACCGAGAGCCATGTTGTACTCATTGGTCCCGCGCTCGTCGCAATGCCCTTCGATCATCATAAGGAACTCAGGATGATCTTTCATCCACCGGGCATTGTTGTTCAGCCCCTCGATCCATTCCGATTTGACATCGGACTTGTCGTAATCGAAGAATATCCGGTCCACAACACCGTATTCGCGTGCATCCGGCATCTGGCTGATCGGAGTATTGATGTCGACATTTGTGCGGTTCGGCAACGGGGTTGGTCCCCCGGTGATATCTTCGATACCGGGAGTCGTTGTCAGCCCCCCCGCCGACTTTTCAACATGAATGCTGTATCCCGGCGGTCCGGCGTCTTTCTTGCCCGTTCGGGCGCATCCCGCCATCGAGAGCAAGAAACAGGCTGCCAATACAACCGTAATTGAACGCCTTGAGGTCAACATTGCGGTCCTCCTCAGTACTGACAAGTCGCGGCGAGCTCGTCGCTGCCTTCAGGTTATTCCTTCGTCGGAATGGCAAAGAACTCCGCACGACGGTTGAGTGCATACGCCGATTCGGTTTTGCCAAGATCCAAAGGCTTTTCCTCACCCCAGGACTTGGTGATCATCCGGTCGGCATCCACACCCAGACCGATCAGGTACTTCTTGGTCGCATTGGCACGACGCTCGCCGAGGGCAATGTTGTACTCGTTCGAGCCACGCTCATCGCAATGCCCTTCAATCAAGACTTTGTATTGCGGATTCTTTTTGATCCACTCCGCATTCTGCTTCAGATCGTCCACATATTCCGGCTTGATGTCGGATTTGTCATAGTCGAAGTGAATTCGCTGAACTTGACCGAATTTTTCAAAGGGGATCTTATCGTCGATTACCGGCCGAGTGGGAGTCCCTTCATCCTTGGCAGGAGTTGTCGGGGGCACCGGTTCCCGTGTCGGACGAGGTTCTACCTTCTTGGGACCGCCGCCTGCCAGATCCGGGAACAATCCGGGGTGGTTGAGGTCGGTCAGATCCAGACCGTTCAACGCCTCTTGACTCTTGAGCTGAAACTCCGGCCATGTTGTCCCCTGGCTGACTTGCACCGGGACAAAGGTCGCCAACAGAAACGCACATACCATCAAACCAATCCGAAAAACCCATTGCTTGTTCATCTGAGACATTCCTCCACGATTTGACTTTCGATACTCGATCTCAACCCGAATATATTACAGGTTCTCTGTTTCCGATTTTGCGTTCCCTCCACCGATAAGTACAAAGGAAAGCTGCACCCGGCTATTCGTCTTCGATGAAACCTCCGAGTGAAGATTTCCACACCCTTATGCATTTTACACATACGCTAACAGAGACCCTGTTCTATTGCAACGGATCTCTGACGTATTTTTGCACGATCATACCCTAAAACGAAAGACTTTCCCCACAGGAAACTGTGCACTTTTTTTATTTCTTGTCAACCGAAGATCTGATCCTCGTCCTCGTCGCCGAGAACCCCGCGTCGACGAAGCATGGAAACCAGCTGAATCAGGCTGTTTTCCAGTCGATCCAGTCGCTCATCCTGGCCTTGAGGCAGGTCCGCCGGAATCCCGGAGGGGTCCGGGTAGACCATCGGTTCAACGGCCTGAGCAACAGGAGCCACCCGTCCGCCACCCTCGGAAAAAGACTCCACCGCGGCCTGGCGAATGTTATAGACCTCAAAAAAGTCCAGCAATCGGTTGTTTTTCAGGTCGTTTTTCACCGCCGGCTGCGGATTCAACAGCTTGATCTTTCCGCCACCCGCCAAAGCCTCCTTGGTGTTGGCCAGAAGGACCTTTCGAAGCCGACTGCCGAGATACTTCAACTTCGTCAAATCCAGCACGATATTGAAGCATCCGCCCTCGAAACACTCCCGAAATGCGCGGTACACAACATCATCGCTTCGGGTGTCTTCTTCCCCGGCAATATTAATGATGCAGACATTCCCCTCCCTGGACATTTGAATACGCATAACCATGTTCCTTTCCTCCCAATCCTATTGCGACTCGCTCGAGAGGACTCGTTGGCGAAGAGCCTGGAAAATCTGCTCGGCTTCGACGGCGCAACGCGCCCCCATCTTGCCCGGCTCTATAATACCCTTATCTTCCAGCATGGCAATCAACATGCTGATGGTCGATTGCTGCATCAGGGCCTCACGGTGAGGCCGATCAAGGTCCCGTACCCCTTGTGATTCCGATGATTTCCCCGGCTCTGCCGGAGACTCCGGTGAAGGTCCAAAGGACCGAACCGCGTCCCGAAACTGCCGGAACGACTCGAAGAGATGGGTCACCTGGGCCGATTTCAGCGATGCCTCTGCTGCCACCGTGGGACGAAGCAATCTCACCGCCCCGCCCTTCGCCAACACTTTTCGGTTCTGGCGAAGCAGCAAAATGATGCTTTTTCGGTCCAGGAAGCGGACTTCGGACAAATCCAGCAGAATCCGGACACGGCCCTCACGTTCCAGGCCTCGAAACGCATTGTCCAGATGGCCATATTCCCTCTCGACAATATGACCGTCCGGCTTGATGACAGAGATCCATGGATCGATATCTTCCCGGTGAATCACGATTTTTCCTCAGCCTGTCCCGCAAATGCCGGTGAGCACACCATTCAGGCATTCGATTCGGGTGGGATCGCCCGACAAACCGGTTATTTTAATTCGATCGTCGCGCCGACTTCTTCCAATTTGGCTTTCGCGTCCTGGGCTTCTTCCTTGCTCACACCCGTCTTGATCGGCTTCCCAGGCTCGTCCACCAGGGCTTTGGCTTCTTTCAGACCCAGGCTGGTCAATTCGCGGACCACCTTAATGACCTGGATCTTCTTCTCACCCGCCGCAATCAGAACCACGTCGAATTCCGTCTTTTCTTCGGCAGCGGCTTCACCGGCTCCCGCGCCCATTCCGGGCATGGCCATCATTCCGGCCATCGGCATGGCGGCTGTGACGCCGAATTTCTCTTCAAAGGCCTCTTTCAGCTCCGCGGCTTCCATCAAGGTCAACGAAGCGATCTCTTCCAAGATTTTTTCGATTTTTTCACTTGCCATGGGGGTATCCACTCCATTCTAAGACTTTTTTTTGATGTTGCGGATGGCTGTGCGCCACCCATTCAGCTCTCTTGTTCTTATGCCGCCTCTTCCAGCTTCGCCCGATAGGCTTCAAACAATCCAAGCAGCTGCTGGTGAATCGCGGTGAAACCAGCGGCGAGACCTGTCATGGGACCGATGATCCCCGTGAGGATCTGGGCCTGCAAGACCTCGCGGCTCGGCAGATCGGCCAGAAAACTCACTCGTTCCGGCCGAACCAGGCTCTTTTCGACAATACCGCTTCCTACCACAACCTGTGGGTGCTCCTTGGCAAAAGCCATCAGGGTCTTGGCGGAGGCAGCCGCATCTTTTGACACAAAGATGGCCGCCGTCGGTCCTTCCATAAAATCAACCACTCCGGCGAACGGCTGACCTTCCACGGCACGTTTCAGCATCCGGTTTCTCACAACCCGGACCTGAGAACCTTCCGCGTGGAACTTCCGACGCAAATCGGTCAGATCGCTGACCTTCAGACCTCGATATCCGAAAAGAAGGACACCCGCCGATTGATCGACGAGATCCTTGTACCGATCTGCCAGCTCAATCTTCTCGGCTTTTTTCAAATCGTTTCACCTCCTCTCCTTCGAACCTGTCTTTTTGATCTTCTTGAAACGAAAAAACCCGGCGCCGAAGCCGGGTTTTCCATAAATGCCACACGGGACAACGATCCCCGCGTTGAGTTCTATGGTGAATGGCATCCCGGTCTCGGCAGGAACTTTCAGCGCCCTGGCGCACCTGCTGTCTTCGACGTCGATGTTGGTTTTCTTACTCTTGTTCAGTCCTCCGATACGCCTTCGCAAGGCGCGGATTGATCCGCCGAATCAGACACCGCGTATCGCCTCGCGGACCTCGTTGATGTCCAGGCGGACACTCGGACTCATCGTGGAGCAGAGAAACAGGCTCTTCACGTATTGTCCTTTGGCCGTCGTGGGCCGCGCACGCAGCAGGGCATCAATGACAACCCGGATATTATCCAGCAACTGTTGCGGCGAGAAAGACGCTTTGCCGACTCGAACATGAATTCCGCCCGTTCGATCCGCACGATACTCGATCTTGCCTGCTTTGAATTCCTGAATGGTCCGGGCGACTTCGGTTGTAACGGTTCCGGTTTTCGGATTGGGCATCAATCCGCGAGGTCCCAAAATCTTCCCGAGTCGTCCGACAACGCGCATCATATCCGGCGTGGCGATGGCCACATCGAAATCGGTCCATCCTTCCTGGATTTTCTTGGCGATATCGTCCGCGCCGACAAAATCCGCTCCCGCATCCTGTGCCTGTTTTGCGGCATCTCCCTCCGCAAACACCAGGACCCGAACGGTCTGACCGGTTCCGCTCGGCAAAGAGACCGTTCCACGCACCTGCTGATCGGCCTTCTTGGGATCGATTCCCAAGTTGGCGATCAGCTCTACGGTTTCATCAAACTTCGCCTGGGCATTGCGCTTGACCAGGTCAATGGATTCAACCAGCGGGTACACCTTCGCCCGGTCCAGATTCTGAGAAATATTGCGATATCGTTTGCTTCGTCTCATGATTCAACCTCGATCCCCATGGAGCGCGCCGTTCCACGGATCATGGACATGGCCGTTTCCACGTCATTCGCGTTCAGATCCGGCATTTTCAGTTCGGCGATTTCGCGGATTTGACTCTCGGTCACCTTGCCGACTTTGTCCCGATTCGAGACCGGCGAGCCTTTCGCGAGTCCGGCGGCTTTTTTCAGCAGAACCGGCGCGGGGGGCGTCTTGGTGATAAAGGTGAACGAACGGTCCTGATATACGGTCACCACAACCGGAATAATCATGCCGATCTGATTTTTCGTTCGCTCGTTGAACTGATTGCAGAAATCCATGATTGCGACACCCTGGGGACCCAGGGCGGTCCCGACGGGAGGCGCCGGATTCGCTTGTCCGGCAGGACACTGCAACTTGACCTGTGCAGTAACCTTCTTCGGTGGCATCGTTTGGCTCCTCAGCCCATCATTCCGTAGGAATGGGCCTTCTTAAATTTTCTCAACCTGAAGGAAATCCAGCTCGACCGGAGTCGACCGTCCCAGAATATCCACCATCACTTTCAAACGGCCCCGCTCCTCGTTGATCTCCGCCACATACCCGGAGAAATTGTAGAATGGGCCTTCGATGACTTTCACCCGTTCGCCAACCTCGAAAACGATCTTGGGACGGGGCTTTTCATCGGTTTCGTCCATGTGACGCAGGATATTTTCGACCTCATCCTTGGAAAGGGGCAATGGGCTTCTGCCCGATCCCACAAATCCCGTCACGCCCGGAGTGTTTTTCACAACAAACCAAGTATCGTCGCTGAAATCCATTTCCACGATCACATATCCGGGAAACAGTTTCTGCGTGCTGATACTCCGGCGGCCGTCGCGGATCTCCACGACTTCCTCTGTCGGGATCAGTACTTGCGAAATCTGATCGTGCAGGTTCTGGGTGCGTATGGTTTGCTCCAAGTTCTCCCGAACCTTGTTCTCAAATCCCGCATAGGTATGAATGACATACCATTCCTTTGCCATTTGCATCCTTACCAGGAAAACCGAATCTTCGGGTGTCTTCTTATCAGTATAGCCACTGATCGACGTAAGTCATCACAAGATCCCACAAGCCCGCATACAGGGCAAACACCGCAACCGTGATCAGGACAACAACTGTTGACCCCCGAACATCCTCCTTGGTCGGCCAGGTGACCGACTCGAGTTCCCGCAATACCTCAATGAACGAGGCCCCGAATTTCGTACGGGCAAACCAGCTCAGCTGCCGCTGCCCCTTCTCCATTCGACCGCCCTGCAAAAACTCGATGAGGCGCTTGATCAGATTCTCACCCATCGATGATATACCGTTTCCTAACCTGTTTTTAAACGAAAAAAATATCCCGAAATTGCGCGGGATCTTCATGTATATACCAGTCCAACGGCCCCCTGTCAATCCTCATGCATCCTCCGGGACGGCTGGGGCGAGCATGGGTGCGCGCTCTCACAGCCCCACGGCAACTCCCTCCTCGGCAGACCGATAGCCCGCGAGGCACACAGCCAGATTGTCCCGGCTGTCTTCCGGCCCGAACGGTAAAGAATTCTCTTCGAAAAGCCCTTTGCAGAGATTCACAAAAGACTTGTCTTCGCCCTGCGGAACGATCTCCTCTTTCCCGGACGAAGTAATCACCACGGGATTGTTGCCGAACGCCTGGGAATCCGTGCGAATGGACCCATGCGTTCCCACAATCCACTCGCTGCCGGTAAAGTCCGCCGCCACCCAGGAATCCTCCAGAACCGCCGTCCCACCGCAGGGGAACTCCAGGGTTGCCACGCCGTAATCCTCCAAGGGAAGGTCCTTGAATCGTCGCACGGTCATTGTGGCGGAGATCAAGCTGACTTCTTCCCCAAACAACCAGCGAGCTGTATCGGTTCCGTAAATCGCATGATCGATCCACGCACCGCCACAGACTTTTTCGGGATCCAGCCACCAGCCGGAATCCTGTTTCCCGGACCACGACTGCGGCAAACCGGCATGCGTCGTCTGATGATACGTCACCAAGCTCCCGATGCGCCCGGAAAGCAGGATGTCTCGCATCCGGATATAGCGGCCCAGCAGCCGACGATAACTCTCAAACGAGCCGAACCACCCGCCATGCTCATTGGCGGTATAAACAATGTGGTCCAGATCGTCCAGATTCATGGCCGGAGGCTTCACCGAGAGAACATGCTTTCCGTTCGCGAGAGCCTTCCGACAGATTTCCGGATTCTCTGCGCTGTTCGCCATGGAGACAATCAGGCCGATATACGGATGCTCCAAAACCCGGTCGAACTCCGTTGTCCGTGCGCAGGAACACTTGTCACTGATCGCATCCAGCCGCCAGGACTGGTGATCCGCCACAGCGACCAACGGGTATTTCCTCTGCGATCCCAGTTCTTCCAGCGCCATGAAGACGATGTACCAGTGATCCATTCCGACAATACCAACACCGCACGCGGTCTCACCCATCTTCTTTACCGTCCTTATTTGCGTGTTTTCCCAAGAGTTGCAGCGATTTTCTCAAGCAGCGGAGTTGCCTGGTCCTGAGAAGTGACGCCGAATACCCCGGTAAGATAACCGGCAGTACGTCGAACACCACCCAATCCCAGGCCGGAGTCCTCCACCCAAAGGCTCTCCGGGCCACTTTCCAGGATCTTCCCATGCTGTTGCTCGAAATCCATCAGGCTCGCCAGGGCGGCCTGAGACGCTTCAGGCATTCCGAGATCGCTGATGAATGCCAGGACTTCCTGTCCATCGAGGTTGTAGTTGACCAGAAACCCGCCGGGCAGGAACGCATGGCCCAAGAGGTCCTTGCCTACATATCGGTCCGTATAGGGGATCAGGTTCTCCCTGGGAAAAACATCGAGCAGTTCGGGAATGACATCCTCGCCGGGAATGACCGAAAAGACCTTAACCATAATCTTTTCAAGCATTTCGATCAGAACCGGCCGGTCGTCATCCGCCATTGCCTGAACATACACATGCTGTTTCCACGCCATGGCGACCTCCCCGGATCGGAATCCTTCCGTGCCCCAATTCCGACGCTCGATATCCCGTGACCGTGCAGTGCTGTAAATCCCGTACGCACCCAGAGGATTCCCCATCTCATAAACATCCACAGTAATGCAGGAGAGTTCGTCCTTCTTGTAGGAATACCGGAAATGCGTCAATTGCTGGAATCCGTAGGAAAGATATTTCGGCGCGGCTCCGTTGACATACTGGAACAGGTCATCGGGCGTATACAGAGCCGGCTGTTCCGCCAGGGTCCAGTCCGGGTTGCCCGCAACCAGCCACAAGTTATCCGACGTGTTCAGTGCCGGTGTAGAAATGGCCGTCTCCTGCGGCGTCGGCTGTTCGGCGGTCGATACAGGTTCCTGGGATTCCCGGCCGCAACCAAGAACCAGCCATGATAACCAACACAAAATCAAGCACTTGGCGTTCATGTCAGCATCCTGTGCGCTTCAATCAATCCCTCCCGGACCTTTCTGCTGTATGGACACGCGACATCGCAGTTCCCGGCGCAGTCTCCGCAGCGAAACGCGGTCTGCTCGCTGGGTAAGGAGGCATACAACTTCATGGAGTCTTTCTCCCGCCCGTAGTACTTGAAATACATGGCGTATCGGTTGATATCCGCAATGGCGACGCAGTCCGGGCAGGCGGACTCACAGATTCCACAGTTCCGGCAGTATTTGTCATAGACAGCATCCGCGTACCGCTGGAGCATCTCCATCTCGGCCTGTCCGAGTTTCTTGCCGACAGCCCCACAGTATTCCTTAATCTGGTCGAAATTGGTCATTGCGGCGCAGACACTGCTGACATCCGGGTTGGACAATGCCCACTTGGTCGCAGCCTGAGTCATTGAAAGGCCACCTTGCTGAAGATCCTGAATATCCTTCTCCTGGTTTCCCGCTTTGATCTTGAACACCGCCGTTCCGATACCCTTTTCAGCGGCGCGGTGAAAAATCTCGGCCTGATTCTGATAGCTGGCGAAATCATATCGACAAAGGAGCAAATTAAACCGCCCGTCGCGAATTGCGGCGTCCAGGCATTCCTGAAGTTGTCTTCCATGGCTGGATAATCCGAGACAACGCACCTTTCCGGCCTTTTTCGCTTCCTCGAACGCCTCGAATTGTTCCTCAATCTTGATACGTTCGGGGTCTTCCACGTGGTGGTTGCGAAATATGTCGATCCGATCCGTCTGCAAGCGTTTGAGACTCTTGTCTATGCTCTCAAGAATGGCCTGTTTGGTTGTGCCGGGACGGATTTCGGTGCCGGTGAGAAGGACCAGCTCATCCCGTTTCTTGCCGATCTTGGCGATGGCCTTGCCGACCGCCTCTTCCGCCGCTCCATCCTGATAGTCTGCACACGTCGAGACAAAGTTGATCCCGGCGTCCATCGCCGCGGTGAGAAGCGCCGGATTATTGAACCCGTACGTTCCAAAACAAATCTCCGATACTTTCAGGCCGGTCTTGCCCAGAAGCCGGTACTTCATCTCGTTCTTGTCCTGAGACGCGGGCTTCTCCTGGGATTCAGCCTTATCCTGGGCGAAGGAGACACCCCCTGCTGTTAACGCTGCCGTTGCCGCGCCCAGCCGAACGAAACTTCTTCGATCCAACGAGTTTTCCCGGTTCGTCATGGTTTTACGCTCCTTTATGCCACTTTGAGGTAGCCGTGGGGAAGTACGGGGCTAATCCGCGTATTTCTCCCACGATATCGAAAGAAAAACGGGTCGTCAAATCGCACTTAGAACGATTATGCACTTCGGAGGTCTCAAGATTCTACGGATCATCTTGCTTGTTCGACGGAATAATGCTAGGACTTTTCCGCACCCATCGACGCAATCCGAGGAGAGAATCCGATGAAGAAAATCCCAATTCTGACCCTGTTTTCCGTTATGTGTTGTGCATTCGGGTTAGCGGAAACGGGACTTTGTGCCGGCACGGAGGAAAAAATGAAAATCATCCTGGATACGGATATCGGCAATGACATTGACGATGCGTGGGCGCTCGCGCTTTCCCTGGTGCACCCGCGATTTGAACTGCTGGGAGTCACAACGGATTACGGAAACACCCCAGCGCGGGCGAAACTGGCCTGCAAAATCCTGCATCAAACGAAACAGACGCACGTCCCCGTGGCTGTCGGGCGACAAACCAACGACCACAACGATTACCAGTTCACCTGGGCGGAAGATTTTAATACCTATCGCCCGATTGAGACCCCGGCGGCTCAATTCCTGCTGGACACGGTCAAGAAGTATCCAAAACAAGTGACTGTGATAGCGGTCGGCCCGCTGCCCAATTTGGGGGATGTTTTGAAAATGGGGCCGGAATTCGAGGATAACGTGAAGGAGATCATCCTGATGAGCGGGAACGTGTACGGTTCCGCCTGGAGACCGAATGAACCGATACCGGAATACAATGTGGTTTGTGATATCGAAGCGGCGCAGCGGGTATACGGCTCGAAAGTGAAATTGACAATTGTGCCGTTGGACTCCACGACCTTGGTTCGTCTGAAAGAGGAAGAACGGAAACGCGTTCAGAAATACCAATCGCCGTTGACCTGGTCGCTGGAATGCCTGCTTCGACTCTGGACATCCAACCCGGACGCCCAGATGACCCTTCACGATCAGCTCGCCATGGCAGAAGCCGCAGAACCGGGGCGATTTTTTAATAAGAAAGCGGATCTGCCGGTTTATGTCGATGACGAGGGTTACACACGGGTGGATGAGAAAAAAGGCCGCCCGATCACGGTTTGCCTGGAACCGAAACGGGATGAATTCATGGAATTCTATCTTTCGCACCTGACATCGCAGAGGTTGGGGATGGATTAGGGGCGCTTAACCGCATCGGCCTGACGTATTGCTGTCCCGATCCGATATGAAAGATCTGCTTTTTCAATGAGATTTCTCCCTTCGGTCGAAATGACAGAATCACAGGGTAGATTGTCATTCCGAACGAATGTGAGGAATCTCAAGAGATCATTAAGCCACTAAGTCGCCTTCTTTGGGGACCATCGTCGCCAAGGAATCCCCGAATGTGCTAAGATCCGTTATTCGGCTGGAAATTTGTATGAAACGACTCCTGGCGAGTCCCCCTGAGGAAAAAGGAGAATCAAACAACATGGATACGAAAGACAATGTGATCTCGCGACGGGAATTCGCGAAACGTGCCACGGTAGGCGCAACTACGTTCGCAAGCCTTGGAATCGCAACCTCCTCTTTCGGAGCGAATGGCGATCCGCTGAAGATCGCCCTGATCGGCTGCGGTGGACGAGGGAAAGATGCGGTCAAAAACGCCATTCAGGCCGACAGGAACATCAAGCTGATTGCGGTACATGATGTCGTGGAGCAGCGGGCGAAGGATGCACCGAATCAGATCAAGGAAAGTCTGAAAAAAGACGACCTGCCCGTGGAGAATATCCAGGTGGACCCGGAGCACACCTTCTCCGGTCTGAACGGATATAAGGATCTTCTCAAGTTGGATATGGACTATGTGATTATCGCCACGCCCCCAGGGTTCCGTCCTATACATTTCGAGGAAGCGGTCCAGGCGAAAAAGAACATCTTTACGGAAAAGCCGGTCGGAACCGACCCGACAGGAATCCGCCGGTTTCTGCGTGCAGCACGACGGGCGGAACGCGCGAAACTCTCCATCGTCGCCGGCACGCAGCGCCGTCATCAGAAGGAATATGTCGAAACCATCGCCCGCATTCATGATGGCGCACTGGGCGAGATTCTCGCCGGTCGCGCCTATTGGAACGGCGGACTGCCCTTCGCGCGGGAACGGCAGCCGGGCATGAGCGACCTGGAATACCAGGCCAGCTATAACTGGTACAACTTCTGCTGGATCTGCGGCGATAACATCGTCGAACAGCACGTGCACAACCTGGACGTGATGAACTGGGTCTTTCAGGCCCACCCGATTTCGGTGATCGCGTCGGGCGGTCGTACCTGGAAACCACAGGTCGAAAAATACGGGAACATCTGGGATAACTTCTCCTGTGACTATGAATATCCCAAAGGCATCCACGTGATGAGCTTCAGCCGCCACTGGATGAACTGTTACAGCGAGGTCTCCGAACTGGTGATCGGAACAAACCGTACATTCAAGGAAGGTCTCAGCACCTGTCATGACATGGCCGAGCGGGGCGTGAATGCCTACGTTCAGGAACATGCGGATCTTCAGGCCAGTATTCGAGGCACCGGGCCGCACCTGAACGAAGGTGTCCAGGTCGCCGAGAGCACATTCACGGCGATCTTCGGGCGGATGGCCGCCTATACCGGGCAGAAACTGATGTGGGACGAGGCGATGGACATGGAATTGGACATCATGCCGAAAAAACTCGGTTTCGATATCGAAATTCCCATAGATCCCATTCCGGTTCCGCCCGTTCTCGGCTAAATTGCATTCTCAAAAATCTGAAACGGGGAGAGAAGCAGGAATTCGCGTCTCTCCCCGTTCTTCGTAAGGGTTGAGAATATTGAAAGTCTTCACATTTCTTTCCATCCTTCTTGTCATTCTTCCCTTCGGGCACGTCTGGTGCGATTCCGTAGACAATCTTCGTCAGGATTTGGACCGTGTATTCTCAAAGGTCGGATTTGAGCAAGCCATCTGGGGCGTCCATGTGGAGTCCGTCAACCGGAATGAGGTGATTTATACCCAGAACAACCGGACCTTGCTGACTCCTGCCTCCAATCAGAAATTGCTGGTCGCGGCCACAATTCTGGATGCCTTGGGGGCGGATTTCCAATTCCAAACCGAACTCCTGGCGGGTGGCCCGATAGAGAACGGAGTCTTAAAGGGACCGCTCGTTGTTCGGGGCGGCGGCGATCCCAGCATCGGCGGGCGATTCCAGGGCGGGGATCGGCTTTCGATTTTCAAGCAGTGGAGCCGGGCGCTCAAAGAAAAAGGGATCCGTCAAATCGAGGGAGACATCATCGGGGATGACGACCTGTTCGACGATATTCCCTATGGCAAGGGCTGGCAGTGGGATGATTTACCGTATTGGTTCGCAGCGGAAATCAGCGCCCTGAGCTTCAACGACAATTGCATGGACCTGATTATTCAGCCCGGCAAATCTCTCAACACACCGGCTGTTTGTATCACCGCTCCCCCCACGGACTACATTGAGATCATCAACCGGACGCAAACGGTCTCCCAACGTCCCAAGCAAAGAGACGAAATGAAAGAAATGCTGTATCGGCGCTGCAACGATGGGCGGACCGTAATCATGGAGGGACCGGTTCTGTTGAATCAGGAGCGGTTCCAGGAATATGTCACGGTACCGAATCCGACGCTGTTCACGGTGACGGTGCTCGCGGATGTCCTGCGGAGAGAGGGGATTGATGTCACCGGAAATCCTATCGACGTGGACGACCTGGAGAAACCGCTTCGCGCCGAAACTCTGAAAAACCTTTTCGTGCACAACTCCCCTCCTCTCTCGGATCTGCTTGCCGTCCTTTTGAAGCGGAGTCAGAATCTCTATTCCGAGATATTTTTGAAGTATCTCGGTCGGAAGAAGGCCGGGCAGGGCAGCACAGAAGCCGGGGCCAGGGCAGTGGGCGCGTACCTGAAGCGGCTGGGCATTCCCGATAAGGAATATGACATCGCAGATGGTTCGGGGCTGTCGAGAGAAGACCTGGTGACACCGGCTGCGTTCTGTGCGCTTCTGAAAGGGATTGCACAAGGAAAAAATGCCGAGGTATTTCGGGATTGCCTTCCGGTTGCCGGAGAAAGCGGCACCCTTCGGGGACGCATGGGTGAAGGGCCCACAGCGGGCCGGGTTTGGGCCAAAACCGGCAAGATCAATGGGGTACGCGCCTTGTCCGGGTATATCGAATCCCGTGAGAAAGAGCTTTTCGTTTTCTCTTTTATCGTCAATAATTACCAGACCGCCGGTAAGTCGGCTGCCTACCTGCAGGATGAAGCCTGCAAACGGATTGCAGGATTCTCTCGCTGATCCTCCCAGCCGTCTTCGCCGGAATCGGCAACGAGTCCCGATAAGGACAGCGAGGTAAATCATGAATGCACTGAACCGGTATTTCGGCATACAGGAAGCGGGGAGCAGCATTCGGACGGAGATTCTTGCCGGTTGCACAACGTTCCTGACTCTGGGCTATATCATCTTTGTTCAACCAGCAGTACTGAAAATTGCAGGGATGGACAGCGGAGCGGTCATGGCCGCCACCTGCATCTCCAGTGCAGTGGCGACCCTGTTGATGGCCTTCCTGGCGAAATACCCCATTGCGCTGGCCCCCGCCATGGGCCACAATTTTTACTTTTCATTTGTCGTGTGTGTTTCAATGGGGATTTCCTGGCAGGTGGCACTGGGTGCGGTGTTCATCTCCGGGATCTTGTTCATTCTCTTGAGCACAGTCGGATTCCGGGTGCGTCTGATCCAGGCGATTCCTTCCTCTCTCAATAACGCCATTGCCGCCGGGATCGGGCTTTTAATCGCCCTGGTGGGACTGGAGTGGGGTGGCCTGGTTGTCGCCGCGCCGGGCACCTATATCGACCTGGGCGACATGAGTTCGAAACCCGTGTTGGTTTGTCTATTCGGTGTCGTGGTCATTTCGATCCTGCTGGCAAGGAAATGGTCGAGTGCCATTCTGATCGGGACCTTTCTGACAGCGCTTGTGGGCTTGTGGATGGGAGTGACACATTTTAACGGGATTGCTTCGGCTCCACCGTCCATGACCCCGACGTTTTTGCAGTTGGATGTTCTCGGTGCGTTCGACCAGGGGATTTTCACGGTCGTCTTCGTTTTCTTCTTCCTGGATCTGTTTGACACGGTGGGGACCGTCGTCGGGGTGGCGGAATTGGGCGGATTCATGAAAAATGGCGAACTGCCGCGCGCTCAACACATACTTCTGTCGGATGCCGTGGGAACCTGTGTGGGCGCGGTCTGCGGAACTTCGACCATCACCAGCTATGTCGAGTCCAGCGCCGGGGTGGCCGCCGGGGGCCGAACCGGATTCACTTCCGTAGTGGCGGCGATTCTCATGCTGCTCGCGCTTTTCCTCAGCCCGCTGGTCGGGATGCTGGGCGAACCGTACGCCATCGCGGAGAACACGTTCGTGTATCCGATTGTCGCACCCGCGCTGATCCTCGTGGGATTCTTCATGGTTCGTTGCGTTACCCGGATCAACTGGACCGATGCCACCGAGGGAATTCCGTGCTTTCTGGCGATGGTCATGATGCCGTTCGGAGGGCTGAGAATCATTGAGGGAATCGCATTCGGGTTCATTTCGTACTGCCTCTTGAAACTGGTATCCGGACGCGGAAAAGAGGTCAGTCCGATTTTATATATCGCCTCAGCGGCGCTTTTGCTTCGCTATGTTTATTTAATGAAATGAATGGGATAAACTGGGGGGAATCCAATCAGGAGGTACTTCAGCGGTGGTCAGGAACAGACATCTCGTACGGGTCGGCGTCTGGCTCATTCTCCTCGTACTCGCTCAACGGGGATTTGCGGACCGCATTATCGCGGAAAGCACGTTATCCAAGGTGGTAGTCTACCGAGACCGTGCCATGCTCTTCCGAGAAGCGGAACCGAAGATGAGCGCGGGGACACACCGGGTTCTTTTTCCGCATCTGCCGACAACCCTGTTGACCGATTCTCTGCGCGTATCTACTGTTTCGGATTCCGTGAAGGTGTTGGGGGTCAGTAGTCGGCTTGAAACCCTGGACGAGCAAAAAGAGACCAAAAGCCGACAGATGCGGAATCAGCTTCGGTATCTGCAGGACGACTTGCAGGTATTGCTGGATCGTGAGCAGACTCTCACAGAACAGATCGGCTTTTATCGTTCGCTGGGGGAAAGTGCGGGCGCACGCGTGGCCGATCAACTCCTTCGAGGATCTTCGAATTCGGACGATTGGCAAACTGTCTATCAGACCCTCGCCAAAAAGATCACCGAAATTCGAGATTCCATCCGGGAGCTGACTCCCAGTAAACGGGAATTGGAGGAGAAAATCGCCACGTCGGAAGAGGAAATTCGGAAGTTAGAGGAAAACATCACGGAAACGTACGAGGTCGCGGTGGATGTGGAAGTATCAGGAACTATCCAATCCAAAATCGCGGTCTCGTATGTCGCGCAGGGCGCCGGATGGAGTCCCATCTATGATGTGCGTTATTTGAAGGACGGCGCAGCTCTCGACATCATTTACGGAGCATTAGTCCATCAGCGAACCGGAGAACCCTGGACCGATGTTCAGCTGATCCTCTCGACGGAGCGTCCGCAGCTGTATGGTCGACCGAAGGAACTCTCTCCGTGGGCGGTCGGTATTCAACCGGCATCGCCCAAATCAGCCGGAGAGAACCCACCTGCTCCTGCTGCTCCCGTGGTTCCGGAAGTACCGGTCCCACAACCGGCCGATTCCACTTCCCCCGCACCTGGAACGCTTTTCGAACCGAAGAACCTTGGACGACTGGATCTGGAGGAAGACCTCGGGAGTGTGGCGGTTTCATTCCAGATTCCTTCCAGGGAAACCGTCCCGTCCGGGGATGTCGATCAGCGTGTGACCATTGCTTCCTTTCGATCCTCGGCGAAATTGCAGTATGAGGCCATCCCCCGGCAAAGTCCCTACACCTTCCTGCGGGCCGTCATGACCAACGATTCCCAATATCCCTTGTTGAGCGGGAAAGCCAACATCTTCTTCGGGAATGATTTCCTCTCCACGTCCTCCCTGGATACCACCATGCCCGGAACCACTCAGGATTTTTATCTCGGTTCCGATCCGGAGATCGAGGTTCGTCGAACGGAGCTGGAGCGGACTTTGGACTCCTCCGGATTGATCCTCACCACGGGTCAGCAAATCAACTGGGTTTGGGAGCTGGAGGTCAATAACCGTCGCGACTCCTCCATTGTTCTGGAGGTCGTCGATCAGGTTCCCGTGCCCAGAAGTGAGGGAATCGAACTCAGCGATTTCCGTTGTCGGGATCAGGCCTATAACATGGAAAAGGACGGGGTTGTCCGGTGGGTGCTTGAGCTCGGTCCCGGCGAGAATCGGAAAATTCGTTACTCCTACAGGGTGAAATTCCCCAGAGGCGTGCGGCTGAGCGGCCTGGAGGGATGAGTCGAAGCGGAATGAGAGGCAGAGGCTTTTCTGCTGCAAAATCCTTCAATAAGAAAGAATCACTTGATGAGCCGCGATCCGAGTTTCGATGTAAAACGTCTTGGAGAACCAACCTATCCTTCCCCCCTGGTGCTGTCGAGTGAAAAAGGCGATCAGATCTCCGACTACGTGACGGATGAAGACCGCGTTCTGCTGCATAGCTCTCTACGTTCCTACAAGGAGGCCATTGCGGAGGGGCAGGAACCTCCATCCATGGAGATTGCCGGTCCGAGAAAAAAAATCTTCTTCGATCCCAGGACGGCCTGTGCGGCGATTGTCACCTGTGGAGGACTCTGCCCGGGTATAAACGATGTCATTCGGGGGCTGGTCATGTCTCTTTATCATCATTATGGCGTGCGCAAGATTCTGGGGATTCGCTATGGCTACTACGGCATGATCGATCATCACAATGAAGTGCCTTTGGCGTTGACTCCGGAATTGGTGGAAGGCATCGACAAAATGGGCGGCTCCCGGCTGGGGAGTTCGCGCGGGAATCAGAACATCGTGGACATGGTCGACTTCATGGCACGTCGCGGGATCAACATTCTCTTTACCGTGGGGGGAGATGGGACGCAGCGCGGAGCCTTGGGAATTGCGGCGGAAGTGGAGCGACGCGGCTTGCAGGTCGCCGTTGTGGGAGTCCCCAAAACAATTGACAACGATATCGGCTATGTGGAACGCACGTTCGGATTCGAGACCGCGTTTTCCGTCGCCAAAGACGTCCTGGATGGTGCGCACATGGAGGCCATGGGCGCACTGAATGGAATCTGTATTGTGAAGCTGATGGGACGCCACGCAGGTTTTCTTGCTACGCAAGCCACCATCGCCAGCGGGGATGTGAATTTCCTTCTGATCCCGGAGATCCCAGTTAGTCTGGATGGGAACCGGGGATTCCTGAAGGCGCTGGAGAATCGCATTCTCGCTCGGCGTCACGCACTGGTCGTTGTGGCGGAAGGAGCAGGACAGGAACTGCTGGCGGATGAAGTAAAACGATTGGGAACGGACGCTTCCGGCAATGTGCGCCTGGCCGACATCGGACAGTACCTTCATCAGAGAATCATCGACTATTTCCGGGATCGCGGGATTTCCGTCACCGTTCGGTACATCGATCCCAGTTACTATGTCCGTTCGCTTCGAGCCGTTCCGACTGACAAGGTATTTTGTCAGCAGCTCGCTCAGAATGCGGTCCATGCGGCGATGAGTGGCCGAACCGCCATGCTGGTGGGGATCTGGAACGACAAGTTCACCCATGTTCCGATTGAAACGGCGGTTTCCAAACGGAAGCAGGTCGATCCGGACGGTCCGCTCTGGTTGTCGGCGGTGGAATCCACCGGCCAACCTGTCCGCATGGTGAATTGAGGGCTGTCTTCGGCAGGACGAAATACCGGGAAGTGCGAACAAGAGTATGTCTCGCGACAATTCGGAACCGACATACGCACGGGAACAAGACCTCTTTGCACAGGGCTATAAGCGAATCGCCGGGTGCGATGAGGCAGGGCGCGGTCCGCTCGCGGGACCGGTTGTTGCTGCCGCCGTGGTGCTGCCGACTGACCTGGAGCCTCACCTCGTTCATGGATTGCGGGACTCCAAGCAGCTAACCGAACCGCAACGCGACCATTTCTACCAGATCATCATGGACCTGGCTGTATCCTATGGTGTAGGAACCGCCAGTCCCAAAGAGATCGACGAACACAACATCCTGCAGGCTTCCCTTCTGGCGATGAAACGCGCGGTCGAACACCTGGACCATCCCCCCGATTATGTGCTCGTCGATGGAAACAAGACGCCTGCCTTCGGCGGGATTCCGGCTGAAAGCATTGTCGGCGGGGATGGGCGTTCATTCAGTATCGCGGCGGCTTCCATTGTGGCCAAGGTGGTTCGAGACCGGATCATGGATTCCTACCACCAGCGGTTTCCTCAGTACGGTTTCGATGCACACAAGGGCTACCCCACGAAATATCACCGTGCGGCCCTGGAGGTATTCGGGGCATCGGAGATTCACCGAATGACCTTCGCGGGCGTATCGGACCGTCTTCTGGCCGCTGTGCCCGGCTCGGCATTCGAACGCCTGTATCGGCGATTTGCCGCGCGGTTGACCTTACAGAGAATGGAGGAGCTGCAAAAAGATATTCTGCAAGCACAGGGACTCACGGAGGCGGAGTTCTTTGTGCTCCGATACCGATGCGAGCATCTCCTGGAGAATCTTCGGCAACAGGTCATCGACCTGCGGCCCAGCACACGGGAAATGGGAGATGCCAAAGAGACGCTGGCCGCACAGTGGCTGGAAACCAAAGGATACAAAATCTGGGAACGCAATTTCCGGCGTCGTCGCGGTGAAATCGATATCATCGCCAACAGGGACGACCTGATCGTGTTTGTGGAGGTGAAATCACGCACCAGCGAGACGTTCGGACAACCCTATCAGGCGGTGACAAAGAGAAAACAACAGACTCTTGTCCGCATGGCGGAGATCTACCTTGCCCAGCGGGGACTTCAGGACGATTGGAACGTCCGCTTTGATGTCATCTCCATCCTCGATCGGGAAGGCGAACCGCCCAGGATCGAACACATCGAAAACGCTTTCCGTGCCGACTGAGCACCCCGCTCCAAACCAAATCCCAACGCATCAATGGCTGTATACCGCAAAGTTGGTCACACCTTCCTGACCGGGAGTGCATGTCTCGAAGTACAGAAAATCAGGGAAACTCCCCCAGGTATCCAGAAAGAACCCTCTTCTGGTCCAGGAATATACTGTCCCTTCCTTCTGAACGCCCCAATAATCATAGTCGCCCAGTGTGCGATCTCCTGCCTCGTTCAGAATCGTCGCCCCGGTAGCCCCATAATACATGCCCGCAAGCCGCACAAACTCCCGCTTCAGCGTCTCCAGAGAGGTATCCTGACGCGCATGTTGGTATGCGGAGGCCACCAGGTAAAGCGCGTCATACATTACAAGCGCATGAGCGTTGACCGCATTGCCGGATTGAGCCTCGGTCCGCTGCTGAAGGCTGAGAAACTTCGGAGATTCGGTCACATTGCCACCGAAAATCGGATTGGCAAAACAGGTCGAAATGGCGAACTCGGAGGCAACGCTGTTTTCGATCAGAAGCTGATTTCGGGCGCTGGCATCGCTGCCATACCAATGGACCCTGGCCAGAGAAGGATACTGAGAGGCTTGCTGCAAGATCGGCACGCACTCATCGAATGCGATCAGGTAGACCGCGATTTGCTTGTATTGGTTTGTCTGGGCCGCCTGTTCGACCCATGTATTCAACTGGGCCAGCTGGGAAGTGAAATCGGTGGTTCCCGGAGCAAAGCTCACCGAGCCGGGCACATCGTGTCCAAGTAAGTCCATGTGCCAGGAGACACGCTCAGTCAATTCACGCCCAAATACGTCATCGACATATAAACCCGTTAATGCTTTGATCCCCTGAAAATGCATTAAAAGGGCCGCCGCCAGCGCCTGATGCTTGTCGTCCGGAACCAGTCGGAAAACGTTGTCCTCAGCGATGGACAACGATACCGCCGTGCTGGAAGGGCTGACAATCATGATCCCATTTTGGTTGGCGTAGTCCTTGATCGCCTCCAGCTCGGCACTGGTTAATGGTCCGAGAACCACCTTGATGCCTGCGGTTGAGAAAGACTGCATCTGATTAAGAGCTGTCTGGGGAACGGAACCCGTGTCCAGGACTAAGGCTTCCATCCGATACGCTCGTTCGCCATCCACGCCGACCGGCGGAAATTCATTGTTGAAGTCCTCCAGAGCCATTTCCAACACCGTTTTGACTGTCTCTCCAAATGTCGCATTCGCGCCTGTTAAATCCAGTAATGCGCCCACCGTGATGACCTGGGTCGCCGCCGGACATTCCATGGGCAGGAACAGGGCAAATCCCAGAATGATTGCAAAAACGACCGGAGAACACATCGAAATCATACCTAAGACATTCATTTTACTGAAGATATTCATCTTCTAAACTCCTTTGGGAAGAGCAGAAATGGGATATGGCGATCTCCTGGAGTTTCAGGAAATCAAAGGCCAAACAACCATACCATATCATTTACTTTCCTGGCAGGAAACTTTTTACTTGACAAAGTTGAACATTAGAGCAATAATAATATTGAACAAATGATCATTCTGAAGGAGAACCATTCGATGATTCAGATTCCTTGCCCCTCTTGCGGAAAGCCTCTTCCGGTGGGCGGATGCAGCGACTGTGGCGAAATCGCGGTTTGTTTTCTATGCGGATGGCCGGAGAAGAAACACGAAACGAGCAAGACAAAGGTCGAGTTTCTTCCCGGGAAGTGTTCGGCGTTCTCCTGGCCGGACGCGGTGGCCGTGTGAGAGAAAAGTGTCTCAAGTCTTTCCGTATAAAGTGTGTGTTGTTCCGAATCTGTGGGGGCAGAGACAGAGAGAGGACTGTATTCAGCGCATAAATGGATTGTAACCCCAGCCCTCTCTCGGGAATAATATGATCCAGTCAAAGGCTGCAAGGCGCGGGGCGTAGGGCGCGGGGAGGACGAGGGGCACTGGGAGGGCGAGGCTCCCGCCGAGCCGCGAATAACAAGACATCGGCTCGGCGGGAGCCTCGCCCTCCCCAATTCACAATAAACCCAACGCTTTCAATCCTTCGGGGGCGGTGCGACTCCCGGTTCGGGAACCTCGAAGGTGTTGCGTTGCTCATCTGCACGACGCTCAAACGCGTAATTCACCAGCCGATCGAGCAGTTCGGAAAACGAAACCCCCGAGGCTTCCCATAGCATCGGAAACATGCTGTGAGAGGTAAAACCCGGAATCGTGTTGATTTCATTGAGATACAGGCGGTTCTCTGCGGTATTCAGGAAAAGATCGACCCGCGCATACCCGGAACATCGAAGTGCCAGGAACGCCCGCCGAGCCAGATCCCGCGCTTCCTCAGCCAGATTCTCAGGAATATCGGCTGGAATACGGATGGCTGTTCCGTCGGAAAGATACTTGGAATGATAATCATAGAACTCCCGTTCCGGGATGACCTCGCCGACAACGGTGACTTCCGGGTCCCAGTTCCCGATCACACCGCATTCCAATTCCCGGACCGGCATTCCCTTCTCGACAATCAACATGCTGTCGTAGCGGGCCGCGGCGGCCAATGCCTCACGTAAATCCCTCTCGTTCTTTGCTTTCGAAATCCCGACACTGGAGCCGGTCCGGGCGGGTTTTGCAAAGACGGGATATGGGAATTGTTCCTGAACCGTGCGAACCACACGGTCGGAATCCGTCTCCCAGTCCACCCGCCTGATCGACCTATATGGCCCGACCGGAATGCCGTGAACCGACAGAATGTCCTTCATCAGCAGCTTGTCCATTCCGATAGCGGAACCCGCAACCCCGGCTCCCACGTACGGCAGTTCGCACACATCAAAAAATCCCTGCATGCTCCCGTCCTCTCCGCACGCGCCGTGAACCAGTGGGAACAGCACATCCAGCGGCGGGCGTTCCCGCCCGTCGGAGGCACATTGCGGCGATGGGACCGGCAGGGTCTCGCCGGACGTTCCCCCCAGAAGACGTCGCTCCAGATGTTCCGGATGCGGCAGTTCTTCACGGGGTGGAACCAGCATCCACCGGCCGGTGGGGGAGATCGCGATGGGATAAACCGAATAGCGGTCGGGATTCAAATGTGACGCAACCGCTCGCGCCGAGAGATACGACACTTCCCGCTCTGCCGAACGGCCTCCATAAATCAAGCCTATCTGTATACGTTCCTTCACGTTCATTCAGCCTTCTCTTCCAAACGACTTTTTCCTGAGAATAGCAACGCACTACGGGAAATCGTAGGAACCAGTCAGGAAAAGGGGAAACTACCGGCTATTACGGCTTGAGATCATCCCGCTTGTAATACATGAATCCGCCGGTTTCTTCTCCGACAATCAGATCCGGGCCGTTCGGTCCGCCGAAATCGGCGACCGTGGGACCGCAGGCATGTTGTCCGAGAAAGATCGGGGAGCCGCGAAACTCGAATAACACCGGGAATTGGAACACCGGTCCGGAATCGGTGCCGACATTTTTCAGGAACAGGACAGCCGATCCCGGCAAACCCAGCGACTGGGGAAGTCCGGTCTTGGGATTCGGGACAGAACCGTGTCGCGGCGTGCCGACAATCAAATCGGTACGACCGTCCCGGTCCCAATCGAACAGATTCAATTTCAATCGTCCGGTTCCACCCGCCGCCAGGAAATTCGCTCGAATCGCAGATCCATCATCGAGGTGCAATTTCCCCCCATCTTCCAGGTTGTAATCATCCACCCGCCAGTAGAGGTGAAATTCATCGTGTTCGTCCAGCGCCACGTAAGCCATGCGGTCGCCCATCTTCGCTGCGGCGGGTTTGACCCGCCAGGTTCCGTATAAGTCCAGGCCGTCATAGTAGATCGGATGTCCGAAATCCAATTTGGGCTTCGTCGGCGTCCCTCGATTAAGATACACCGTGTGACAGGCCGTGCTGTCGCTCATCAGGATGTCCGGCAGGCCGTTTTCATTCCAATCGGCCACGGTTGGGCAGGTGTACCCCCATCGCGCTTCGCCGGGTCCCTGAATATCCATGTGATATCCCGGCTGGATGTGAATGACCTGACCGCCCGCGGTGATCGGCTCACCCGGAAGAAAAGCGGGATGTTCGTTGCTTCCGGCATTTCGGAAAAAAAGAACCTTTCCTTCCGAGTTGCCGGATACAAGGTCCATCGATCCGTCTCCATCCCAGTCCACGACATTCGCAACCGGCAGAGAGCCCGCATAAAGATCCGCCTTCTCCCGGAGGGCCGGTGTCGGGTTTTCATAGATGGGATTGCCTTGCTCAGTAAACGATCCGGTAAATCGGTAATAATACAGCGCCCCTTCCCCACCCGCGATCAGGTCGGAAAACCTCGTTTTGGGATTGGGATATGCGACCGGGCTGGGATCAATAATCGGATGCCGGTGTGCATTTCCATCCGCGCAAACGATGAACCGCTTTGGTTCGAGATTCACACCCTGTGCGACGGGATTACGGTAGTAATACAATCCGCCGAATCGCGATCCGCCGACCAGGTCGCGAGAGTGTTCCGATCCCAGATTCACCATGGTGAGTGAGCAATAGGAATGCCTCACTTCCTTCATGGTCTTTGAAACCAGTCGAGGTTCGGACGCGGGGCTTTTCAGCAATCCCGGCAGTGATACCGCGTACAGGAATTCATAGGGATACCCTCCCCGCCAGAGTCCCGCACCATCGAACGGAGTGTATTTCGGATCTCGTCCGCCATAATCTGTTGGCCCGAAGGTCACTCCATCCCCAATCCCCAGGAAAACCTCCACACTTGCATCGGGATTCATCAGAACCGCGACTTCGCTGGGATTTCTCGGCAGCCCGGATATTTCGACCTTCTCTAATTCAGAAAAGGTCCGTTTCTCCACATCAAAAACGGTATGGGCCAGCATGGAGCCATCGATCCACACACCATGAATGGTCTTGTCTTCTGCCTGGAAAATGGTTCCGGCCCCGGTATGGGGAGATTCGATGGATATCGGTGCGCCAAAGACGGGCGTTCCATTCTCTGCGGAACATACCCACGGATAGAGAAACAAGCGGTTATGTCTGTCCTTCCGTCCTGCATACCAGCCACGCCCGATCACAAACAAATCTGCCTGCTCGGAACCGAGTACGTAAGCGGCTCCTACGGGTTCCTGGGAAAGCCCTGCGGAAAACAGCCCCCATCCATCGGCAGTCCCCACCGGAATCGGCTTGCCGCTGACCAAAGGGGGGATTCCGTTCGGAGATTCGGCACAGAATCCCGCGACGTTTACCGCAAGAATGCACAATAACGAAAGCAACAAAGTTTTTTTTCGCGTGGTTGTCGTATGGACCATGTTTTCTCTCCTGGGATTGTCACGCGGATCGGGGTTTCGCCTGAAAGGAATTTGTGCGAAGTTCTCAGGGACCGTACCGGACAATATCCCCAAGGCTGGTTACCCCATTGGAGAGGTCATACACGATATGCGTGTAATAGCCGGAGACCGTGGCGGCGCTGTTTACCTTGTCCGGGCCGAACGACTTGATGAAATAGAGGGCATTCATCTCCATCGAAGTCGGCCCCCATTTGCTGGTGCTGAGCTGACTCATTTCCCGTTCGAAATATTCATAAACCGGTCCTCCCCAAGCGGTGGGTATCTCCGCATCCCGGGTAAAGAACGGATCGAACGGAACAGAGGCCATGTATGACGTAGGCGTAGTGAGCTTGGCCCAGCGCTGAAAAACGGTGATGCGAGATGTCCCACCTTCCAGGGAGGCGGGGGGGTAATGATTATTATCGAGGCGATACGACTCCAAAGCGACCGAAAGATTGCGGAGATCGGACTGCGCCCGCGAAACACTTGCACGCATCCGGGCGTTCATGAAATTCGGAACCGCAATCGCCGCCAGAATCCCGATGATCGCAACGACAATCAGGAGCTCAATGAGAGTAAAAGCTGCTTTCTTCTGGTTTTCCTTCACAATTCAGATCTCCAGCAAGAATATGTCCCCGTTATTCCGTTCCAAGATAGTCTCAAGGCCCGTATCGAACAATATCTCCCGCACTCGTGATCCCGTTGGACAAATCATACGGAACCATATCCTGCGCCCCCATCACCTCACCAACTGTTTTCTCAAAGTCCGGACCGTAAGAGGCAATGAAATACAACTTGTTGACCCTCGGTCCCACTTTGTAGATATACCCGCTGTCCTGCCATTCAAAATAATCGTAGTATGTCCCGCCCCACAGAGTGGAAAGTGCGCGGGCATCCTGCGAAATATCCACCGGAAAGAAAGGATCGAGGGGGATAGAGGCCATATAGGCCACCGGCGTGGTCAGCATGGCATATCGCTTGTAAACCGGCAGCCGAGTGCCGGGAACTTCATCTTTGGGCGGGTAATGCGCTTGGTCAATGCGATACATTTCCAGGGCATTGGAGATGTTGCGTTCCTCTTCTATCGCCCGCGTGGCCTTGGCCCGCATGCGGGCATTCATGAAGTTCGGGACGGCAATCGCCGCCAGAATCCCAATGATTGCCACGACAATCAGGAGCTCAATGAGGGTAAAAGCCATCCGTTCTTCCAATGAGTCGATCGGCTTTTTGCCGGACATTCCTGTGCTCCTTCGGGTTCAATGACATATCAACATCATTTCGCAACACCTCAAAGAAAGTCTCCCCTTTTCCCCATGCGCCTTTGATTTGCTTGTACCCCGTAGTGCCAATCCTTCTACGGAGATTCCCCTATACCTTGTTACCATGCCACAGAATGCAAGCCTGTGCCACCCTCTTCTCTCTCTACCAGACCGACATCCTGCCGGTGTGGGAAATCCCCCTTTGTGCGATAATCCCCCCATGGCCCAAATGGCTCTCTCTGTTGCATGAGAGGGTTCATTCTTCTGAACAGGCAAACAGGAAAATGAACAAATTCACACAGAGACTTCTTTGGATATGCGTCGCAGCAGTCGTCTCCATTCACCCCGTCCCGGTCGGATGTGAACAAATCAATGAAAGGGATTTCGAGTGGCCTTCGTTTCGCCATGATCCGCAGGCAACCGGACATTCCGCCGGGATGGGCGCATATCGGCAAGCGCCTGCTCACTCCCTTCGCCTGGACCCGGGACAGCCCGCGCCGTCCGTAGTCCAGGTGATGGACCTGAACGGAGATGGAATCTCGGAGATCATCTATTCCACCTCAAAAGGGGTTCACGTCATGAACGGAATGGGGAATCAACTGTATGCCGCCCCCAATGAAAAAATCCTCGCCGTCGCCGATTTCGATGGGAACGGTGAAATCGAAGTGCTCTTTGAAGGACCGATCATCGCCGACGGCAAAACCGGCAAGGTCCTCTGGCAGGTCCAACACAAAGGCACAGCCGCTTACCGGACCTTTGTCGGAAAAATGCGAAAAGAGCGCGCGGGATATCAACTTGTCCTGGTCAACGGATGGACCAACACCAATACGGCCTGGGTTTATGATTTCACCGCAGGCTATGAGAAAGCGGAACTACTCTGGACTCGTCAAATCAACGAATCCGAGATCTACGATCATGGTTCCGTGGCCATCGGATTTCTGAAGTCCGACGGGGAAACGCCGGTCATTGTCGCTGCCATGAAAGGCCGGGTGATCCTGGTTGACCTGGTCACAGGTGAGGAATTGAATCGTGTCGAATGGAAAGCCGATGGAGAAGATACCCATCGCAACTACGGGATTGTTCATGTCATCGACACGGACAAAGACGGCTGGAACGACATTCTGCTGACCAATGCGGTTATCTCCCAGCAGTTGGCCTGCGTCGAGAACAAGGAAACAACCGGATTGCGGCTCAAATGGTCACGGTGGTTCAGCTGGTGGTACCCCCAGGGAACCAAAGCACTGAGAGTCTGTGTGGACAGCGTCTCGGATCTCGACAGGGATGGAATGTTCGAGGTCGTTTCCTCGGTTTATGACAAGAATTGGACTTTGGAGATCACGGACGCAATCTCCGGAGAGGTGCGGGCATCCCGGGAGAATCTCCTCCTGCAAGAAGTCGTCTCGTTGGGAGAGAATCATCCGCCTCTTCTTGTCTGTTCCCGTGAACCGAGCCGGGTTCGCCGGGAAATGACCGATCTCGTATTTGTCTCATACGAAAATGGGAATCTGAGAACTGTGCTCGAACTGACCAATGCCAGGATGCCCGGCCAGCCGAGAAACACCTTTCCCGTCGGGAAAGGCGGGCGTTCCGATGGTTCCGATATTCCGCTGATTCGAGATGATGATGGAGACGGTGCTCTTGAGATCGCACTGGTCCTTGGCGATCAGGATAGAATTCGTGCATCGGCAATCTGCCTGATGGGATGGTCCGGCGAAGGAAAATTCATCGAAAAACATCGAATCCCTTTGGATGCGAAAGCGAAATTGGATCTTCATGCGTGGGGGAATGTGGATGATGATCCCTCTGCGGAATTTGTACTGACCTCTTCATCGGGAGAGATACGGATTCTCGATTCGAATGGAGAATTGAAACGATGCTGGAGCGCGGCTTCCACCTATGCGGCCTACCCGGTCGCTGTCGATCTCACGGGAGATGGGAAAGCGGAGACAATCGTCCCCACAGCCGCGGGAACGGTGCGGGCTTTTCAGATTGGAAACGATGGAAAGACAAGCATACTGTGGGAAACAGAGGGCTACGGTGTCCCCGCCTATTATGCGCAAATCAAAACGGTCATTGCGGGGGATCTCAACTCCGATGGAAATCCGGAAGTGGCGATTGTCCGTCCCTCATCCAGCGGCCTGAACGCGGTCGTTGCGCTGGATGCGCACGGTGATCTTCTCTGGCAGACCGATACGCCGGAAGTCACCTGGACACTGAAATACCCCGCCGCCGCGCGTCTTGCGCTGGGGCGGTTCACGGGTAACAAGGGATGCGATGTCTACTTCGCAGGACGGAAATCGCCTACGGGACACGATTCCGCCAGCAGCTTTGTTCTCGACGGCAGAACGGGCAACGTGGTTTGGGCTAATCACGCGGAGGACCCACGACTTGAATTCCATACCATCGGCCCGATGGCCCTTCCCGCTGTCGCAGACTGTAACAACGACGGAGCCGAAGATATTTACCTGAATGCCCTTCACATGCTGACCTGCCTGGATGGGAAAACAGGCCGGATGCTGCTGGAACCGAAGATGTTTAATGACCTTCTGGGTGAGCGCAAGCCGGGTGAACGTAAAGCGACCTGGACCGCATACGGATCGTTCACTCCGCGCGACATCAATCAGGATGGGGAATATGAATTGCTGTCGGTAGCGAATTTCGGATGTTTCGGCGCATTCACCTTGGATCGCATGCCGATCTGGTTGGTCGATCCGGTCGATCCGGACCGGCATGTGCGGACACACCCCGGTGTTGCGGATGTGGATGGTGACGGTGCACTGGAATTCGGCACGCCGCTGGCAAATGAGTTCCTTTGTTACGACGCCGCTTCCGGGAAGCTGGAATGGAGCCTCACTATTCCCGGCACGGCATGGTCCGATGTAATCACTGTGGATATCGACGGGCAAGGCGCGTCCGAGTTCCTGGTAACGCGAGGGAGTGTTCTTTGCGCAATTGCTGCACAGGAAGGAGCAGGACAGATCCTCTGGCAACTCGACCTTCCCGCCGTGGCGTACATGCCCATCGTCGCCGATGTAATGGGAGATGACACGCTGGAAATTCTCGTGCCCTGTGCAGACGGGGCGATTCACGTGTTCGGTAGAGGAATCGAAAATAAATAGCCGCAAGCAAAAACGGCGGGGGCCATCCATTGATCCTGTGGCGTGTGAGAGAATATGCGGCGGTTCGGGATACACGCTGCGTTCGACGGAATCCCCACGAAAAATCGCAACAGGGAGAAAGGGAATGACTCGACAGATCTCGGAAGGTCGGAAAGGCGCTTTCTATGCGGGCACTGCACTGATGATCTTTGGAGGGCTTCTGTTCGCCTCTGTTTTTGTGTCAGGGATCGCCAATTTCGGCAATTTTGAGAATTTCCATGGGAACGCAAGGTCTATGGCGGCACGGGCCTTCGGCGGCATGGCGTTGATGATGGTGGGCGGGATCATTCACGGGATCGGGGCGCGGGGACTGGCAGGTTCCGGCGTGATTCTCGACCCGGAACAGGCAAGAGAGGACCTTGAACCGTACTCACGAATGACAGGCGGGATGATCAAAGACACCCTGGATGAGGCCGATATCCATTTGGGTGGCAGCACACCTGAAAGAGTCGTAATGATCAAATGCCCCCATTGCAGCAAACTCAACGAGGAAGACTCCAAGTTCTGCCAGGAATGCGGGAGACCGCTGTGAGAGCGAAGACCGCACGACCTTTTGAGGTGCCGATATGACACCTCAAAGAATCCGGATCGCGGCTCACCAGTTGATCGGCCTTATATGGGTAAAGTTCACCACATCACCACCCTCTTTCTGGAAAATCTGTGACAGTCTGAAATCGTCTGTCAGGAGAAGATACTGCCCCCGCGCAAGCGACATGATGGCTGAATCGGTAAGGCCAACCTCGCTGAAATGTGATATCTCCGCTGCGGAATTGCTTCCGACATAATGCTCCTCAAGAACTCCAATGCTCTTTGAGAAAACAGTCTCGAAGAACTCCTGCGACCTTTTTCCAAGCTGGGCGGCCAGATTGGAAACCTCGGTCAGGATATTGGGAGTGGTAACGCGACGCGAGAATAAGGAGAGATAATATGCCAGCGTATCGTAGTCCTCCGGAACATATCGGCATGTCCGCTTGAACTCTGGGACCAATTTGATATCGAGGGAACCGACGAACCAGAGAAGGAGAAGATTTGTGTCGACCAAAATCCCTCGGTTGGCGTATCGATGGGTGAGTTACTCAATTGTCCCGTTCATATCTGGCGGATCTTCATCGAGATAACATTCCCGGTGTCCGCATCAACTGAGAAGATCTTATACTTCCGTTCATACTTCTGGCCCTGCATTGAGGCGCCTAGCGGGCTGATCTCGGTTAGCGGGCGTAGCCTGCGGACATCACAATCTGGATTCTGGTTGGGAAGTATAAGTCCGAGAGTGATCAGCCAGCATTTCTCGTCCTCGCTCAACTCGACTTCCTCCAACTGGAGGTCGAGAAGATCCTTGCCTTCATAGAACTTCCGGGCCGCTTCTGCTGCTGCTGCAACCGCATCTCTTACTTCAATCATGATGTGTTCCCTCAAATTCGTCTTGGTCAACTGGAGTCCGTAATGTCTTCCCATGGCGACTTTGCGCCACAGGACTTCCACCAACAATCGTATTATACATCGCCCTGAGAGGATCCGTCAATCATGAACTCGCGTTGTCCCGCGAGATAGACTCCCTCACGGAACCTCAATCTCCGCCAGCACGGGCAAATGATCCGACAGGAAACGGTCCTCTATGCGATCCGTCAGTACACGATGACGCAATGCCCGGATATTGCCGTGAAGAAAAATGTAGTCAATCTTCGTTTCCGGTTCGCCGATTTCAGTCCAGTTCGAGAACGTTGAAGTCGGCCCTTCATGCCCGTGGACAGAGGCATATCGCGCGTCCCGCAAGTCGGATCGGACACCATCCACCGGCTCTTTACCTGTGAGGATGGCATAAGGAGTGGAGTTCTCTCGTGTATTCAGGTCCCCCGTGACAATAGCGGGCGTCTTTCCGGCAATATCCATAACACGCTGCCAGATCAGTTTTGCGCTTTCGATTCGCGCGGTCTCTCCCCGGTGATCGAAATGAGTGTTGAAGTGATAGAACTCTTTTTGAGTCCGTCGATCTTTGAATTTCCCCCAAGTCACCACACGGTTGCAGGCTGCGTCCCATCCCTTTTTCCCCGCAATTTCCGGAGTCTCCGAAAGCCAGAATGTTGCATGATCCAGAAGGTCGAAGCGTTCCTTACGATAGAAGATCGGGCAGAACTCACCGGCTTCTTTGCCGTCATCCCGTCCGACCCCGATCCAGGCATAGTCAGGCAGCCGTTGTTCCAGATCCGCACATTGTTCTTTCAATACTTCCTGCATCCCGACAAGATCGACCCGGTACTGAGAGCCGATCGACTTTGCCACGGCATCCTTACGGTTCGGCCATGCATTGATTCCGTCATTTGGATTGTTGTACCGGATGTTGAAGGTCATCACCTGAATGGACTGTTGATCCTGGGCGGATACCGTGAGACCGATACCGACCAGGCACAGAAAGAACAACGATTTCGAAATGAGGGATTTCATGGCGGAAACCTTCCTGTCAGGGGACTGGCGGGAAATCTTCCCGGCTCATTACACCAGTTTATCCTACCATGCCCCGCTAAGGCTGCCATGCCCCGTCATTCCGGCGAAAGCCGGAATCCAGGCCGGTCACGAGCGAGACGCCCGTGCCACCTCCCCTCATGGCTACACTTCCTTCCCGGTCCGGGAGGGCGAAGATCCCGCTGAGTCATGGAACCCTCGCCCCTCCCTCGGCGGACGCAACGTCCGCCTGTCGAAAGAAATCCGGCTGCTTATTCCTTTGGCTGGATTTCTGGCGGCGGCGCGATGCGCACACGTGTTCTCCAGACTGAAACCAAGCATAGATCATTCATAGCCACAGCGGCGATGTCCACCACCTTTGCTGTGCCCGGAGCATCGACGACCACCATGTTGGGCTTCGCCCAACGAATCTGCGGAGACCTGTGAGGGACATAATCTCCTGGTGGCGGTGAAGTTCGCACGTTAGGAAGTGGATCGTCAGTGGCCTCAACCCAGAGATCGCAATAGACAGGACGTCCGTTAGGGTCTTTGACATCAAGCGGTGCTGCAGGTTTCCCATCGATCTTGAAAGCGGTCATATCGGAAGGAAATCCGTCCCCGATAATGACGGGAACAGGTACCTCCGCACCTTTTGTGATCCCTTCCGCCCCGCTGATTAGCTCCTTGTGAAACTGCTCCAATGGTGCGGGATTGAGTTCCGGAGACATAGACAGGGAGTAGAACACGTTGTCTCGGACAAAGTAAGTTCCTCCCCCCCATGAAACGAATCCCGGATCATTGGGATTTAGCTCATCCATCGGGGTATAGGCCTGCTGACTTGTGAGATAAAAAGTAGCCCCGACAAGTGCCTCATAGTGGGAACGGAAAACGCCGATATCGAGTCGAATGGATCTCTTGAAATAGGGGTCCTTCCGCTTTGATCCCCAATAGTATTTGGTTTCCGGGTCATCCGCGAGCGGTTTGACACGCCACCGCCAAATCATGCCGGAAGCAAGAGGTCCCATCGGACTTCTCTCGAATCGGTCATAATCCGTAACATACCGGCTGAACACCTTGTCCAGATCAATCCCCGTCACAAGCGGTCTTCCGGAGTCCCGCAACGGCACAATCCCCCACGGCAGCCTGAGCAATCCGGAGGATTCATCGAAATCCGGATCGGGAACCCAATATGCTCCAAGGGGACTTGGAAGTGGCTTGCCGTAGCAGATCCCAGATAACAAGGTCAATAGAAATGAAATAAGAACAATGTGAGATGGTCTTTTGGTGAGTGTCATTTCAGATCTCCTTTGTCAAGACATCACTCGTGGTCCGGGTCTTGTCTTAGCGATTTTCGCGAAATCTCTTTTTGTGGGTGTTGTTATGGAGCCCATGGCCTTATCCCTTCATTCAAGGAACAACAATCCCAATAGCCAATATATGCAAGAGTGAGTGTACTTAACTTGTACACATAGTCATCCCAGTCAAGGTCGTAGTTCGCAAGAATGCCGGGGCTGGTCCATCCATTGCCGTCGTTATCATCGCCGTCAAGAAGGAGACTACCATCACTCATCATCCATGTCCCTGGGGCCGGTATGTAGTTCACTTCGTGAAATGCCCAATTAGTCGCACCTGAGACACTCTGCCCGGCAGGCTTCACGGGCCGAGTTGAAAACCAATATGGGGTGACACTCCGGCATATCGCAACAATCTGAACGTCTTTTTCGTCGAGTCCCACAGCTGCTCCCAACGAATCCGCGACGCACGAAAAATCCCTGCAATCATCTCCCTCGGCAGGTCCACTCGTATATCCGTTGCAGTCCTTCACAAATTCCCCTACGTAAAGGCTGTCTTTGTAACCCCCGCCCGTGTAATGCATTGTCGAGTGATAGATCATAAACCCGGCGGTTCCCATGGTGAGTTTCTGAATGGCACTGAACTCATCCGTGGCTCCCGACATCGCGGAACAGGCGTAATCCATCATTTCGACGTACACGGGAATCCCGTCATATCCGTTCGTCGACCACGGCGCGGTAGGCAGGTCAAAAGTGACATAGCAGAAATTGCTCGTCGTACCCGCGTCCTGCCAGGTATACCCACCATCGAACGAGTACTTCCAGTTGAAGTTGAGTGTCTCACCCCCGATCATGGAATCGGTCAATTGGTCGGCATGAGCAATTGTCTGCGTCTCAATTGAAAACTCAGTGGCATACGCCGGAATCGGTGTGGAACTCACCGGAACCGTAATGCCGCTGATGGTGTCCGTTGCGCAGACACGCGCGGTCCCCGCAACCGAACCCCAGGGCTCGCTCAATTCGAATTTCGGACACACATTGATTGCGCTGGTCATCGGATAAAACACAGGCTCCGATGTGGTGTCCTTCACCCACTGGGGGGCGACAATCACTCTCTTGTCCACGCCCCATTTCATATTGTAGTTATTTCCGGAATTCAGATTCAGCTCGGTGATCTCCGCTGTGATCTGTCCCATCGCGTCCTCTGCACACACAAACAGGCAGATCGTTGCCGCGACAAGGAACAGGTTCGTTTTTCCGCCCATCGAATGGGAAATCGTCTGATCTGTTTTCATGATGGTGTTCTCCCTTGATATACGTTTGTCCGAACAAATGGTCTCGTTTCGACTTTTGCCAATGTGAAATAACGCCGATGTCCGACACAAGAGGAAATATCGTGTTCACTATATTCATCACCTCCATACACACCACTATCCCCGCCATTCTCAAATGGCGTTCTGAGGCTCTGTTTCCGCCAGGGATGTGCAATGGAGACGCATCAGCCTCACGGGGACATACCCCTGACGTTCTTCTTCAGGTTATTTCGTGTTTGTTTGCTCGCGCGGGGGGACCCGGATGCGGACATCCTTCCGCTTCCGGCCCTCCAGGTTCAGGGTAATTTCCTCATGACTTTCCTCCCTTTTCCATGTCCTATGCGACAGGCGGACCATCACTGTCTCTTAATATATCGCATTCGCTGTGTGGCGTCAAGTAATTTTGGATGTTTTTTTCAGCCCCTGGGACCGAGGGGGGATTCGAATTTGGATTTGCGTTGTTTGCGCGCCTCGCCGAGCAGCGTGCGGATACGGTGAGTAATTTTCATGCGGGTGGTATGTTCGAGATGAGCAATTTCATCTCCGAGCATATTCATGCTCTGGGAGTAGATTTCCTGCTCGTATTTGGATAGATCCTCTACCTTAGCCTTATTGAATAGCCGTCGGACGATCTCGGCCAGTTCGACCGGGTCTCGTCGCTTGACCTGGTCGCGAGCCTGATCGATATCGATCGAGTACAATTGCGGGGTTTCGTCCTGATCTTCTTCCAGGAAAATCGGTTCCGCGACAGTGCCGAGTACTTTTTCCGCGAGTTCGGTGTCCATGGGGGCACGAAGACCGCCGGTGTGTGCGGCGGATAGCGGAACCATTACTTTGACCTCACCCGCCTGAAGGACATAGAGCTCGCAGTCCGCGCCATCCACCTGCATTTTCTGGATCGCCTTGATTTTGCAGAGGCCCAAACCCGGCTTGACAACGGTCTCACCAACCTGAAATTTGCGCACGATTTGTTTCCCCCGGGATTCGTTTACGAGGCGGTTTCCGCCTGGTCTTCATATACGAGGAGCGGTTCCGATTGCCGCGTCACCACCTCACGGGTGATAACACACTTGCTGATTCCGGCCATCGACGGAAGATCATACATGACATTCAGCATGACCTTTTCCAGGATCGCCCGCAATCCGCGAGCGCCGGTCTTTCGTTTGAGTGCCTGTTCCGCGATTTCCTCCAGCGCCTCCGAAGTGAACTCAAGTTGGACCCCCTCAAATTCCAGCAGCTTCTTGAACTGCTTACAGACGGCATTCTTCGGTTCGGTCAGAATCTTCAATAGCGCATCTCTGTCCAACTCTTCCAGCGAAGCCAGGCAGGAGAATCGGCCCACGAATTCGGGAATCATGCCGAATTTCAGCAGATCCTCCGGTTCCACCGCCGCCAGGACATTGTTGTCCAGAAGGGCGCTCAGCTCGCCCTCCTCAGTGCCGAATCCGATCACCTTGCGCCCGACACGACGTTCAATGATCTTATCCAACCCGACAAACGCGCCGCCGCAAATGAACAGGATATCCTGCGTATTCACCTGGATGAACTCCTGGTGTGGATGTTTTCGCCCGCCCTGCGGGGGTACGTTACAGACTGTGCCCTCTATGATTTTCAGGAGTGCCTGCTGCACACCCTCCCCGGATACATCGCGGGTGATGGACACATTCTGGGTGGTCCGGGCAATCTTGTCGATTTCATCAATGTAGATAATCCCCTTTTCAGCCTTTTCAACATTGTAGCCGGTGGCCATGAGGAGCCGGAGAATGATGTTCTCCACATCTTCGCCCACATACCCGGCCTCGGTGAGTGTGGTCGCGTCCACAATGGTGAACGGGACGTTGAGGATTTTCGCCATGGTTTGGGCGATGAGAGTCTTGCCGACGCCGGTGGGGCCGATCAGGAGGATATTGCTTTTCTGCAATTCCACATCGCTGGAGATCGCCTCATGGTAGCGCACACGCTTGAAGTGGTTATACACCGCCACGGAGACGGTCCGTTTCGTGCTTTCCTGCCCGATGACGTATTGATCCAGGCCCTCTTTGAGTTCCCGAGGCTTGGGAAAATCCCGCATCTCGACTTCAATTTCCTCATCGAGAACACTGTTACAGAGCAGAACACATTCGTTGCAGATATAGGCCGGCTGGGAGGAATGTTTCTGAGGCGGGCCTGCGATCAGCTTCTTGACTTCGTCTTGATGCTTTCCGCAGAACGAACAATAAAGCGGTTTGCTTCTGCCTTTGTAATCCATCGGACTTCCCCGGTTTGGTTTGTGGCTCGGTTATCCCGTGGTGAATACCGTTCAGGCTTGAAGGAGCCTCTCACGCAGAACTGCCGCCATTCTTCTTGGCATCCGGCGTGCCCTTCTTCTTCGGTGTATAAATCGAATCAATCAGTCCGTACTCTTTTGCCTCATCCGCCGACATGAAAAAATCCCGGTCCGAGTCCTCCACGATCCGCTCGATCGGCTGCCCGGTGTGGTGGGCCAGGATACGGTTAAGCCGCTCCTTGATCTCCAGGATCTCACGTGCCCGGATCTCGATATCGGTTGCCGGTCCCTGAAATCCGCCCATGGGCTGATGAATCATCACCCGGGCATTGGGAAGGGCAAACCGCTTTCCCGGTTCCCCTGCCGCCAGGAGAACCGCTCCCATGCTGGCCGCCATCCCCATGCAGGTTGTCGCCACAGCCGGTTTCACATATTGCATTGTATCATAGATGGCCATTCCCGCCGAAACGGAACCACCCATACTGTTAATATACAGCTGAATATCCTTATCGGGATCCTCCGCCTGCAAAAAAAGCATTTGGGCGATCACCAGATTGGCAACATGATCCTCGATGGGAGCACCGAGGAATATGATGCGATCTTTCAGCAACCGGGAATAAATATCGTAGGCGCGTTCACCCCGATTGCTCTGTTCCACCACCATCGGGACCAGTACCACTGTCCGTCTCCTTATTTCTCATCCCCGGTCGATTCAGGCGTCTCGGTTGGGACAGTTGCCTGGGGTTCCTCCGCTTCCTGTTCGGCGGCCGGTGCAGGCACTCGGTCCTCAGGAGGAATCAGCAGGAAATTCACAACCTTCTCCTCCAGGGCGTTCCGCTGGTAGTACGCATGGAGATCCTGCTCCTCAATCCGGCGCAGGTACCAGGCCGGATCCGCGTTCTCGCGACGCGCCAAGTTGGACACGTAGATTCGATATTCTTCTTCGGATACTTCCAGATTCTCGCGTTTCGCAATCTCATCCAGAACAAGGGTGAGACGAGTTTCCTCTTCCGCGCGAATCTGGTTCTGGCCGACGAGATTCTGATTGGCCTGCGTCGCCTCATCCAGCGACGATCCCCGGCGACGCAATTCCATATCCTGCACGGATTGGATGTAGTTCA
>JAKPYU010000360.1 GCA_029568995.1 Candidatus Omnitrophota bacterium | reverse complement strand
TTGTTTGTATGGCTTCGATCGACATGACTGTATGTGTTCCAGGAACGCGCCGGACCCGCTCGGCGGGTAGACTCCCGATAAAGGGCCACCGAGTTGAGAATATCGCTCCCGGACAATGGTTGCAACGGACCGCACGGGGCCGCAGGTAACGCGGAGGATTGATTTTGCGTGGCAAATGCACCCCGTCTTTGTCGGCGAAATGAGCAAGGGTACGATTTGGAATCATGGACCATCCTCGAATGCTGTTCTGCGACCGGTTCGGTCAGATCTACGATGAGCCTCAACTTGCGGCAACCGCTCGCCTGGGCGTGCATTCGGTTGTGCCGGAACCGGGCGACTGGATTCCTTTGCCGGAAGGAAGCGATATTTTTTCACTTCCGGATCGCACACCGGTAGGATGGCATGAGGATCGGGGGAGATTCCGGGTCGGTTCCAAAGAAAGCTGGGCAGTCAGTGCGTTTACCCCGCCGGGCTACGTGCGTTCCCATCTACCGAATGCTCGCCCACAGCCTTCTGCGGACCCGTTGCCGTTGTGGGCTTATTCCGCCGCCGGGTGGCGGGAAGACGGATTTTATGTCACGGCGTTTCCGATCGAGCGGAATCCGAAGGGCGACCTGGCAGAATTCGATGAAGAGACCATCCGTGAACGGGTTCGAGAGAAGCTGGATGAGCACCCGGAGAATCGCCTGCTGAACCATCTCGCACATTGCGCATTGCAAAATAATTGCCTGGCTGCCAAGAATTATTTCCTGGGTCGGTGGGAGGCGGGGCTGCCGGTTTCACGCGAATGCCCGTCATCCTGCGAAGGATGTATCTCGAACCAGCCTGCGGAAAGCCTGATCCCAGCGTCCCATGCGCGGATCGCGTTTCGACCTACCCTCGAAGAGGCGCTTGAGGTGATTGTGCCGCATCTGGAACAGGCCCCTCTTGCGATGGTCAGTTTCGGCCAAGGATGCGAAGGAGAGCCACTCTGCGAGGATGAATTTCTGGAGGAGCTGATTCGAGAAGTGCGCCGCCAGACTTCACGTGGGACGATCCATCTCAATACAAACGGATACGCACCCGCCAAACTTCAGCGGCTGGCCAAAGCGGGATTGAATAGCGTGCGAATCAGCATCAACAGTGTGCAGAGAGACTATTACCACCGATACCATAAGCCCCAGGGATACACGTTTGAGGATGTGGAGACTTCCGTGCAATGGGGTGTGGCGGAAAGGCTCTATGTGTCCATCAACTATCTGATTTTCCCCGGTTTGACGGATCACCAGGAGGAAATCGACGCATTCACGAGGTTTCTGGAAAGAACCCAGGCACATAGGGTGCAATGGAAGAATCTGAATATCGACCCGGACGTATATGTCCGCTGTCTGGGATTGGAAAGGCTGTCACGATCACAAGGAATGCGGACGGCTGTGGAGACCATCCGGCACAGGCTGCCGCAAGTCCGGTTCGGGTACTTTAATCCGCCCCGTGAAGAGTTTGAGAAAGAGTTTAAAAATCCCTGCGTGAAATAGACTCCAGAGTTGACGTTTCTCATTTCAAGGCTTAATCTCACTCCTAGAAAAGGGGACTGTGTGCACAAGCCGGGAAATGGGGCTATTGTTGGGGAACGCCGAATCCCGGGACAGCAATCAGTCATTCATCCTGCCATGCCTCCAGAAGATTCCATCGCGCCGCCGGATCCAATCCTGGCTGTCCTATACGAGGTCCAGGTCCATAACTGTTCGTTTCGGCAGTTGACGGGTGTGGACGATCCGTGGCAGCTGAACCGTTCTCGAATTGAGCGAACCCGGGATCGGATGGCGCGGGAGGATCGGGTTGCACGGGGGCAGTATCCGGGAAAAGACATCTCCTGCATTGCATGGACGGACGGTGCGTTCTGGCTCCTGCCCGAAGG
>JAKPYU010000348.1 GCA_029568995.1 Candidatus Omnitrophota bacterium | reverse complement strand
CGCCTCATCGCTTGACCTGCCTCTTTCATCAGGCTGGCTCCCCATCAGGAATGTCCCCGCAGGAATCAAGACCATCTCCAAAGGGATCGCATCCGAGGGCAGACCGGGGATCTCGACGGTGATTCCCGGCCTGTGGGTTGGTTTCCCCTGCGGTGTCGGTGTGAGACTCGGAGTCGGTATCCGCGTGGGTGTCACGGACGGTGTGGCCGTGGGTGTCTCTGTCGGCAAAGGTCGGGGATTATGGTCCCACTCGATGACGCAGCGTCTGGCGATTGTCCCACGTTCGTCATCCCAGGATCCCCCGAATAGACTATTGGAGGCACTGTAGGCATAAAAGCACAAGTAATCCGAATCCCCCCCATTATTCGGCTGACCCGTGGCCCAATTTGTATAAGACCAGGGTTCATCGGTCACCCAATGCCATCCCTGGGCATAGCTCCCCTGTGTAGATTCGTCCAGATCAGGATCTTGATATGCTCCAAGCCACCTTGCTTGTAGCTGATCCCAGCCGAACATGGCTCCCAGGGAATTGCCTTCCGATTCGGAGGTGACAGTAACAAGGTGTCCCGAACCGTCGAACAGAGACGCGGCAAATTGCCGGGAGTCTTCCCAGGTAAGGTACTTGTTGCCCAGAGCGTAGTAATGGCCATTCGGATCCCAATAGACAGGCCCATAGAGATCATCACTCGAAGGGATCGGTGTGGGGCTTGGGCGAATGGGTGTGGCTGTCGCTGTTGGAAGGATCTCCGGGCGCGGCAAATCGGGGGAGTCCGGACCGGCCTCTCCGATCTGCAAACGTCGGATGGATCGTCCGTCGGCAACCAGCAGTTCCGAATTCGACAATACGGCAAAACCGGATGGTGCCGCAAAATGGAAGATCTTAAGAGGCAAGTTGTCATAGTTAAAACCGATCACCCCGCTTCCGGCAAACCATTCGTTATTCCCGTTGCTATAACGCAGAATCCGTTGATTTCCTGTGTCCGCGATCAGGAGACTTCCGTCCGGCATCAACGCCAAATCCTCTGGAAACATGAGTCCAGAACCTACCGATCGATTTGCGCCTTCCTCGCCGCATGATCCTCCAGCGATCAGTCCCGCCTGCCAGGTCCCGTTTTGCTGGAAGAACCGTCGGACACGGCATGGACTGGTTTCCGCAACAAACAGCGATCCGGTCGCGTCGCATTCAACGGCCACTGGTTCGATCAACTGTATTTCAGCAGGCAACAAGTTGTCGATAATACCTGTATAAGGATCAAGAATCCTTAACCTATTGTTCCCCGTGTCCGCAATGACCAATCGTCCATCAGGCATGGAGGCGATATCGCACGGATAAGAGAATGTCGCATGAATCGCGGGTCCGCCGTCTCCCGTGTTGCCCTCTTCGCCGGTACCGGCAATCAGTGTGATCTCACCTGTACCAGGGTAATAAGAGATAACGCGATGATGTCCCGAATCGCAGATTAACAAGCGATTGTCTGTGAACAGCAACCCCAGGGGAGAGGACAGATCCAAAAGGTTGCTGTTTGCATCATTCAGAATCTGCCACTCCTGCCCCTCTGCTTGGGATAGGACACGATTCCCCTCCGTATCGCTCACAAAGATCCGCCCCGCGCCGACCGCCAGACGTCGAGCCTGTTGGAATTCAACACCGCGTACGCCGGATTGACCTGTTTCCATGTTCAGGAACTCGCCTGCAAGAGTTGTCACCTGGCCGCCCGGTGGTGGAGTCGGGATCGTCGGGAAGGAAGCGTTGGGAGTATGAACATAGATGCGCAGTTCATTCCCACGGACCGCGAGGATATCAAGAGATCCATCGCCGTCTACATCGCCGAGACATGCATTCGTGGGAGAGAAATTCGGGTCGATTGCATAGTAGTCGCTGAACTCTCCGTCGCCATTTCCAGGAAGGACACGCAGACCATCGGAGTAGGACAACAGGTCCGGATTGCCGTCGGCATCGAGATTTCCGAGGATGAGCTCACCTTGGAACGTCATGGACAGCGGGCCATCGGGATTGCTCGTCAGGAAATCCTTTTCCTCGGTATGTCCCAGGAGATAGGCTCCCGGCTCAAGAGGAGCAGGCAGGTATCCGCTCCAGATCTCGTTCAGCACATCGGAATCCGTACGAAAGACCTTGACCGTATTTCCGAACCGAACGACCAGTTCTTTCGGAGGGTGCACGGGAGTGGATGTGCCATCCGGATTCAAAGTCACTCCGTCCAGGTCGACCGCCAGCAAATTCCCGCCGTGTTCCTCCTTCCACCATGTGAAGCGAGGCAGAAACGATGAACCCGCTGTCCATTCGAAAAGCGTGGTCCTGTGGATATACCCACTTTCCGAAGATTCTGCAGAGGTAAGAGATTCCGCCAATACAAAAACTCGTCCATCGTCACTGATGGCAAGGGAGGTCACAACAAAGTCGATATCTTTGAAAAGATCGGCAGTGTTCAAGACACGCCCCCGCTCAATATCGCCGTTCGGATGAACGAATAGTTCATTAAGGATCGAAACGTATCGTGCCGGATATGCGGACGGGCGATACATGCAAGTGCTTACAACACATTGGACTCTCTTATCCGATGAACCGG
>JAKPYU010000323.1 GCA_029568995.1 Candidatus Omnitrophota bacterium | reverse complement strand
AGGCGTCTATTACCTTCGCGTCAGTCAATTCATGGCATCGGATGAGATATTTTATGATTTGCACTATGTCAATCGATCCGCAGCCGTGGACGCGGACGCCTGGGATCCGGTAGATGATACCCTCCAGGGGGCAACGGATCTCGGCTCACCGAGTGAGGAGGAAGCAAGCCACGGTCTGCATAGTCTGTCGAGGTTGGATCAATCGGATTGGTTTCAGGTGCATCTCCTGGAAGGCACCGTGTATGAGTTTCTTGCCACGTGCGGTTCGGACGCTGCATGTGACTTGTTTCGATCTAATGGCGTATCACGCGTGGCGACAGCGGAGTTCGATGGAAACAACTCCCGATTCAGGATTGTCTACTCTCCACAGGAATCCGGCACATATTTCATCCGTGTTCAGATGCAAAATCCGGATTTGTCCGGCTATTATACGCTCGTGTATCGGATCAGCCCCTATTCTCTGCCCATTGGGGATGAGTGGGATCCCGGGGACAATATCTATGACGGAGCTACCCGGCTTGGGACTCCGGAAAGTGAGGAGAGAAGCCATGGTCCGCACATTCTTTCTGCAACCGATCGAAATGACTGGTTTCAATTTGTGTTGGAGAATGGAGTAACTTATGAATTCTCGACTGAGGGCAGCGCTGATACGGTGGGCGATCTGTACTCCGGGGACGGTATCACCTCTCTTGCCATGGACGATAGTGGAGGAGAAGGAAGGAATTTCAGAATCGTGTTCACGGCGGGGGAGACAGGAAAGTATTTTCTTCGTATCCGGGAATTCTCCAGCAGCGATGCGACTTATGTCTTGTTTTATCGGGCAATCCGAGAGCCGGTTGTACCTGTGACGGATGAGTGGGATCCCGAAGACGATACATATAATGGTGCTTCGGCTTTTGCATCGGATCTATTTTGTCATGGACCCCATACTTTATCAAGCGTCGATCTGGCGGACTGGTTTCGCTTGGATTTACAAGCAGGGAGAACTTATGAGTTATGGACGTCAGGGACATCAGATACTTATGGAGCGGTCTTCGCCGACGATGGCGTATCCATATTGATGGAGGAGGATGACGGTGGGGTGTCCTACAATTTTTACATGCAATTCACGCCGGTTGCTTCCGGTACGTATTTCGTTCGTGTACGAATGTTCGATCCCGGCAGCTCCGGGGCGTATATGTTGAATGTCCTGCCTTCGGGACCCGGCGCATCCGAGCCGGACGCCTGGGATTCCGGGGACGATCTCTTATCGGGAGCCACGCTGCTTGAGAGTCCCTCGCCTCTGGGCGGGATGCACGGCCCCCACACGCTTTCCAGCAACGATACAGAAGACTGGTTTCGGATCTACCTGATCGCCGGGATGATCTGCGAATTCTCTGCTCATGGGAATTCCGATACAGTGGGAACATTATACTATTGGAATGACCAGAACATGGTCCTGCATGCGGACACGGGCGGGGATGAAGGAAACTTCCGGATTCAATTCACGCCGGAGAATAGTGGGTACTATTTTCTCCGCGTGAGCGAGTATTCAGGCGGCTCTGCATACTATACGCTCTTATTCCGGGGGGAAGCGTCTATAAAAAACACTCCTTCGGTTAATCGGACCTATCGGTTCGATGGCCTTGAGGATATCGCGATCTTTCCGGGTGGATTTATCAACGCCCCTGGCGGCACAGTGAGAATCGGAGCGATCCCCGTCTCCGGCGGATACAGCGACGGTATGGGGGCCATTATTGAGGTAGATCCGGGGGAAGTCCTATTGCTGGGATTTCCTACAATCGATTTAGGGAACAACATGGCGCTCATTCGTGCTGCCGTGCGATCCACGGAAGGCGGGGCGGAGGTGGGCCTGGCTGCACTGGATGGGGCTATGGATGGGTCCATTGCCACGAACATACCCTGGGAAAGCGGTCTCTTGCGTAACGAATATCAATATCGGGTGTTGCTGTATGATCCCCCGGGGTCGTCCGTATCGCCGGTCTTTCAGGTAGCAAATGTAAACGGGACAAGGGCTGTTTCCGTATACTTGGATAATCTGGAAATCTATGTCTTGTCAAGGGAAGAATCCGTGTCCGGATGGCTATTTTCCGCAGATGGAATTTCGCAGGACATGGAGATCCATGCGGCAACTCCGATTGGCTTCTATCCTTTTGAGAATGAGTCGGAGTATGCGGAATATCCCGGCGGATATGTCGGGGCCTCCGGGGCACGCGTCGAGTTGGGTACGATTCCAACCATGGAAGGGCATAGCGACGGGCAGGGAGTGCGGTTCACGGCTAATAACGCGGATGTGTCCTTGATCGCTTTGTCGGAACTGGAGGCGGGGAGCGATCCGGTATTGATCCGCGTTTCGGTCCGATCATCCGGACCGGGAACGGCGGTCGCGCTTGGGGCGCTCGACAATGCATCTCAAGGCGGTCTCTCAACCATTATACCCGCCGACAGTGCGATCTTCGCAGACATCTATCGAAGATCCGTGCTGCTCGCTCAGCCGCTTGCGGACCGCTTTAGTCCATTGCTGCAGGTGGCGCATCGCGAGGGGGACGGGGAGACGGTCGTGGAGATGGATTCGGTGGAGGTATTCCGGCTGCCTTCGGATGCTCTCATTCCGGTCAAGTTCCTATTGGGAGATTAGTGGGCATGGGGTTACTGTTCTGTCAATTTTAGTCGCGTGTTTGTATTCAAAGCCTGTTGCATCTCGCAAGGCCAATTTTATAGAATGGAGAATGTCTATGAAGATGCACCGCTTGTGTTTCAGTATGGCAGGTATCCTGGTCGTATTCGGATGCCTGGGTGTGGCGTCGGCGCAGGTTTCTCTCTTGCAGGGAGCCTGGATTGTGGATGACGGCATAGATGGTACCGAGTTCGGGCCGGCAACAATTAACGCGATCGGCGTCATGTCGTTTGCTGAGGTGTCCACTTATGCCGACGAGGAAATCGGAACGTACGTATTCGATATCACGTATAACGGTATGATTACATACGGCACGGATCGGAAGTTCGCGTATGGAGGAATTGGCGTTGGCGTGGCACGAAACACGGGTGGGACGGTCCAGGTTCATTTCGACGTGGTCGCAGCGGGGGTTGGTTCGACGGACAATAACATGCTGGCCGGAGTGTGGACTTCGCCGGGAACACTTACAACACCGCAAGGCCAATTTGATGTGGCTATATCCAGGCCCATTCTTCTGATTCGCGAAGGGTACGACCCGGGCAATCCGGGCGAGGATCTTGCGGGAACCTGGGCGATTACGATCACGGGTGCCAATTTTGAATGGAGCGGGGAGGTTACGCTGAATCCCGATGGAACAATGATGGGAGAAACGGCTGCCGGGCTGCTTCCTCCGGTCCCGCTGGCGGGATTCTTTACCTACAGCGAAACGAAACAGTTCAATTTCACTTATACAACAACCCAAAATCTTCCGGTCCTTGGGGAGACCACATTTACCCTCACCGGCCAGGGGCAAGGGAACGAGGACAATAGCGAGATCAACGGAACCTGGTCCTTTACCGTGCAGGTAACGGACAGGCAGTCGCAGACATTTGAGGGTACGTTCAGCCTTGTGAAGATCGCGGATTCCTCGGTGGGATACTGGGATCTGTATTGAAATGATCGGTTAATAAATGGCAGGGGCAGACGAGGGGGTCTGCCCCTGTCCGTTCTGTGGGAGTGAAAGGACACCTGACTCATTCGTAGGGCGGTCCCGGAGGGTTGATTCATTTGCGGATATCTTCATTGTATATTGGGTGAAAGCACAAAGGAAAACCGGAGAGCGAACTCTCCGGTCTGTCGCGTTTGTGAAATTGTCTCGGCGGATCGGTTTATATGGAGGCTATTCAGCCTGTTTCGGTTCCGTGGTTTATTCGGCGTCGGTGGGTCGAGGAGCTCCTGCAGCAGCGTTCCTCGCGTCTGGGCAATCGCCTGACCCGCAGCCTGGAGGACGCCACAATTGACCTGCTGCCCCACCAGGTGGAGGCAGCGGCGTTTGCGTTGAACCGGCTTTTCTCGGGTGGCGCGATCCTGGCGGATGAGGTCGGTTTAGGAAAAACCATTGAAGCGGGATTGGTCATTTCCCAATTATGGGCAGAGGGACGGCGGAGGATTCTCATTATTGTCCCTGCAGGACTGCGTCGGCAATGGGCGGAGGAACTCCGCAGCCATTTTCATCTCATGGGCCAGATCGTCGATCGTGCCCGGTGGAATCTGATGCGCAAGGAGGGGCCGGATGCGTTTCTTTTAAGTTGCGCGCAGGGACCAATCCTCTTATCGTACACATTTGCCTATCGGCAGCTGGAGTCGCTATCGACGGTCCCATGGGACCTGGTCGTGATGGATGAGGCACACCGTCTCCGCAATGTCTATCGCCCTGAGAATCGAATGGGCCGTTCCCTGCGGGAGGCTTTCGCGAAGTGCAGCAAACTCCTGCTGACGGCAACTCCGCTGCAGAACTCTCTGATGGAGCTGTATGGATTGGTGAGTTTCATAGACCACCGCATGATGGGTACGGCCTATTCATTTACCAAAAACTACATTGCGGATAACCGGGGTTGGGAACCCGTCAACACGGATGAATTGCAGGGGAAATTATCGGGGATCCTGATTCGAACACTCCGGCGACAGGTAGCCGACACGATTCGCTACACCCAACGTCACAGCATTCTCCACACGTTTGCGCCTTTCGATGAGGAACGGGAACTCTACCGGCGGGTATCGGAATTTCTTTCGCGAAAGGACAGCATTTCCATCGGCTCCGGTCAACAGCCGTTGATGATCCTGATGTACCGAAAGATCCTGGCGAGCAGTTCCTTTGCCATCGCGCAGACATTGCTGAAAGTAATCAAGAGACTTCGCGCCTGCCTGGAAGGCGTTTCGGAACATCCTCCCGTGCTCGAAGATCCGGAGACAGAAACGGAAGAAGAAGAATGGACGGCTATCGACGAACAATCAGACGGTGAAACGGATCAAGCGCCACTTGACGAATTCCAACGTGAACAGATTGAAGAAGAACTGGCCGAGCTGACCGAGTGTTACGAATTGGCGGCGGGGATTGTCAGAAATGGGAAAGGCGAGGCGCTGGTTCGGGCGTTGTCTGCGTTATTCGAGGAGGCTCGAAAGAAAGGATTTCCGGAAAAGGTCGTAATCTTTACCGAATCTCGGCGGACACAACGATATCTCTATGAACGTCTTTGCGAGGCCGGGTGTGAGGGAGATATCGTTCTTCTTTCGGGAGATCTTGTCGATCCGGCGGAGCGGCATGATGTTATTCGGCAGTTCCGGGATGAATGTCGCATATTGATCGCCACGGATGCCGGAGCGGAAGGATTGAACCTGCATTTCTGCTCCGTGGTTGTGAATTACGATCTTCCATGGAATCCCCAGCGGATCGAACAGCGGATCGGGCGTTGTCATCGATACGGCCAGCGGCACGACGTACTGGTATTGAATTTCCTGGCGGAGAATAACGAAGCGGACAAGCGGGTTTATGATGTGCTGGCAACGAAATTCCGATTATTCGATGGGGTATTCGGCGCATCCGACGAGCCGCTTGGCGACTTGGAGAACACCATGGCGTTCGAGCGGCGTGTCCTGGAGATTTATCAAACATGCCGAACACCGGAAGAAATCCGCGAGGCTTTCGACCGACTTCAGAACGATCTCAGCAGCGCCTCGCGGAATCGGCTGATCACCGCTCGGTCGCTGCTGATCGACCGATTCGATGATGAGGTACAGAAGCGCTTTCGGTTGGTGGGCGAGCAGGTTCGGTCCACTCTGGACCGGGACGCAGAGGTAGTCAAGCATCTGATTTTCAGCCTGTTTACGCATTTCCCCGGATACCGTCAAAATGAGTGGATTCTGCGGATTCCCGAACAGTATCTATTGAATGTACCGGGAGTGTCATCGGAAATGCGGGTAACATTCGGGCCGTTTCGTTCCGAAAACGAGGCGGTTGTCGCGTTGTCCCCCGGCCATCCGCTGGTGGATGAAATCATCCGCGAAATCCGGGCGTATCAACCGGCATTGCCCGTATTCCTGCATCTCTGCCTGGGAAAGGAGACCGTCCCGGCGAGGTCCATTTCTTCTCTTCTCGGGCGAAACGGCTGGTGGTTTCTCTACAAGGTGTCCATTCGGTCTTTGGAGGAAGAAGATCACCTGGTGGATATGATCATAGTAGAGGAAGGCGGTTCCCCAAGGATACTCGGCGATGAGGAATGCCGGCTGTTCCGACGGATGGCGGAGATGTCTACCCCGGCGAAAAAGGCGATTTCCCCTCCCTCCGAACCGATCTGCGCCCTGGCGGATTATGCGGCGAAGGCAAAGGCAGAGAACCTCGAAGCGGAAGTGCGTCTGTGGTGCGAACGGGAAATTGAATCGCGTTTACAAATCCTGGATTCGTTTGTGGATGCCGAGTGTATGGAGGCGGATGCTCGGCTTGAGAGAATCCGGGAGCATCTGAACGAGCTGCGCACCGGTCGCCGTGAGGCGGTGGACTCCGAGGAACGCGCCCGGTTGAGGACACAGGTCACCGCGCAGGAGACACGACTGTTGAAAGAAATCCAGCGGGCAAACGAGGGAATTGAGCATCGAATCGCCGAAAACCGCGCGCTCCGCGCCGACCTGGAACGTCGCGCTAAAACCACTGCGCAGGCGGAGAGGATTGCGGTAGCGGCGTGGGAGCTGGTGTGGGAGTAACGGTAAGGGACTCTTGGTATGGGCGGTTCGTTGATCTCACTGGAGAGTTGGCGTATAGTTCGCATTGATTCCAAGCGAGTCCTGAAAAGGGGCTGTTTGCATGATGGGACTGCTGAAGGAGAATCAAGGAGCTGAAATCATACCAAGCCAATGATCCGATCCCGCGCTTTTACCCTGATTGAGCTGCTGATTGTTGTGGCGATTATCGGCATTCTTGCCGCCATCGCCGTGCCGAATTTCCTGAATGCGCAGATTCGCGCCAAGGTGGCGAAGTCGATTTCGAACGTCAAGATCCTGCGGGACGCCTATACTCAATACGGCCTGGACAACAAGCGAACCCCGGAGCATTCGGATGTGATCACCGCGCAGGATCGCCTGACCACCCCCATGGCCTACATCAATGCCCGGATACCGGATGTGTTCAAGGAAGGACTCGAGGAACGCGGGCTGAAGGCTCCTCATGCAGGTTTGTATCATGCCGAACCTTATACCGAGATCATGCCCCTGGAAAACATGAAAACGGCCTTTCCGAATTTGTATGAGGGTTACAAGGCCAGTCATTCGGGAGTGGTACTGGGGTACGGACCGTCGCAGCAGTATGACTATGTCGAGTACGATTCCAGCAACGGGATACGAAGCCGGGGAGCAATATACAACTGGGTGCCTCGATTTCACCAGAAGGATTTTGCCACGCCCTGACAAGGGAGGGGACATGCGAGCGGGCAGGCACGGGAGGGACACGGACAAACAGACACAGAAAAACACGGACAGACCGTAGGAGGCGCGCAGAGGGACCTGTTACATTTTTCTGGGATGCTTGAAATAGATGAACAGGCGACCGAAGTTGTCCCGGTCCTTGTCAATGCGGTGGTAGAGCTTCTTGATGTGCGGTTGGTCCAGAAAACGCAGGACACGTTTTTTGAGCTGCCCGCTGCCTTTGCCGGGGATGATTTCCACCTCGCCGATGCGCTTCTCGATCGCCTCTTCGATGATCCGGTTCAATTCCCTGTCGATGTCCCGTCCCTTGTTGTATATATCGTGCAAGTCGAGTTTCAGTTTCGCCATGGTTCAATCTCCGGCTCCGCTGTGTGCTTTATATATCGAACCGTCGAGTGAGAAGAGGGCTGTTCGCACCACCGGAACCGGCTATGATGGCAGGGTTTCCACTCGTTTTCGGAAAAGGAGCGCTCCATGATTGAGGGCGATATCATTGTGGTGTTCGACACGGAATACACCGCCTGGAAAGGGTCCCGTGAAAGGAACTGGTGTTATCCGGGGCAATATCGGGAGATCGTGCAGATCGGGGCGGTGAAGCTGGACGTGCGCCGGGGGCTGGAAGAGATCGACTCATTCGAGCGCATTGCGCGTCCGCGATTCAATCCGACGCTGAGCGAGTATTTCATCGAGCTGACCGGAATCACCCAAGAACGCTTGGACCGCGAGGGGGCGGATTTTGCGGAAGTCCTGCGTGACTTTGTGGAGTTTGCCGGGCCGGGGACAATCATTTACAGCAACGGGGGCGATGAGAAGAATCTCTACGAGAATTGCGGGTATTACGGAGTGATCTGTCCGCTGGGGATCGACCGCTTCCGGAATCTCAGCGCCTTTTTGAGCGCGGAGGCCCATGCAACCTGCCATGTGGAGACCGGAACGTTGGATGAAGTGTTCGGCATCCCGTCGGACCTTCCTGCACATGACGGCCTCGCAGATGCCCGCAAGTTGGCAGGCACAATCCGCCATCTTCGTCAGCACGGGCGGATGTGATGCCCGGGATTCCGGCGAGTCCTCCGACTCAATACGATAGCCAGATTGTCGGATTGACAGCAGATGGGATTGTGTAAGTTCCCTCTGTCACAACAGTCTGGTCAGCCTGGATCATGACATTCACGTTCACGGGATTCGCCCATCCGATAATCCGCTTGAATTCAAGCACCTGGGGACCGACAGGAACACCGATCTCGGTATCTCCGCTGTTATGCCATTCCGTTGTCCCGCCCCGTCGCCATTGCGCTCCCGCGTCGAGTGCACCCTGCGGATCCAGCGTGACCTGTAATGCACCAGCCGGGGGCTGATAGGCACAGGTCTGCAGGACATACCCAACCGATTCATCCACCACGTTTCCGAAGACAATCACTTTGCGGCCATCCAGCGTTTCTACCGTGGCGGCTTTCGGATTCAGCATCGTCACCGGCATATCTGCCAGTTTCTTCCAGGACAGGGTGTTCAGATCGAACTCCCATGTCTCCTTCAGAGACTCGAAAGCCGGATACGAGTATCCTCCGAATACATACCCTTTTTGCTCGATTTGACAGAATGTGGTGCCGATCCGGCTGCCCGGGAATTGACCGGGAATCTGTTCCTGTGTCCAGGTTTGGGTGTTCGTGTCGTATGTGTAGATGTTCTGTCTCGCCACATCAACCTGCCAGATTTGCACTGAGTCGAGATCCAGTGGTGCGTAAGAGAAAGTGGCAAATTCCTGAACCGGGGCGGTTTCGGGGTAGTTCTCGCCCTGTATCCACATGTTGTTGTCGATATCGAAGGTCCAGGTTCCGGTTTTCGTTTCACCGACTCCGATAAAGACGATCCGGTTTCCCCTCAATACAGCGTGGGCATTCGGAGAGGGAGGGGGCAGCTCGCCCGCTGGAACGATTTGAAGCCATGTGTTCGAGGTAATATCGTAGCGCCAGAGATCGTTCAATGGCTGATTGTTCTGGTCCAGCCCCCCAAACTGATAGATGTATCCTCCCGCATATATGGCGCAGGCCCCCTGCCGGAGGCTGGGGGTTTCGGGGGGTGAACCGAGTTCGACGAATGTATTCGAGCTCTCATTGTACGCCCAAAGGTCGCCGAGCAACGGGCCTGCGTTGACTGTCATCTTGCCGAATCCCTGCACTCGGACACCGCCAAATATATAAATCACGTTCCCAACGGCAATGCAGCTATAGCCGGATCGGGCCGAAGGCTGGTTCGTGGCCGCAGGCAGCGCTTGCCAGGTGTCGGACACAACGGCCGTCATAGCACTCCGTTCCGGCTGCCCCCTGTCAACCTGGAATGCCTGTGCCACAGGCATTCCCATCACGGGCAAGATCGAGAGCACAGCCAGGATTCGGAAACATCGGCTGCTCATCCTCATCCGACCCAATTCCGACAGAAAGGAAAATACGTTCTTTGAAAACATCGAAGATGCTCCTCTCCAATTCCACGTATCTGATCCGCGATGGGCAGATTTCGAATGGTTCTTCAGGAGGATATGGAATCTGCGGCGTATGTCAAGTTCTTAGAGATACTTGTTGCCATGTCGCGCTCAATGGGATTCCCGGCCCAGAATGTCCGCAGCGTATGGCGGAAATCTTGCGGGGGCTTCAAGATTGACAGGATTTCGGCAGGCGGATAAGATGAATGTTCCACCTGAGAGACCCGCTTGTATGCCGGTCTTTCATTCAAGCCCAGGTGGTGGAAATGGTAGACACGCATGGTTGAGGGCCATGTGGGCGAGAGCCTGTGCGGGTTCAAATCCCGCCCTGGGCAGGATTCAAAACCCCGACATTCCCCGAACAAAAGCGATACACAAGCAGGACGAAGTCAAGTAAATTCAACAGATGAGCGAACCTGAACCGTCTTGCCCCCGGAAGAGGATTCTCTGTTGGGATCGCCGGGCAAGCGCAAGGTAGCAGGCATTGCGGAATTCGGTCAACGAGTCCACAGCGTTTCCTTGTCGCAATATGCTGATTCTATTGGATATATCGGATCCAATCGGAGTCCGTTAAATCCTCATGTGTTGAACTAAGAACTCCCTTCATCTTATATTATTTAATCATTTATTGGTGGATTCGATCTGAAAAATAATATTTTTTGCAGAATAAGCACAAAAGGGGCTTGACATGAATGAGAAGAATGTATGATGATGTGGCCTGTGCAGACCCAGCACCGGGACACTAGCGTCACACTCCCGGTGCGAATGGAGTGCCGGAGGCGATTCACGAGCACGCGGATCACCGAAAGACACTCCTCCGGGAACGGCCAACTCGGCCGGAGGAGATGGTATGAGCAAGGACCGGGCACGCCGGCGTGTGTCTGATGGGGTATTGTTGTTCCGCAGCGGTGTCGTCTGCGCAACAGCCCCATACGCAGGTGCAGGGTCTGGGCAAGTGTATTCGAAGGTTTCGGCTTTTGAGAAAGATCGCTCGTCGACAGGCACAGAGGCCTGTCCTACCAGTCAGACCTCCCCTACCAGTCAGATATCCCATAAACGATCCAAGAGTCAAGGAAGAGATCCTCCACCTCTTTACCGGACGTGCCGGAATTGCTTCGGCTCACTGTCCGGTATCCTGCCCATTGTGTGTAGATAATCCGTCGCAACGAATTTTCGGCGGAATCGAGTTACCTGTCAGTACCAATTCAATTGCAAGGAGAACAATATGAGAAAGCTTATTCTGACTTCTTTCGTCGCTCTTTTCTTTGTCACGTTGGTCGTGCCGGCTGCCTTCTCTGATTATATTGAGAAACAGCTTACGTTCGGCACCGAAGTGAATCACTCGCTCGACAACAACCTGAACTGGTCTCCCGACTGTCAATGGATTGCCTATGACACGAGAGCTTTCTCGGGTGGAATCGGCAATACGTTGACACTGGAGAAAGTCAACATCAACACGAAGGACATCGTCGTCATGTACACAGCGCCGAATGCTCTTCCTCTTGACGCATTCGGCCCGGGCACGGCGGCGGTGAGTTTCTTCCCGTTCTCAGACAGGGTGATTGCCATTCGTGGCATCAACGGTGTGTTTTATGAAGGAGTCGCCCGGTTTGGCGCGATGATCAGCCCCACAGACGGCAGCGCAGGTCCTGAGGATTATGTGATCGCCGATGCCCGTGATGTGACCCCGCCCTTCACGCCTGGCGCGCTTCGCGGTGGAACGCATCGCCATGAGCCTACCGGAGACGGAAAATGCATCGGCTTCACTTACAACGATGCAATCATGAAAGCTGCGGGCAACGACCTCAGAACGATCGGCATGACCAAACTGGGTATTCCGGTCAACGTGGATGCCGCGCTTGGAAATCAGAACGGTGTCGGTTTCACCGTGCTGATTGTGAAAGTGCAGGCCAAAGCCACGATCACACCGGGAAGCGATGCCATCTACCAGGGTTCCGATGATGCCTGGGTCGGCGAACGCGGCTATCAAAAGGCGGATGGCACTTGGCAGCGCGCGCGTGCCTTTATTGGAAGAACGATATCCAGCACCGGCGCGGATCTCAACGAAGTGTATATCGCCGATGTCCCCGAGGACATTACGGTCCCCGGACCGGACGGACCGCTTCAGGGAACTGAGACGACCTTCCCAATGCCGCCGGCGGGCACAGTACAGCGCCGGTTGACCCACAGCACATCGAGTTGCGGCGGGATTATCCGCGCCAGTTTGGATGGCTCCCGGATTGCGTTCGTTCGGGACGGCCAGATCTGGTTGATCTCCCCGCTGGGTACTAACTTGGTCCAGGCCACCTCGATCGCGACCGGAGCGGCCAGGCCATGGTGGGATCCCTCCGGAGACTTCCTGTATTGCGTCTCGGATAACTCGCTCTGGATGACGAATGTTAAGGTGGGCGATCCTAATTTCGGGCAATCAGTCAGGCTCACGGATCCGAATCTCTACCCCAGCAATGCGCCTGATGCCACCTGCGTCTCCCCCGATGGCAACTGGGTCGCCTTCAACCGTCAATTCGCGCGAGCAGACGGTGTTAATGTCAAGCAGATTTTCATTACCCCCGGCGCACGCCAATTGTCGGGAGTGGTGGACTGGGATCAGCTGAAGTAAAAATCTTCGCAGAGAATCTTTCCCTGTTTTCGGGGGAGTGAGCAGCAACTTGCTCACTCCCTCTTTCTTTTCTTCGCATGAACGAACCGGGGAGTTTTATGAAGAGAAGCGATCACTCGCCAAAAGGCCGGCATGGCAATGGGCGAGTATCTACTGCCAATTCAGTTCTGTTATTTCCGCCTTGAGAACGAATTCGGTGTGATGGCCGAAGTATTCTCCGTCCCAACGGAAACCAGCCGTTTCGCCGGGAAACATATAGGCGGTATCGCCCAGGATGATCGTGATCGTGGCCACATCGTCGAAGGGAAGAGCCGTGGCTGTGCCGTACAAATCGGTCTGGGTATCGTAGACAAAACAGTGATTGAAATAGTGCGTGTCTTTAAACCGAGGATGCTTTTCCCAAGTGGGTTTCACGCTTGAGGGATTGCCGTATTTGGGGACAATGGCCCCGTCGGGCTTCATGACGGTGTCATACGGATAGCCGCAGGGCAGCAGGACATACCGGTTCTTGTATACAAGGTATCCGGGACTTGTGCCGGACCCGGAGATGGGCAGATCGCGCAACCGTTGCCAGGTATCGACTGCGGGATCATAGCGCCAGCTATCGACGACATTGCAGTAGCTGCCGGAACTTGATACAGCGACACCACCGATAAAATACATCTTGCCTTTCACTTCGGCGGTGGCTGTAAGGCAGCGGGGAGTGCCCGGGCAGGGGGAGATCTCCTGCCATCCGTTGTCAGGGTGCTCCGTGTCAAGCGCAATGAACCGCGAGCCGAGACGCTCGACTTGCCCCGTGCGATCCGCCAGCGTGTAGAACCTCTCGGCATCGTAATCCGTTCCGCCAAGGCAGTAGATCTTGTTTCCGAGCGCACAGGTCCCCGCCCAGGCCGAAGGAGATGGGAGGGAAGGAAGATCATCCCACATCCATTTGGCCTCTTTTCGGGACAACCGGTATCCGTCTTTATAGGTATACGGCTCCGAATAGCTGAATCCGCCCCACACATAAAGCGCGTCGCCTATTCGGGTTCCCTGCATCCCCTGCCTGGGAGCGCCCGGCAGAGGCGGCAGGTCAACCCACCCATTCTCTTCGTGTGCAAGATCCAATCCCCATGTCTTATTCAGGAACCCGCGCGGATACACGCCCGGTTTCCAATCGGCGTCATGTCCACCGCAGAAGCCGCACACGCTTACAATCCAGTTGTGGATGACCGCAACATGATTGTCCTGCATCCCCTGCGGCATAGCCGGACCTGCCGACCAGGCAAACCGGAGCATCTGGGGCAGACTCGCCTGCGGCTGTGGTTCCGGCGATACCGGGATTGAACTCTCGGCTGTCCGGCTTCCATCCGCTTCGGCGGCGAGAACGGCACCGCTTGCCACAAGAAAAATCGACAACAAGAGAGTTACGACGAATCTCATTTTCGCAGCCTCATGATTCCTCATGGCCCCCAGACATCAATGTCACCGATACTTTATACCCCGATTCGTTCGGAATGAGAATGCGCCTGTCATTTCGAACGAAAGAGAAGTCCCGTTGAAAAGGAACCACACTCACCCGCATGGAATAACCTGCGCAGATCTGATTCGGTGTTCCGCCACACTGTTGCCTCGATCCGTCGGACAATCCGGTCGGCGAGATGAATTCAAATCAATCCAATAAATCACTGCGGTATTCCCCACTGTAATCAACAACGCACTTATCCAATTGACGACTGCGGATGGCGTGGGATATGATCCGAGGGGATATTTCGCAACGCGGTCCGAAATCGCGTTGTTTCAACGAGGATAGGCAAATGAATACTTGCAGGATTATCGAATTGATGCTGGTGTGTATCGTTGTCACGCTCAACATCCACGCTCAGGAATCCTCGGGGACTTCCGGGAAAAAGATTGTCGAATACGGCTGGGATGTGCCGACACCGGCGTTCATCGCAGAGCACATTCGCGATATGGAGAAACGTCCTTTTGACGGGCTTCTATTCCGTCTGAAGGCCAACGGAATGGTGTTGGAGCCGACTCCCATCAACGAGGCGGATCTTGCCGAGGACCTGGAGGCTGTTGACAAGATCCGTTGGGAGAAATTCACCGACAACTTCGTGATGATGTATGCGGCCTCGACGCAGGACTGGTTCAATGACGATCACTGGAAAGCCATTGAACACAATACGGAGCTCGTCACACGAGTCGCGAGGAGGGCCGGATGCGTGGGTGTATGTTTTGATGCCGAACCTTACGGGACTAACCCGTGGGCCTACCGGGACGCGCCGCATCGGGATACCAAAACCTACGCGGACTACAAGGCCATCGTGCGCAAACGCGGCGAGCAGTTTGTCCGGGCAATCGAACGGGAATTTCCCGATGCTACCATCCTGACGTTCTTCCATGCCAGTATTTACCGTAAGTTCTGCCGCCCCATGCCTGAGAACGTCCGCAAAGAGGAACTGGAAAAGACCACGTATGCGTTGCTGCCTGCGTTCGTTGAGGGCATGTTACAGGGATCGCAAACGGATATTCGGATCGTTGATGGAAATGAGGGGGCTTATTACTACACGAACAGCCTGGAGTATTTCAATCTCTACCACGCGGTGACCCAGCGAGCACGCTACCTTATTCCTCCCGATGTCTGGCCCGCGTATTACGCCAAAGTGCGCATGGGACAGGCGCTCTATATCGATCAATATTATGGGATGCGCAAGACAGAGAAAACGCTGGGGAACTACATGACACCCGAAGAACAGGCGAAGTGGTTTGAACACAATATTTATTGGGCGCTCTACACGACAGATCGCTATGTCTGGTGTTACAGCGAACGGATGAACTGGTGGACCGATACCGACGTTCCTCCCGGAGCGGAAGAGGCGATCCGGAATGCACGCGCGGCCATCGAAGCCGGGGAACCTTTATCCTTCGACCTGGCTCCGATCATCGAAACCGCCGAAGCCAAAAACAAGGAGGATAAGAAAAATACAGGAAAATAATCTTTCTTATTGACTCTGAATGGTTCAGGTGAATTGTGGAATCGAATATGCCGATAAGACGCATTTTTCTGATGGGCAGTTAGCCGGGCCACACCGGAGAGATTCCTTGATAGAACGCGCAAAGTATGACTATTCCTGATCTTCCGAACACGCCTCATCCTTGAATTCGCCAAGAACCAGCGTGTCTCCGGTTTGCCTCTGAAGGCATTGAAGCGTTCGCTTGAGATCTTCTACAACGGAAGCATATTGCGGATCGGCGGCGAGATCGTGCATTTCCTGTGGGTCCTTCTCCGGATCGAACAGGAGTGTTTTCTGTATTTTCGGATAGCAGATCAGTTTGTAGTTGTTTTTGTGCACCATTCTCTGCAGTTCCATATAGCCGCCGTAAATCGCATTGTAACTGTCTGTTCTTGTTCCGGCGATCAGAGGCATGAGGCTCTTGAATTGGAGATGTTCGGGGATCTCTATTCCGGCGAGATTGAGTGTGCTGGGCATGATATCCTGCAGGTAGACGGGCGAGGCCATCTGCTTTCCCCGGGGAACGCCGGGTCCGGTAACAATCAACGGGATTCGGACACTGTGCTCGAACAAGCTCTGTTTTCCAAGAAGTCCGTGATGGCCCACGGCCAGGCCGTTGTCTGCAGTAAAGAAAATGTATGTGTTGTCGGCCTTTCCCGATTGGTCCAGCGCATTGAGAATGCGCCCGATCTGTGCATCCATGTGGGTAATGATCGCGTAATACTCCTGCCGATTCACCCTCACGGAGTACGATGTGCGCGGAAACGGTGCGAGGCGCTCGTCCCGCAGTTCCTTATCGCATCCCATGGCGTCTTTGTACGGGTATTCCGGCAGGAAGTTCTCCGGAACGGTTACCTGATCCAACGGGTACCGGTCCACGTATTCTTTCGGGGATTGCCTTGGGTCGTGGGGCGCGTTGAAGGCGAGGTATATGAAGAACGGTTTGTCGCCGTTTTCGGCCTGATGGATGAACTCTATGCCGTCATCGGCCAGAACCTCGCTCCAGTGTTTGCCGCCTTGCCAGTAGCCGCCGCGTTCCGTCTCCCAGGGCTTCCAGCCAGCCGAGTAGTCCGCCTCGCTTTTGGGGCGATCATAGCCCTCATCCGTCTGGTCGGGCATCCCCGGGCGGATATGTTTTGTTGTGCGGAAGATATTCTCCGCGTCGACTTTGACGTGCCATTTTCCCGACATGTACGTGTCATATCCGGCATCTGTGAGAATCTGCGGCCACAATCGGCGGGCCTGTGCCTCTTCTTCGAGTGTGTTCTCGATGGCCTTCGCGTGCCACAGAAAGCGTCCCGTGACCAGCATGGTTCGGCTTGCAATACATACAGCACCACCCCATGCGCCTTGATTGTATGCGTGGGTAAACGTGACTCCGTTCGCGGCGAGTCGATCCAGGTTGGGTGTCTGCACTTCGCTGCCCAGGGATCGCAGCGTCTCATAACACTGGTCATCCGCAAATAGAAACAGGATATTGGGCTTTCCGTCGGGGAATCTGTCGGTGGCGGCAAGGCATTTCGGCATCACAGCGCCTGCCGATCCAATCGTGACGAGTCGTACAAAATCGCGCCTTTTCATTTTTTTCCCTTCAATGCGGCCCTGTGCCGGTTGCCATCGGGGAGTCACGACCGCATTTGTCCGTACCCTGCGGAGTCAACGTCCCAATTCCTCAATGTTATCGGATCTTTCTGTGGTCGACCACCCCAATATCGGCAGGCTGCTTCCCGCTTTGCGATGCTCTTTCCAGGATGATTGACCCGCTGGGAAAAGCGGAGTACCATCCTCCCCGGTAGAATCTACTCGGATTCCAGCCACAGGATGCGACAACACTAAAGGAGAAGATCATGTCCGGCAACAAAGAACTGACCGCCCGCCATTCCGGTATTACCCGCCGGGATTTCCTCGGAACAACCGCCGTTGTATCCGCCGCGGCAACGTTCACCGCACTTTCATCGACACGTGTCCTTGGAGCGAATGAGCGCATCGGGGTCGGCGTGATCGGTGCGGGTGGGCGTGGGAATTCGCACCTGACCGTGGTCCGCAAAATCCAGGACGAATCAAACGTGGATCTCGTCGCCGTGTGCGACGTGTATCGCCCGCGTGCGCAAAAGGCGGCGGAGAAATACAAGGTTTCCCAGATCTATACGGATCACCGGGAGCTTCTTGCCGATCCGAAAGTCGATGTTGTCAGTATTGCAACGCCGGATCATATTCATGGGTACCAGGCGATTGACGCGCTCCAGGCCGGCAAGGACGTTTATTGCGAAAAGCCGGTTACGCATTGGCGACAGTTCAAACTCACCAGGCGTCTTGCCCGCGAAGTCGAGAACAGCAAGCAGGTGTTTCAGCTTGGGACGCAGGGGATGTCGGATGATGCCTGGGCGCTGATGAGACAGCTGGTGCGGGACGGTCTGATCGGTCAACCCATCCATGCCGAATGCGGGTATTTCCGAGTCGGCGACTGGGGGGAACGGGGAATGCCGGTTGACGATCCCAACGCCCAGGCCGGTCCCGATCTGAATTGGAAGGCTTTTCTGGGGGATTCGCCCAAACGGCGTTTCGATGTGAGCCGGTTCTTCCGCTGGCGGATGTACGAGGATTACGCGGGTGGGCCTGTTACAGACCTGTATCCGCATTCCCTCACACCGGTTGTGAGCATTCTTGGCGTGAATATGCCGACCTCTGTTGTGGCAGCCGGTGGGAAACTTCGCTACGAGGAGCGGGAGGTTCCCGATTCATTTGATATGCTCATCAGCTATCCTGAGAAGGTCACCGTGGCTGTTCTGGGGACACAGGGGAACAACTACTGCGCGACCGGGTCAAGGGGGTCCGGGTCCCGGATTCCCGTGGTTCAGGGGTGGGAAGGAAGCATTACGGTTCAGGGCAGTGAGGTGGTTTTCATACCCGCAGAAGGTTCGAAGAAAGAGGCCAAGCGATTTCCCATTGAGAGAAAGGAAGATTTCTCCCGGTTCTGGACCACATTCTTCGACTGCTGCCGGAGACGGGATAAAAATACGCTCAGCACAATGAGCATGGGGTATGCTGTCCAGACCGCCCTGCAAATGGGCATGTTGGCGTATCGGGAAGAGGGTGTTGCCCGATTTGATGCGAAGAAAGAGAGCATTCGGGTGTAGCCATCCCCGATTTCGGGAGACGGAACGCCTTCCAGGATTGACGCAAGAATCCGGGGCCGGTCAGGAATGACAGGCCCCGGATTTTTGTGGGGAGACCTACACGACACCGTGATTTAGCGATAACTCCTTAAATATCAGTGTATTATGCTCACAGGTCTGCCTGCGGTCCTGCCGGAATCCGACAGGATTGGATTTTTTTATTCTACAAACATAAAAAACGCTTGACGGTTTCTATATTCATAGATATATTACTCGGTGGGACAAACCCCAGCGTTGACAAAACAGGAGTGAACATGCGTAAACAGACACCCAGCGTATCGGAGATGGAAATCCTGGATATCCTCTGTCGGCTCGGAACCGCCACGGTTCAAGATATCCGAAAGGCTTTGCCCAAACATCGCAAACTGGCGCATACCACGATTATCACGAACCTTCAGCGGCTCGAAGACAAAGGCCTCGTCGCACACGAGAAGTCGGAGCGCGGAAAGGCTTTTGTGTTCTCTCCCACCCGCCCGATGGAGAAGGTGAAGCGCCACCTTGTCAGCGATTTCCTGAACGACTATTTCGGAAACGATCCGATCCCCCTTGTTTCGTCTCTCATCCAAACCAAACAGATTACAAAGAAAGAACTGGAACAACTACGCGAAATCCTGGACGCGGCAGAAAAGAACTCGAACGGAGGACCCTGAGAGACCATGTCCGAATTGTACCGGTCTTGTGCAACGTTGTGGATCGACTATGCAGTTCAGGTAGGGATCGAGGGATTTGTGGCAGCCTGTTTGCTGTGGCTCCTTTGGATTCTGCGGAGTCACATACCGACAAAGGTCCTTTATGGATGCTGCATTGTCGCGCTACTGAAGTTCTGTATTCCCACCGTTCCGATTGTGCTTCCGTTTATACTGGCGGACAGCCTGCCTGTCGGATTGGTCCCCATGCCTGAGCCTTCCCAGCCGGAGGAACCGGTCGTTCAGTCTCGTCCGGCGCATCAGGCATCGCTGTCGTCAATTGAATCGGCTCAGCCAAAACCGTCATCCCTTCAGGCACTCTCTGAGCCTCCCATTCGGAGCATGCCAGGCAAGCCGTTGCCGGTTGTCACTCCCGTATCGGAGGCGGCTCCAATTCCGTGGCGAGAGATTCTTTTCGCAGTGGTTCTCGTCGGCTGGTGCGTGTTCTCTGCAGGCTGGGTCGCACAGATTCTTCGCTGGTCTTCTATCCGAAAACGAACAGAACCGGCGGACGATACGCTGCGGAAGCGAGTGGACGACTATGCCGGACATCTGGGGCTACGCTCCATCCCGGAAATACGAATCGCAGAGGATCTCGACACCCCCGTGGTTATTGGCTTCATTCGCACATCAATCCTGATCCCAAAGACATTGCTGGATTCGCCGGAGGACCTGGAACTCGCGGTTCTCCATGAGCTGATCCACATCAAGCGGCGCGATCCCCTCCTGAACCGGCTCCGGGGGCTGGTCCAGATACTCCAATGGTGGAATCCGCTGGTGTGGTGGTTGAATCGGAAAGCCGATGTCGCTCAGGAACGATGCTGCGATGAGACGGTTCTGAACGCTTACGGTCACAAGAAACACCGATACATGGAACTTCTAATGCGGCTTGCCGAAGGAACATGGAGACAAAAACATTTTGCCGAGGCCGTTGCGATCTCGAACGACTTTCGGGCGGCGAAAGAGAGGATGCAGACCATGTTGAGCACGAAACGGTTACCTCAAATGAACTGGGCCTGGAGAATCGGACTGCTTCTGTTTGTTGTCTGGTTGTATGCTGAGTTCTATGGACAAGTTCCGTCGCTCGCGCAGATGTCCACGCCGGCCACGGAGGAAGAACCGACGCGTCTTGGCTATTGCTTTGATGCGGCGCTTTCGGCGAACAACGAGATTCTGTACGTCGTCGGTGGTTCGGGGGGAACGTATGTGCTGCGGGTATCGGAGAATGAACTGAAATATGTCCGTACGATACTCGCTGAAGATGGATATCATCGCAATATCAAAGTCCAGGGAAACTATGCCTATATTGCCGATGCAAAGAAGGGACTGATTGTCTTAGACATTACCTCTCCGGATTCACCCGCTTGTGTCTTCACTGCTTCCTGGAAGGACGGGATGGGCCTGTTTCTGACTGATCAATATCTCTATCTGGCAAGCGGCGAAGCGGGAATCAAGATCATCGACATCACCGATCCCAAGGTGCCAAAAGCCGTCGGCGAAGTGGACACACCCGGCAGCGCGTGGGATGTCTGGGTTGAAGGCAACTATGCATATATCGCCGACCTGGAAAAGGGTATGGCAGTCATTGATGTTACTCAGCCTGCCGCCCCAAAACACATCGCACAGGCAACCTGGGCGCCTGACGACAGCCTGGCCCTGATATTCCAGAAGAATGGCTGGAAACTCGACAACAACATGGCGGAGATTATCCGTGGCAGCGGGAACCTGGTACACGTCGGCGCGGGAGTACACGGTCTTGTCACGATCGATATTTCCGATCCTCGAAATCCCACAGTAAAGGACAAGTTCAAGTCTGGACCGGACGGTTTTGGTGAGGGCCTTGCCGTGGCCGGGAGTACCGTGTACCTGGCGAACGGCAACAACTCGGATGAATCACAGAACGGGCTATATGTGATCGACGCATCGACGCCCGATGACTTAAAGGTCGCAGGAAAAGCGCGTTTTCAGGGATGGGTTGAAGGGGTACTGCAATCAGGAGACCGCGTCTACATCACGAATACTCAGTTGGGCGTTCGAATGTTCGACGTCTCCGACCCCAAGAATCCGAAAGAACTTGCTCATTGGCATGGCGGACGTCTACCAGGCAGTGGGCCTGCCAGGCCGGAGCCTACACCGACACGTCCAACCTCAGCTGACGATTGGTTTCGGGATTCAACGGAGAACGCGGGATTTCTTCAAAGCGGAACAGCCCTCTCTCTCTCCCTGGAAGACAATGACGGCGACGGCGATTTGGATATCTACGTTTTCGGCGGAGGGGCAGATCGCGATGCCCTGTATATGAATCTGGGAAAGTTAGTATTTCAGGACACCGCGGCCTCGAGCGGGCTTCCCAGCGCGAAAAGCGTTGTCGCCGGAGCCTGGGCGGATGCAAACGGCGATGGCGCTCCTGACCTTGTACTGGGAACACCGATGGGTGGCGGACTGTATCTCAATGACGGGAAAGGGCGTTATCAACTATCTCCCAATTCAGGGATTGAGCCGATTCGTGGATGGTCTGCCTGGATTGACTTTGATTGCGACAATGCGCTCGATCTCGTGACTTATGGAGAGAATCTACAGGTACGTCTCTACAAGAATCTTGGGAATGGAACATTCCAAGACGTCGCGAAAAGCGCAGGGATCGATTTCCTTTCCGAAGGTAATTTCTGCTTCTCAGGGATTGACTATAACCGGGATGGCTACGCCGATATCTATTCCGGTTCAGGATATCCATATCCCGATGATCCGACTATCCGCGCGACGCTCTGGCAGAATAATCGCGACGGGACATTGATGAACTTGGGTCGTGATTCCGACATCTCCAAATTCAACGATGAGGTTTTCATGCCCGCCATTGGTGATCTGAACGGGGACGGATATCTCGATCTATATGCCCCGAAGTGCCATCAGGCCAGTTTGACGCTCCTCAACGAGAAGGGCGAGCGCTTTGCACATACCCCCTTCCAGGGGGATGCTGCCCCTCCGCAATATGCGAACGGCGTTTGCGTTGGCGACTATAACGCAGATGGCCGGCCCGATCTTTTCCTGACCAGGGCCGACGGTGGATTCCTATTCGAGGGCGGCGCGGAACTTGCCTTCACGGACGTGAACTACAAAGCCGGAATGCATGGACCAGGCGGTATGTCGTCCCCTGTGTGGGTGGATCTCGACGGCGACCTGGATCTCGACCTGTTGGCTATCGACGGCGCGGGAAACCTGCGGCTCTTCGAGAATCGCGCACCTCAGGGAAACAGGCTGGCAGGCGTTCCCATGACTGACGC
>JAKPYU010000314.1 GCA_029568995.1 Candidatus Omnitrophota bacterium | reverse complement strand
GCCCGCGTCCGCCGGACCTCGGGGCTGAGGGAGCGGTTGTGGGGGATGGTGAATAGTGAACAGTAAACAGTAAACAGTAAACAGTAAACAGTTAGGAGATAGGAGATGGGAGATAGGGGGAGTTTTATGATGCGTCGTGAGTGTAGTTCGTAATCGTAGTTCGTAATCGTAATCGAGGCTCGAGGCTCAAGGCTCCAGGCTCGGGGTTCGGGGTTCGGGGCGAGAGGTGCGTCATCGGTCATCGGGCGTACCGCGCGTTCGATGCACGTGCGCCGAAGATGCTTCGATCATGGCTGATCGAGCAACGGCACAACTTCAGCGTTGAGTCAGAACAGGCAGCGCGCGTTCCACCCGCCCGTGTTCAAGGTCTTGAAGTCGCCTGATAAATGACTGGCCGATATTTCGGCGGAGGGATCGGTTTGCCCTGCTCCCGGGCGGTTTGCAGCCAGATTTTTTTTGCCTTCTGGAGTTCCTGCAAAGCTTTTGCCGGAGTATCTCCAAATGCGGAGCAGGCTTGCAAATCCGGAATATCCGCGATGTATCCCCCGTCCTCCTCGGAATAAAAAATATTGATATGGTAATCTTGCATCACTCGTCCTCCAAAGACAGGTTGTGTCGCTCGATCAGCTTCAACAACTGTCGAACCTGATATGGCTTAACTTGTCCACGGACATTTTGGAGATTGATCAATTCCGGAATCTCCGGGTGCGTGAAAATATGGTGGCTTCCGTTCGTTCGGGATAATGAGAATCCGAAGGCTTCCACCAAACCTGCCATCTCGTCGAAACGCACAGTGATCGCGCCAGCCAATATCCGTTGGAGAGTTTTTCGCTGTTTCATCGTGCGAATCTCATTCGGTGAGCAACACCGAAACAACCGATGGTCAACCAACGATCTGGCCTAATTATACAGGCATCGGAACAGAATTGAAACGAGGTGTCGTTCCGCAGCTCTCAGTCAAGCGCCGATGATCCTGTATTCAATGCGCCATCATGGGGGATACCGTGGCGTGTGTTCGTTGGTGCGGCAAACCCGAACTTGTGAACTTTCGAACTTGCGAACGAATGCAGTCATGGACCTGTGAGCCGACCGCCATCTGTTTTCCCCTTGACACCCCGGCGGCCGCACCCGCTACAATCGGTGGCGGGAGGCGCCCATGCTGGTGGTTCTGAGCGACCTGCACTTCACCGACGGCACGGCCGGGGATCACAACCTGCCGCCCGAGACGTTGAGCCGGGTG
>JAKPYU010000300.1 GCA_029568995.1 Candidatus Omnitrophota bacterium | reverse complement strand
CAATCCGCAATTGTGTAATCGTCCTGCTTCTCTTATTCGCCCTTCCTGCCTGGGCCGTCGATTTCCAAGAAGAAATCATAATCCAGCAAAGCGAAAATCCCATTGAATTTCCGATCAACACGCACGGAACCGCAGCGGTCGATTCCACGGGGCGTCTTCACCTGGTGTACGGGATTCGCGATCAGACCGGCTCTCCGCCTCAAAATCAAGTCTGGTATTGCGAGGTCGGTCCCGATGGGAATGTGTCCGTGCCAATCCGCGTGGACAATGCCACCATCGGCGGGGGCAGGCATCCATGCCTGGCCGTGGACTCCGAGGACACCGTGCATGTGGTCTGGCACGATTACCGACACACGACGTTCGCCGGGCATTGGATGGACAACACAGAGATCTACTATGACCGCAAGCCGGTAGATGGCGTGTTCTCCGATTCGGATGTTCGTATTAGCGATACGCGGGCAGGGCACCTGGGCGACAACGGGTATGCCCCCCAGATAGCAGTCGGACCGGACGGTCGGGTCCATATCGCCTGGTATGATTTCACCCTGGACGGCAACACAGCGGACGTCTATCTCCGTTCCAGCACCCTTTCCGGCGAATTTCCCCCGCAAGTCGGGATTGAACCGTTCCGAATCACCTCGATTGGCTCCGGTTCAACCTATACCGCGAACTGGATGCCCTCTCTGGCGGCTCTTCCGAGCGGCGAGATGTATGTCCTCTGGGGATTCGTGGAAGGATGGCAGGGGAATTTCGAGCTGCGCGGATATACCGTTTCGGCGGATGGAGTAGCCGGGCCAGTGGAACAGGTAGCGGAAGATGGTGGCTCGTTCCTCGATCCGCACCGGTTGACAGCCGATCGACAGGGGAATCTGGGCCTGGTCTATTCAAAACGGGTGGACACGCAGAAACGAATCTTCCTCCAATATCGTCCGAACGGTGCAGGTTGGAGTGCTCCCATTCGCGTTGACAATGGCAATACGGATGCCACGCAACCGGATCTTGCCTTCGATTCCAGGGGCCAGGCGCATATTGTCTGGCAGGAAGACATCGGCGGCGCATACCGCGTGATGTATGCAATTCTCAGTCCGGGCGATCTCTCGATAGAGTCCCCGGTAGCCCTCAGTCGGATGGAGGCCGACGCACGGACTCCGGCAATCGCGTTGAATCCGCGCACGGATGGGATTTCCGTCCTCTGGTTGGATTGGAGTGCCGAAGGGGAAAGGTCTATCGTATATCGGTACGGTATACCGCCGAATGTCGGCGTGGATTTGTGGTGGTTACATTGATGCGTAAAACAGTGTGGTTTTTTCTATTCCTCCTACCAATGGCGGAAGTACTTTTCTGCGAGCCGGAGAGTACAACCCACCGGATCGTGTCTTTGGTTCCATCCGGCACACAGATGATCGCGGATTTGGAGCTTGGTTCATCCCTGGTCGGCCTGACGGAGTTTTGCGAACGACCGGCGGATGCCACCGATGCGGAAATTATCGGCTCTCAGATGGCGCCCAACCTGGAACGTATCGCGCGGCTTCGGCCCACGTTGGTCATTGCGGACGTGGAATCGAACAAGCCCACCACAGTAGAGCGAATCAAGGATTTGGGAATTCCCGTTGTGAATCTAGGCCCATCCCGAAACCGGAAGGACCTGGAGAACGCGTTCCTGACCTTAGCCGACTGTCTCAATGTCCGACAGCGGGCTGATCGGAAACTCCAGGAGTGGCAAAAGCAGCTCGAAACCGTTGTCAAGCGCCTTGAGAATCACCCCAAGAAACGGGTGTTCATTGAAATCTGGCACAGGCCGCTGATGACAGTCTCCTCCAAGGGATTCGCTCATGCGATTATCGAAATGGCAGGCGGGAAAAATGTCTTCGCAGATTCCCCCGTTGCCTATCCCATCATCTCCATGGAATCCGTAATTGCCCGCAAACCGGAGGTGATTCTCATCCTTTCGGAGGTGAGTTCTCTCGAAGAGCGTAAGGCAACGTATTCTCAGTTCCCGCTGCTCAGCCAATGTGAGATGATTCTGATCAAGTCGCCCCAGGTGACACTTCCCTGTTTCTCTTCCTTCGTGAAATCGGTCGATCTGATATCCCAGCGCCTGCACCCGGATTTGATGGAACAGAAACCTTAGTCCCGCATGGACAGGCGACGGTCCGGGGACTGCATTAAAATGCACGAACGAGCGCATAAACTTCTCCCCCAAGGATTGGGGGAGATACAGAGGGGGTTGAATTCATTAAACTTATCAACCCCACTCCACTCCTCTATCGCCTTGGGACAATCCGCCGCTTCACTCAAGAGGCGGCTTTCCTGAGCGCCTGGTCAATGTCGGCCTGAATGTCTTCAATATCCTCCAGTCCAAT
>JAKPYU010000280.1 GCA_029568995.1 Candidatus Omnitrophota bacterium | reverse complement strand
GAATCCGCGATATGGGTAAGGTTTTGGGAGTCTCTGAAACCGAGGTCAACAAGGCTCTCGATTCCGACATTCAGCCGTCAGACTTTTTTGCACAGGTCAGCCGGAATCACAAACCCGCAGCCGCAGCCAACAAGCTTCCGGAGATTTCCGAGAAGAAGGCCGAACGCTATGACTTGGGGCGCGTGTTGCAAGCGGTTGCAGCAAACAAGGAACTGACGGGGCTCGAACGCGATCTTTCGGAAGAACTCAAGGATACCTTCCGGAATGAGCACGGTGGGTCTGATTCCATCGTGATTCCTCAGTCGGTTCTTGCACGCAATTTTCTGAAGCGCGCAGGACAGAATGCCGGAACCGCTGCCGATGGTGGTTACATGGTTCCGACCGAAACCCGCAACGGTTCGTTCATCGACATCCTGATGCAGAACACGATCCTCGGACGCCGTGGAGCGCAGGTCTTGGAAGGTCTCACCGGAAACGTTGAGATCCCGAAACTGACCACTGGTGCGACGATGCTGCACAAGGGTGAAACCGATGACGCCGAACTGTCGCAGCTCGTCATGGGTCAACTCGCATTGTCGCCGAAACGCGCAACCACCCAGATCTATCTGAGCAATCAGTTGCTCCGACAGACAGCCGGAGTGGTCGAGCAGGTCGTTATGACCCACTTGCAAGCGGTTGCCGCTAACACGTGGGACAAATATGGGATCGTCGGGACCGGATTGAACGACCAGCCTTTGGGGATTACCGCATTGGCCGGGAAAAACACCATCACTTACGGCGGAGCGGCTGCATATACCGACATCGTCGACGCGATGGCAAAGCAGATGGAGGACCACACCTATACGGCTGACTCGATCTGGCTGATGGATTCGGCAACTTGGGCAAAGTTTGCCGTGTTGGAGGTTTCCGCAACCACCGGGCAGCTCGCAATCGACCTGGTGACTAACCGTATTCGCGGACATGAGTATGAGGTTTGCTCGTATCTCACGGATCACAAGACCATCTTCGGCGACATCAAACAGCTAACCGTTGGGATGTTCGGAGGAGTCGAGATCATCCGGGAAAACGTCACCCGCGCGAAATCGGGAGAGACCGTCCTCACCGCTGCGATGTACTACGACATCGGAGCACGCTACGATCAGGCATTCTGCGTATCGACCGATTCCGGAGCCGCCTGAATCTGATTTGGATTGAGTGTATCAGGTCCGATCCCTGATACACTTATCCGCAACCAACTAACAAGAAAGGATTTACAAATGGACAGATACGCAGGAGAAGAACGAATTGTATTCGACGATGCTTCGACAGCCGGAGCATGGACAAGCGCATTTATCACGGGGCTCGAAAAGTGGACCGGGAAGGCGCGCTTGAGTGTCTTGATGGACACCAATGACGGAGCGGCTGACACGACCAATCGCGTTAGTCTGCAAACGCATACGAAAGCAACTGGGACCTTCACAAAGGTTTTGGATTTGAAACCCGTTCGCGTCGGAAATACGAACTATCAGATTTATGATGGTGAGTTTGATGCCGACAGCCTGAGCGCATACACCAAGATCGTTGTGGCGTCTGCAACCGGAACATCCACCGACGAAGCGGTGTTCTCTGGAACGCTGTCAGGGTTCCCACAGACTCGCGGAGC
>JAKPYU010000254.1 GCA_029568995.1 Candidatus Omnitrophota bacterium | reverse complement strand
CCGGTTGAACAGAAATGCGTACGCAAGCCGGTACAGCGAGTCGGCATAGAGATCGAACAGTCGCTCGAAGGCTTCGGGCTTGCCCCGCAAGAGGTCCCGCTCCAGGTTGCGATTCATCGAACATGCCTCCGGTCCGGTCCGCCGGTCGAAACAGCGCCCTCATTTATGCAATACACAGAATCCGTCAAAAGGGTAGCAGAGGGGAGGAAATTTTTCGAAGAATCTTTATGAGGGGAGGATTTGTTGGATTCTGACTATTCCTCCAGATCATCCAACAAGAGGATAGGAATGTCCTCGATCTTCGACATTTGCCTGTCATTGGTGAGGAAAGCCTGGCATTCGGCGGAAATCGCCACACCTACCTGCAGGGCATCCGTCAAGCAGATGGATAGGAGCGCTCTTGCTCGCGCACCATATTCCGCCGCCTCAGCTCCGATATCATGGAGTTCTGTCCCCGCCCCTTCCTGAATCAAGCGCCTGTAACTCTCTGCAAGGTCGGTCATGCCCCGTTTCATCGGATGAATCAGGCATTCTGCGAGGGTAATCGGAGACGTTACGACTATGATCCGTTTCTCCCGGCGAATGCGAAATAGGGCCTCCATGCGAGAGAAATACACCGGGTGTCGCTCAAGAAAATAGATAGCAGGAGCCGTATCCAGAAACAAACGTTGGACGTTTTCGAGGGCGTCCCGCAGATTCATGGGAACATTCTCTTCCTATCCGACTCCTGACGGCTTCGGCGTATCCACTCTTGAGCATCTTCACCGCAAAGGGGATAAGGAGCCGAACCGGCATAGTCTTCCCATGCGGGTGCCCCATTTTCTGTTGTCCCTGCCGTGCGCATTCTGTAAATCAGGCGCTCAATCAGCATCAAGCATTGCTCTCGCGGGAGTTGCTCCGCTTCTCTGAGGATATTCTCGTATGCCGGTCCGTTTATCATCAGCCTCTCCCGGTCGTATGGATCGGTTGCGCCTTGGAACGCCTGTTTGAAGTATACACCGGATTCTCAATACCAGCACAGCAGGCCGGTTTCGTGCTGGTTTGAGAAGTCCTCGTGCGACGGGCGAATGCGGACCGTGTAGCCATGCTGCCCGCTGGTGGAGCAGGATACCACCGTACTGAATTTGTACCGCCCCGCGCCCAGCGTATGCTGCAGGGTCATCGGGGCAACCTCCGCAGAGGCAATATTGCCCTGGGAGTCCAGCGGTCCGAAATACAGTTCTACCGCGACATCCTTGGGGGCCAATCCTCCCAGCTGCACCTCGGTGGAAACCACAAAGGAGACATTGACCTCCACATTCTCCGGCATGTCCGTTTCCACGTGAAGGACCTTGAGATTCTTCCATTCGGAATTGACTTTCTGTTTCCAGGCCGCCAGCGCCTTTGCGCGGGCCATGTCATCGACAGT
>JAKPYU010000225.1 GCA_029568995.1 Candidatus Omnitrophota bacterium | reverse complement strand
CTCTTTGGCGATTCCACCCCGGATGCCGCCGGTGAGGTTGGCTACGGCTCCGGCAAATTCGGGTTCTATGGTGCAAACTCCGAGGACATCTATATCAATGTCGGGTCTGCGGCGAATACCGTTACGGTCGGAACCAACACCGATGTATCGGACATCTCCCTCGGCGCAATCAACCTTCTCACCACGGGAACCATCGCGGGGCGCGTTCCAATCGGGTCCGACATCACGGGCAACATCTCCCTCAACACGACAGACCTTATCGGCAAGGTCTATTTCGTTACCGCCGCCTGCACCATTACGCTCGACAAGGTTTCCGATGTCGGGTTTGGGGCGGTTGTCGGGTTCTACGTCCGGGATGCCGCAGAGACGGTCATCATCGAAGTGGACGATGCGGACAAAATCAAGCTGTATGGAACGGCTCTCGATGCCGGAGACACCATCGACTCCCCCGGTGCGGCGGGCGACTACATCTTCCTGATGAGTGTTACCGATGCAGACGGTGCCGGGACGGATGGATGGGTAACTTTCGGCGGGTCGGGAAAGTGGACAGACGGAGGCGCATCGTGAGAAGGCTTCTGTTCGCACTTTCCATTCTGCTAATTCTCCCCCTGTCGGCTTCCGCATGGATGAGTCCATTGATTTGCAGCGGCGGCGGGCAGAGTGCCGCTGGATGCTCCACCCCCACGGGCAATGTCATGTACGAGTCCTTCGGTGACGACTCGACGGCCTGTACTGCTGGGGGGACCAAAGCCTGTGTCAACACCTGGACCATCAACGGGGATTCGCAGACGTTCAAGGTAGAACTTCCCGGCACTCCGCCCAAAGGGTCCTGCACTTACGGACTTTTGAGTGACACCGAAGATGCGGCGGAAAACAACGAAAGGGTGTATTGGAACAATGGGTCTACCATTGCATACGACACTAATGATGTCGATTTCGAGTTTTCGTTTTATCTTAACTCGGCCACCATAACCAACTATAGTTCCATTTACCTCATTGCGTGGGGGGCCAATAATACCGGCTTTTATAATCATGCCTTTACGTTTAGGGTGTTCAATAACAACGGAACGCTTCAGATATGGGTTGAGTCCAAAACAAACCCAACAAAAA
>JAKPYU010000221.1 GCA_029568995.1 Candidatus Omnitrophota bacterium | reverse complement strand
AGCGGATCGAGCGGGTGCATCGGAACTGCACATTGTGGGCGGGGTTCATCCCACTTTACCGTTGGAATTCTTTGAGGAGATGCTCGCCCGCATTTCTTCCCGATATCCCGCACTCCATCTGAAGTGTTTTACCGCCGCTGAAATCGACGGGTTTGCGCAGAACGCAGGGTTGTCTGTCGAGTCTGTGTTTGAGCGCCTGAAGAAGGCGGGATTAGGCTCCATTCCGGGCGGTGGTGCGGAGGTTTTCTCGGAGCGGATTCGACAGCAGTTGTTTCCGAACAAAATCTCGGCAGATCGGTGGCTGGAGATTCACCGGGCTGCGCACCGTTGCGGACTGCCATCCAATGCGACGATGTTGTACGGCCATATCGAATCCGATGAGGAAATCATCGACCATCTCTGCCGTCTGCGCGATCTTCAGGATGAGACAGGGGGATTTCAGGCGTTCGTTCCCCTGGCGTACCACCCGGACAATAACCGGCTGGGAGGAGAGAAACCGACGGGGCTGAAAAGCCTGCGTGTCATTGCCACCTCGCGCATGATGCTCGACAACATCCCGCATATCAAGGCGTACTGGGTGATGCTGGATGTGAAGCTGGCCCAGGTGGCGCTGCATTTCGGAGCCAACGATCTCGACGGAACGGTGACCGAGGAGCGGATTACCCATGCGGCGGGGGCTTCCTCCCCACAGGCATTGACAGTGGACGGGATTCGTCATCTGATCTCGGAAACCGGCCTCGAACCGGTGGAACGAACCAGCCGCTACGAGCGGCGCATCGGTGCAGGCTGATCACGAATCGGGAGCGTGGCTCTTGACCCCACATCGAAACCCCGAATTGCCTGAATCTTTTTGGAATGTGGACACCCTGATTCTCGATATGGACGGGGTGGTCACATCCGAGGAGAGCTATTTTGATGCGGCGGGCCTGACGATTCGTGAAGTCCTGGAAAGCCCTCTCTACCTGGGTCTGAGTCCCCCGAATTACACCTCCATCCCGGAAGTGTATTACCGTCAGATGGCCGCCTCCTCGCGCATGGAATGGCGGAAATACCTGCCGACAGACCTGATTATCCGCTGTAAGAGCCGTGGAATCAGCACGAATTGGGATCTCGCGTACCTGGTTGCGGGACTCTACATGGCCCCGTTGTTTGTGGAATCGCTCACGACGATCTCGGAACCGAAGGGGGGAGAAGAATCGACCGATGAGCCGATGGAATGGGAGCGCGCGGAAGGATTCGAGATCCCGCCCAAGCGACGGTTCATGGAAAAGGAAATTCGGGAGAGCCTGGGGGTCCTGGCGGAAGGGTACCGGCGTATCATCCGGCGCAAAGACTGGCCTACCCTTCTGCGCGTTTCCGATTTTGCGGAATGGGGTCGATTCTTCCGCTCACGCGGCATTGAAATCGCTCCTCAAAAGGGGATCGAGCTCAAACTATTCGACGATTTTCACCCGCAGACCCGTGGGCTGGATCTCCTGGACAAGATTCCTGAATCGGTTCCGGGGTACAGCAAGGAATTCGCGGGCCTGTTCGGTCGAGATACACTGCTCTGGAACGATTTGCAGAATCTCTTTCAGGAATGGTACCTGGGGGAAGATCTCTACGCGAAACAGACGGGGAAATCGGTCAATGCCTGGCCGAAACCGGGTCTGATTCACCAGGAAGAACCGCTTCTTCCGGAGGACCGGACCCGTTCCGCTCTATCGTCTCTGCGGGACAGCGGATTCACCCTGGGGATCGCCACCGGACGGCCTCGACTGGAAATCCTCTCGCCGCTCCAACGATGGGGATTCGATCGGTTCTTCGATTCGGAACGGATTGCGACACACAACGAAATCGAAAAGGCCCAGCGTACGTTACGGGCAGGTCGAATCACAGAGTCTCTCTCCAAGCCCCATCCTTATGTGTTTCTTCGGGCGATTCATCCTCATTTGCCGCCGATTGTCTTGTACAGCGAAAAATACGATGCCAGCGTGCATACTCGTTTTGCGGTCATCGGGGATAGCGTGGCCGATATCTGGGCGGGCAAGAGAATAGGCTGTCCCACAGTGGCGGTCCTGTCGGGTGCGGCGGGGATGTTGGGACGTCGGAATCTTGAAGAGGCCGGAGCGGATTATATCGTCGAGAACCTGGAGCATCTGGCGGCGGCGTTCACGAAGAGAAGGATGAAGGATGAAGGATGAAGGATGAAGGATGAATGGAAGAAGAAGTGAACAGAGGGGTGAGGACGGGAAGGAGGGGCGAAGCAAGAGCGGACAGAGGGGATTCTGCTGGAATTCCTGAATCAGGGGCGGGTTGAGACGCGGAGTTTCCAGGGGCCCTCCGGCACGTAGTCTTCTTCCACAAAACGCCAGTCGACCAGGCCCTGCCCGTTGATGTTGAGGATTTCGCAGAGATCGGGGGACAGGTCGATTCCTGCGCTGTTCTTGATTCTGCGAATGGGGCGTTGATGGGTTCCTTTTGTGCTGCGGAAGATATTCAGTCGTTTCCCCTCATGGACTTCCGCATGGGGACGCACTGTGCCGGTCTCATCAAATACATACTCCGCATCATTGGCGAACCACGGCCCGACATCCTCCCATTGCGCGAAAGCCCGCTGTCCGGTGTCTACATTAAGGACTTCGACCCACCGATTCTTACAGGGGCCATATTCCTCGCAGCCTGGAACATGGTCGTTGAAGGGCAAGGCGATATGGAAAGGATTCTCCTTGAGTGGGTCAATCGAATTCCAGGCGGTGCGCGGTCGGCGAGAATCGGACAGATCGAAACAGGTTGCCTGGATATCGACATGCCATGCGCCCAGTTCAAATACCGGCGGTGGGGCGGCTATGGACGGTTCCGGCAGAGGAATAACCGGTGCGGGCAATTCCGGCATGGGGAGCATGGAAGGCGGAGGCGGGACAGACTCGACCGATCTTGGGGGAACATGCGAGACGATGACGGCTTCCTTTGGGATTCGGATCTTGGGACGCGGAAGAGACTCCGCCATCCCGGGCATCTCCTGTTTCGGCTGCGCACAGCCGATCAGACCAAGCACCACGGCAAGAACCAGAAGAAGTCCGCCCGATCCCGAAGGATTCCTCATCCGTACCATAAACCTTTGTGCGAAATTTCGATCCACATTTCGGACATTCCCGAAGATACAACAGCGGGGAAATCCGCTTCTATGGGGAATTGCGCAATTCAATCACGGATTTCGTGACTTGCCAATGCCATGGACAGTCCCGGTGGGCTAGCCCGCAGACGGGCTTGAGCCTACTTGTCTGCCTCGCCGGGCAATGTTCTACGAGTCGATCCTTCAACAACGTTAGCGGCGGCGACGGCAAAGGCGAAAAAACACCAGAGAAACAGCTGGGTCCAGAAATGATAGAACAGGTTGCAGACACCCAGCCCGACCGTTGCCGCCAGTATTCCCCGCAACAGCAGACCATCCGGATCATGGATTGCCAACCCCCGCTGAACGGCCCACAGGCGATGCAGAACCACCAGATAAGTGAATACGAAGATCACACCGCCGATCAGTCCCATCTCGGCAAAAATGGACAGGAATCCTGAATGCGCCGTTGCACCGGGAAGGTTGGGATTGAATCGCGCCTGATAGACCGTAGAGAAATTGTGTATCCCGACACCGGTGAGGGGATGATTCCGCAGCATCTCCAGCGCGGCCAGGCCGTAATAGGCATGTTCCATGACGGAGCGTTCTCCGGTGAGGCTCTGATTCACCCGTCGGGCCACCATCCCAATCGGATTGATTTGCGCAATGATGCAGATCACTGCGACAATCCCAACAAAAACAAGATATTTTCGGGCCAACCGGCGGATGGGAAATCCAAATCCGACCAAGACCGCTGCCGCAGTGACCCCTCCCAGCCAACCGCTTCTGGAAAAGGTAAGCAGCCAGGTGGCCATCAGCACGATCAATCCCCAAGACACTCTGCCCGGCAGGTTCCCCTGCAACAGGCCGCGCCAGGCATAGACCAGAAACAGCGACAGAACAATCACCAAATAGGCGGAGAAAATGTTCCAGTCGAAGAACGTGCCGGAAACCCGGACCACACTCATGCCCTGTGAAAAAACAATGGCTCCCGGTTCCACCAACATGCGTGGGAGAGTCGGATTCAACCGGGCGAGCGCCAGGAGGGGCTGCGAGGGAATGCCCAGGAAATACCCGGCGGCCTGCCAGAACGCATAGCCGCAGACTGCGACGGCCGACCATGTGAAGAATTTCAGGTATCGCTCCAGTTGCTCGCGATCCGAAATCAGGCGGGTTGTACCCATACACACGGCAAACACGATGCCGAGCTGGACAGTCATCCGGACGGCCTGCATGGGGCTATACGCGAACAGGCACGACAAGCCCATCGCTCCCATGCAGGACAGGATACACCAGTCCCAGGATGTCCATTCCGGCGGGCGGAGAAGGCGATCCCGGTAATGCCAGGCGATTCCCGCAACAACGGCGGGAAACAGAAGAAGAAACGGCTTGAGAGTGATTCCCTTGTAAATTGAAATGACCTCCAACGGAGCCACAGCCATCATGAGCGACATGGCATCGGCGGGTCGGCGGGCAAACCAGCGGGTGCAGAATGCCAGAATCGCCAGGTAGGCGAGTCCACCGGCCAGAAGCAACACGGTCTTGATCAGGGGGGAAGCAAGAATTCCCATGGCGAGATCCTACCTGGACCGTGGGATGTTTCGCAAGGATGTTGAAGGGAGATTCCGGGGGCGGGACGCCCCCGCTCCTATCCTTACGCTTGCCGCCGGGAATGGGAAGAGATAGACTTGTCCCGGTACCTGAACGAAGGCCATGGAGTGCGCGATGGAAGATTATGTCGGTCTACTTGTATTCTTTGCGATCATCATCGTGAATTTCCTGATCAGCCTGTCGCAGAAAGCGAAAGCGGAGAAGCGCCGCGCTGACAAGTCATCCGCCAAAACACCACAAGCACCCAAGGGGAAACCAATTCGGGAATCCGCAAAGGCCAGACCGACCATCCGACCGGAACGTCCGGTCCAGCCCCGACGGCGGGAAGCAGGCCGGTCGGTTTCCGCCGAAACGGTCCAGCCGGTCAGACAGCAGGCCCAAGAAGGCACAAGGCGGACAAAGGATATCATTCGGGAATGGAGCAAGCGCCTGGAAGAGGCTTTTGACTTGGAGACGATGGAGACGAAATGGGAAGGAACGGCCCCCGAGTCGCCGGCAGGTCCTGAATTTGCGTCCGTCGAAAAGCAACCGTCCGAGGTCTCGAAGACACCGAAGACGATTCAGCAAAAGCCTTCCTTTCGCCCGGCGGTTTCCAAGACATCTACGCACTATGCAACGACAGTGCGGAGATCATCGGTCGAATTCCTGGGGCGGATGCACCCCAACCCGATTGTCAACGGGATTATTCTCAGTGAAATCCTCTCGAAACCCGTCTCGATTCGAGAAGAATAGCCCCTTTACCTTCCGTGAGATGCGATTCGGGATTCACAAAGACTCTCTTGATTCCGCCATCCGCCTCTTCTATCGTTCTGGACGTTGGACTGCGTGCCCCCGGAATCGGGACCAGAGACCGCAAAGACCGCCATCCGCTTGATGGGTCTTTGCACTGTTTGTGGAGGCATAGAATGAAAGTACTTGTTACGGGAGGAGCCGGATTCATCGGCTCCCATCTTGCGGATGCGCTCCTCGCGTCGGGCCACCAGGTTCGGATTTTCGATGTCCTCGATCCACAGGTCCACCCGGACGGAAACAAGCCGAAATACCTCAGCAAAGATGTCGAGTTCGTCAAAGGCGACATCCGGGATATCGACGCACTTCGACGCGGTCTCAAGGGTCAGGACGCGGTATTTCATTACGCCGCGGCAGTCGGAGTGGCCCAGTCACAATACAAAATTAAACACTATGTCGATGTGAACATCGGGGGAACGGCGAACCTGCTGGACTTGCTGGTGAACGAGAAGACCGCCGTCAAGAAGGTGATTGTGGCGGTCTCGCAGACCGGGTATGGCGAAGGGTGTTACCACTGTCCGACGCATGGAACTGTGCGTTCGTGGACCCGTTCCGAAGAGCAGCTGGCCAAAGGTATCTGGGAACACCTGTGCCCCGAATGCGGCGCGGAACTGTCCCCGATCCCGACGCCGGAGACGGCGGCGTTGAAATGTTCGACGATCTACGCCCAGACAAAACGTCAGCAGGAAGACATGGTGCTCGCCATTGGGACAACCTATAACATCCCAACCGTCGCTCTGCGGTTCTTCAATGTGTTCGGCCCCCGGCAGAGCCTGTCCAATCCCTACACCGGCGTGATGGCGATCTTCCTGAGCCGCCTGGCAAACGGCAAACCGCCGGTAATCTACGAGGATGGGCTGCAAACGCGGGATTTCGTTTCCGTGCACGATGTGGTTCAGGCAGGTATGTTGGCGCTTGAGAAACCGGCGGCGAACTTCCAGGCCTACAACGTCGGTTCCGGCAAGCCCACAACGATCCTGGAGGTCGCACAGATCCTCGCCAGACTCACCTCGAATCCCATCGAGCCGGAAGTCCTTCACAAATACCGCAAGGGAGATACCCGTCATTGCACGGCGGATATCACCAAGATTCGCACGGAATTGGGATATGAACCGAAAGTGACCTTTGAAGAAGGACTGAGGGAAATCATCGCGTGGGCGAAAGATACGACACCGGAAGATAAATTCGAGCAGGCCGCAAAGGAATTGGCCGAGAGGGGTTTAGTCTGATCGCGGGAGCAATCGGATGGCGGAACAGGCAACAGGTATGAGATCGGGTGCAGAACCTGCGCGGATCTGGTGTGTGGGCGACTGGGCAAGAATCGACCCGCTGACCGGCAGGGTGCTGGAATCGGATATCCCACCCGACACCTTGAGGCAGTCGAATGAGATCTGGGATGGCGGCCATGCGCTGGTTGTCCTGAAGGGTGTTCGGAATGAGTTTCTCTCTTTCCAGATTGTGATTGAGGCGCTGGAATCGGGTCTCCGAGACCTATTCGTAAGCGCCCAGGATCTTGAAGGGCCAGCCCGTCTGGATGCGGCTCGGCATGTGCAGTTCTTCCGAGAGATCTATCTGCCTCTTGACGGGGGAATGGTCCCGGATGCTCTCTGGCCCATGGATACGGGTGGATCACGCCCTGCCTCCATTACCGATCCGGACCGAGGTCCCTCGGAACCGCATCTGGTCGTGGTGTGGGTGGATGTATACATCCCCAAGGCCATTCCGCCCGGAGTGTATGAATCCGTCTTCCGCATCTCGCATCGCGGCGGGTATCGCCTGTCGGAGTTCACGGTACGGCTGGAGGTTCTGGAGCCGACACTGCCGGACTCAGTGAGCCTGGATACCATCCTGATGAGCGATGGTCCCGTTAGGACGCAACCGTTCACCGAGCGAGAGTTCCACCGCGCCGCACATGCCCATCGAAGCACGTTCGCAATCCACCCGCTCCTGCCGGACGGGTCTCTTCTTCAAGGCGCTGCACCCGTGCTGCGCGGGGTCGGCGACCGGATCTCGGTGGCCTCCTGGACTCAATGGGATGAACGGTTCGGGCCTTTGCTGGACGGTTCTGCGTTTCACGATTTGCCGCGCGGCTCATTGCCGGTAAGCCGGTTCTTCCTGCCGTTCGGATTGGACTACCCATCCTCATTTCGGCATTGGGGTACGGATCAATACGAGCTGGAGAATCGAACGATTCTGACCGAGTTCATCTATCATATCGCGCAGAAGGGGTGGATTGAGCCGACTTTCATCATTCGTTACCAGAGCGCAAAACGGTATGGTTTTTATCCATTGGACCTGGAGGATCCGGTTGACGAGGCCGATATCGAGGCGCTTCTTTCGCTCGCCGCGATCATGCGCACCCCCATGCAGAGCCATCCTGGAGTACATGCGATCCTGTGGCTGGACTACGCAGTCCGTGAGAATAGCGGGGCGACCCTGGAGAAGCTGCGGGATTCATTCGACGTGTTTGCTATCCATGCGGAGAAGGGATTGGATGATCCGGAGAGAATCGGGGCAAAGAAAGATTTTGAGTTCTGGCTCCGGTGTCCGACCGGTGGAGTCGCGGATACGTTTCAGAACGTTCATGACTATCCATGGATCGCCTGGCAGCGAAACATCCGGGGGCTTTGTTTCCAAAACACGGTGGATTGGACAAACGGGGTATCGCCCGGTTCTGTTGGTTCCGAAAGAGAATCCTCCCCGCTGTTCTATTATTCGAGGTCAGAGTCCGGATTGGACGGGCCGGTTGTCAGCATGAGACTAAAGGCGTTGCGGCGTGGTTTGCAGGACTATGAACTGCTGGAGTTGGCCTCTCAGCGTAAGGGTGTAGAGGCAGTCCGGGATTTTGTGCGCTCGGTTGTTCCCTGCCCTCCCTTAAAGTGGCATGAGCAACGGTCGGGGCTGCTGGCGCTGGTGGTGGGATAAGCAGGAGAGAAGATCAACCCCACCTTTTCCAATGTTACTGCGTTGAGAAGTGTGAAGGGGCCGGTTCTTGAACTTGTCGATGAGATTTCTCCCTCCGGTCGAAATGACAGGACAGATGTCATTCCGAACGAATGTGAGGAATCTCAGAGGGTAAATCGGCTCGGCGGGAGCCGCGACCTCCCTCCACACAATGACCGTCATGCTTCCGACTTGTCGATGAGATTTCTCCCTCCGGTCGAAATGACAGGATAGATGTCATTCCGAACGAATGTGAGGAATCTCAGACGGCAAATCGGCTCGGCAGGAGCCGCGACCTCCCTCCACACAATTACCGCCGTGCTTCCTCTATGAGCGCCATGTAGTTCTCCATCGGGATGTAGCTGGGAATGGAGTTGCCGGAGCCGATTGCGAACCGTCCTTTGGGGGCGCAATGTTCAATCAGTTTCCGGGTCGCCGAACGGACCTCTTCCGGTGTCCCCGCCGCAAGGATGTTGATATCCACACCTCCCAGGGTCGCGATCCGGTCCCCATACAGGTCGTGAAACCGGCTCGCGGGAAGAATGACATCCTCAAAGGAATGTTTCCCGTCAATGCCGACATCGTCGATAAACGCGGGCATCAGTTGAAACATGCAGCCGCAGGAATGCAGACAATACGGCAGGCCGCGAGCATGGGTCATCTCGGCGAACCGCTTGTGCCACGGCAGAAAATACTGCTTCAAATGTTTCTCCGAGATCAGCAGTCCCGTGCGGTGGCCGAGGTCTTCCCCCTGCAACACCATGCAGAGGCCATCCATCGCCAGGAATGCTTCGTAATACT
>JAKPYU010000215.1 GCA_029568995.1 Candidatus Omnitrophota bacterium | reverse complement strand
CTTCTTAGGCCTCGATAAATTAGCCTTGAACAACGTACTGGGCGATGCGACCTATATGAAAGAGTATCTGTCGTACGCTCTGATGAAGGAGATGGGGGTTCCGACCCCGTTGTTCCAGTATGCCGACATACGCGTCAACGGGGAACCTTGGGGCTTTTATCTGGCTGTGGAAGCTCTGGAAGACGCATTCCTGGATAGAGTGTACGGGGAAGGCCACGGAACCCTATACAAACCTGAGAATATGGGAGGGTTCGGAGGAGACATGAGAAAAGAGCCCGAACCAGGGCAAGCCCCCTTCGGGTTCGACGTAAAACCAGGAGGATCGACAAACAACGGGGCGAATCTCGCCTATATCGATGATAGCCCCGAGAGTTACCAAGCGATCTTCGAGAACGCGGTGGGACGTATCACCGAGTCTGACCAACAGCGGCTTATGCAAGCCTTGAAGAACGTCAGCGAAGGAGCCGACCTGGGCGCCTCTGTCAATCTGGAGGAGACGCTGGCCTACTTCGCGGTGAATACCGCCCTCGTGAACCTGGACAGTTATCAGAACAATATGTGCCATAACTATTACCTCTACGAAGAGTCCGGAATCTTATCCATCCTACCGTGGGATTTCAACCTCAGTTTCGCGGGGTTTGAAGTCAATGACACAAAGAGCGCCGTCAACTTCCCGATCGATACGCCCGTGTCGGGCGTCAATCTTTCGGAACGTCCCATACTGGCTAGGCTTCTCGCCAATCCTGCCACTCTCGAAATCTACCACAGCTACCTCGAAAAGATCGCCGAATACTTTGAAAGCGGTCGGTTTGCGGAGAGCATCGACACGTTGGACACCCGCATCGGCGACTACGTGAAAAACGATCCCAGCGCCTTTTACACGTACGAAGCCTATACGACAGCGGTCAACATGTTAAAGAAATACGGCCTGTACCGGGCGCAAAGCATCAGAGGCCAATTGTCCGGAACCATCCCATCAACGACAGAATCACAAGCAGCCAACCCGAACGCGCTCTTGAATCCTACTGACTTGAATATCATGACGATGGGCACGAATCGCATCGGGGGAGGTTCCGGAATGAACCCGGATCAAGGTCCCGGCGCCGACTTCGGAGGAGGATTACCGGAGGAAAGATCTGGCAGTAGGCCTTTCCCGGGGAATCCTCCCCCTTTTGGAAATCCGGGTTTTCCCGATCCCCAAGGCGGCCTAATGATAGACGCAGAAACTATGCAGAAGGCGCAATCCCTTTTGCGAAGCCAAAACGGAGAGATAACCGAATCGGTACGGTTACGACTGGCGGAATTAGGAATCACCGATGAACAGATCGCTCTTTTAAGCGCCTTTGCTGGAGGGAGGACTGACAGGCCGACAATGAACGCGACCGAGACGGGACAGATGCCGTTCGGACCTTCGGAACGCCCTGCTTCGGAATCAACCGCATTTAGCCTTTGGCAGCCCGCTCTTGTTGTCTCCTACGCCGGGCTGGGCTGTCTGG
>JAKPYU010000212.1 GCA_029568995.1 Candidatus Omnitrophota bacterium | reverse complement strand
ACATTGCCCGCGAATATACCAGTGCGAATCGCTGATCCAGGTATTCAGGCTGCTTTCATAGAGAAAATCTTCACCTGGACGAAGACGTCGATTCTCCCAGTCCAGAATTCCCAGCAAAACGGGAAATATCTCTCTCATCAGATCCAGATCGTTTGTGTAGTCGAAATACTGCCGAACCTGATCCAGAAACACCTCGTTCATGTTGTAATAGGTACCCGTTGGGTTCGCTTCCAGAATATGACAAAGCGCCCCCTGGTCATCGCCGGTTCGGATCAGCCCCATCGTGGTATGATTCCGTATGGACTTCTGAATCCGGTCCGACCAGCCGTAACATATCGGTCCGTACCAGCCCCGCCAACCCAGGTAGGCATACCGCCAGGACCAGGCCCCATGGAGAATAGCGGTATCTCCCCACAGTCCATCCGTCGCAAAGGCCATCATACTCATCGCCGAGTCCAGATAAGGGTCGGGCGTTTTTGTGATGACTCGGTTCGCCATTTCCTGGTTTCGGTTCAGTGCGGATTCATAGGCATTGTTCGGGGATTGGATATCTTTCTCGATATTCCTCCCCATTCCGATAACGATATGAATTAGCTGATTCTCTTTGACTAAAGGAATGGACTGAACGGCGACGCAATTCTCTTTTTCATTCGCGATCGAAGACGAGTCCGGGTCTGCCGTTTTCAGGAGTTCTTGCGGGCCAACCTGAAAATATTCCGGATCTCCAAGACCGGATTCCCCTTTCTTGTCGCTTCCGCCCCGGATGTGTGCCTCCCATTCCGGGAATACCTTCTTATACTCATCGGAATCATCGAACGAGCGTCGAAGCGTGAACATCCCGTTATGCCATGAAATCCGGTCCTTCCGGCACTGCACGGGCGAGAAGGAGAACTCCGGCGCGGTCATGTTATAGTTGGTCGTGTAGGCCGATGCGCCACCGTAAGCCCAGACCAGGGAATTTCCGTTCGCCGTTCCCTCCATTTGCACGCTCAACACAAATCCGACATTTTCCGCCAACGCCGCCGCGGAAAGTCGGGCGGTCACACCAGGGAATGCGGGATCGGTTAGCGTGTACTCCATTCGTCCGTCGACATATCGAACCTCAATTTCGGAGAACTGATGGAACCACCTCGATGCCCCTTTCTCATCAACGAGGCCGACAAACAAATGACCGAGAAGCCCGCCCGCTGTCCAGGCATCGAAAATAAATCGAGGCTCGTTGTACGCAAGAATCAGGGGCCGAGACGCGACCCGTTCAATCCGACGGATTTGTTCGTCAGTCCAGATCAGGGAACGATCCGAGGGCGGATACAGCGGCCTCCGGTGAAGCCGGGCATCCCCCCTCGCCACGCCGATGTTGCTACCCGGTTCAACCTGCGTTGGGGTGGGATTGCCGGAAAGGCGAATCATCCAGCCGCCTTCAATCGGGACGTAGCAATTCACCGCGTCCGGCGGAATTGCGGCATGAGCGGCCACCGAAATTCCCAACAGCAGAAACGTATACATCAGGCACGTTCGTTCGAGCATCGGGGTTCTCCTTGGGGCTTCGTCTGCTGCACATCGTAACATGGAAATCCGCCGGAACACTATCGGCAGAACTGTGGCCATCGTATCATTTTCCGCATTCTTGTGCAGAAGACTCTGCGGATTCTCAAACAGATATTTTCAAAGGAATACGACCATGGCGAAGAACAAACTCAAAGTCGGTGTGATTGGTGTGGGGGCAATTGCGCATGACCGCCATCTTCCTTACTGGAAGGAACTGGAGGCGGAAGGGCGCGCGGAAGTGATCGGCGTGTGCGATATCATCCCGGAGCGAGTGGAGATGATCGGCGAGAAATTTGAGGTCGAGAAGCGATACCGCAGCGCAACGGTAATGCTGAGAAACGCCGATTACGATATCATCGACGTTTGCACCCAGAACCGGGGCCATGCGCCGCTGACGATTCAGGCGCTTGAATCGGGCGCCAATGTGCTGGTCGAAAAACCCATGGCGATGAATGTGAAGGAATGCCGCGAGATGATCCAGGCCGCGAAAAAGGCGAAACGGAAGCTTATGGTCGCCCAGCATCAACGGTTTGAAACCCGCTCGGAACAGATCAAGGAAGCCATTGTTCGCGGCGATCTCGGCGAAATCTATTACGCGCACGGGCAAGTGCTGCGACGGCGAGGGATTCCCGGATGGGCGAAATTCCACATTAAGAAGGAATCCCGTGGCGGCCCGGTAATTGACATCGGTGTGCATGTGATCGACCTGGCGGTCTGGCTGATGGGGTGCCCGAAACCCATCGCGGCATCGGGAAAAGTGTACCGGATGTTCGGCGACCGTGATGATCTCTGCAATGCAGAATGGGGCGAAAACTACACACGAAAAGAATTCGACGTAGAGGATTTTGCCTCGGCGTTTATTCGATTCCAGAATAACATTACCATGTCGGTACAGGTTTCCTGGGCTGCGAACATTCCCGAGAGTGTCGAATCCCTCAACATTCTCGGCGACAAGGCCGGTGCAACAACGATTCCCCCGGCAATATACGGCTACGGTCGGGATGCGCTTACGAGTACTCGATTTGACTGGCTGCCGGAGCAGGAAGGTCACCGGATGGAGATCCGACATTTCGCGGAGTGTGTCGGGAAGAACAAGCCGGTCCGGGTAAAGCCCGAAGAGTCTCTGGAAATTCAGAAAATCATCGACGCCATTTATGAATCGTCCCAGAAGAACCGGGAGATACTCATTCGGTAGAGGGGGGAAGATCTCTCTCTTTTTTTTCCGGCAGAGGACTGGGGTGGGAGTTTCGCGCTTATGCCGCCGTCAGGCCGGCTCGAGACCTTGACAAGGTGTAGCCACGCGGATACAATTCATAATGGTTGAGATTCGCAAGACCGAGGTTTTCGCCCAATGGCTTGACGGTTTGCGCGACATTCGCGCGCGTGCGCGTATTCAGGTCAGGATTGAACGCTTGGCAGCAGGAAACGCGGGGGACACCAAGCCGGTTGGAGAGGGTGTGTCCGAATTGCGGATTGACTGCGGGCCGGGGTACCGAGTGTATTTTAAGAAACGTGGGCGTGATCTGATCATCTTGCTGGGCGGTGGCGACAAGAGTACACAAGCCCGCGATATCAAGACTGTCCTGGGTCTGGCGCGGAATCTTTAGGAGCACAGGATGTCCAGAACCGCTACTACCCGTTATGACGTTGCCGAGCATCTTCGAACCCCAGAGGAAATGGCGGCTTACCTTGAGGCCTGCCTTGAAGAGGCCGACGGCGATGCCGCGTTCATCGCCAAAGCGCTGGGAGACATTGCACGCGCAAAGGGCATGTCTCAGGTAGCCCGCGATGCCGGTCTGTCGCGTGAGAGTTTATACAAGGCACTCTCCGGGGAGCGGACCCCCGGTTTCGACACTATCCTCAAAGTTGTACACGCACTCGGATTGAAACTGCGTGCCGAAGCCCCCCAAGGATAGGAGGAGTCTTCTGATGAACAGACTCCATCCCTGAAATATGATTTCCGGGGACGGCCAATGGGTGGCCCTTCGGGAAACGTTGCTGAATGAAGGAGATGGAATAATGGACAGAAGATGGCTTTATATCATTCTTTTCTTTTTCCCTCTCCTTGTCGTGATATTCGCATTTTCTGCGACAACGAGCGAGATCCGACCTTGGTGGTTTGGCGACCTCCTGACAGTACTGAGTATTATTTCCGGTGCATTATTGATCCTGCTTCAGCTTTCTTGCCAACACAGACGGGAATTGGAACTGCAGAAGGAGAATTTTAGAGCAAAGCGGGGTCCGGCGATTCGTGAACGCACCTGCTTCCCGCGTCCCCCTCTCACATCCTCTCCATCCGTATCGCTTGCCTGAATTGTGCCTGTCCCGGTTCGATGACAAAGGAGAACCGGGCCGGTTGGAAGCCGGTGGCTTGCGCTATGGCGATATACGAACCGGGCGTGAGAGAGGTCCGCAGCGTATTCCCGATTTCCATGGTCTGTCCGGCCAGCGATATGCCCCGTTCGTTCTGAAGTCTCCACGACGCGGCGAGTACCGGCTTCCCGTCGGAATCAACCAGGCTCAAGATCACCTCGATGCCCCGTTCCAGCACGATGCTTAACTCAGTAGGCTGTCCCGCCTGAACAGTAACACCTTCCAGGCGTGTCCATGCGTACTTGCTCCCGATCGGGTCGCCGCACATCACCGCATACTCGCCGGGTGTAATGCTGTCAACTCGGAAATGGCCGTTCGCGTCCGCGATCATCCCCATATTGCCGCTTCCTGCCGGAAGCACGAGCTGGCCGAGCCGGTCAATGACAGAGACCACCGCGCTCGGGATGGCTTTACCGGTGCTTCTGTCGGTCACCGTGCCGGTAATCTCGCCAACCTGTTTTAATAACGGGAAGTCAATCCCGTCTTTCGGTTCCGCATCGACAGCGACCGTGATGACCTGCTGTCCATATCCCTCTGCGCGGCAGCTGACGAGATATCCGCCGGGACCGACCTCCTCGAAAAGGTATCGCCCATCGCTGCCTGTCTTTGCCATATTCGTAGCCATATCCTGGGTGCCGGGTTGGAGTTCGAACGGATTAGCGTTGGATTCTCTCAAATCGGGGTACAGAATCAGAAGGGCATTTTCGAGGGGATTTCCTGCCTGCCCGTCCCGCACCGAGCCGGAGATCTGCACCAACTGCATGTTGACATCCACCCGAATCTCGCCCTGCTGTGGCAGCGTGACATCACGCCGGTATAATGTACGCGGAACGCCCTGAAGCGCACCTCCACCCGCTGTCCGGCTCACAATCAGCTTGGCAGGCCCGGACGGCAACCCCGTTGCCCGATAGCTTCCATCTGCCCCGGTAATGTTCCGACTCAATACTCCACCCGGCATGAACATCTGACGCTCGGAGCCGAGAACAAATAACACTTGTGCACCCTCCAACGGCTTACCGTTCAGGCTCACAATGCCTACCACGCTTACACCGGCGGATGAGCCGATGTCGATCACGGTCGTTTCCCCCTCACGGACCTCGCCCTGGCCCTGCATGTCCCCTTCCCACTGGGTCGTTAGCAGGTCCATGAAAGAGAGTCCCACTACATAATGCCCGGAAGGCACGCGATCTTTGGAATAATAGCCTTCCGAATCCGTGCCTGCTCGAAAATTGGCCGAACCGTCCGCCGACAAGATTGTCAGTTGAATCCCCGCCATGGGTTTGCCATCAGAGCTATGGACATGCCCCTCAATCCGGCCTCCCCGGTAGAGATTGACTTCGATGTTTCGTGCGGTATCCTTGGAAACATCTATCGGTCCCACGGTTTGAGAAGAATACTCGGCATGGGAAACCGACAGGGTTACGGTTCCTTCCTGGACATCGGCGATGATGAATCGGCCCTGTGCATCCGTGGTCGTCTTGATTGCCCCCGCCTGCGGAGTCCCCACCCCCATCAGGCTCATCATCGCTCCGAACCCGCCCGTTTGAACGGCTAACTCGGCTCCCTCAACGGGGGCCTTGGTCTGCGCATCCAGTACAATTCCCTGAATTCCTTTTCCGGCCTCCACTTCAATCCGCACATTCTGCGTGACCTGCTTTTCCTGTACCGTAATATCTTCCGAGGTCGTTTTCAGGAATCCGTCACCGGAGATCTCCAGATTGTAGGTTCCCGCCATTAGATTCTCCAAGGTGAAGTCCCCGTTGCTGCTGGTGAACGCCTGCCCCTTCGAGGCCCCGAACATTCCTTTAAGCACCCCGGATAAGCCCGCCAGCGGATTGTCGGAATCGCTGTGCCGTATCGCCGTAAGAGAGAACGAGGTCACCGGCAGGCCGGTCAGCTTGTACACCACCCGGCCTGCGATCCCACCACGCCCCGGCAGAATCAAATCCACATTTTCGGCGGAGGTGGTTACTGTTTTGGTTACGCATTCGGAGAATAGTTTCCCGACATCCCGGTCATCCTTAATATCCGATGCCAGTACGGTGTATTCCTGCTTCTCGTGCAGATCGGCCAGTTCATAACTACCGTCCTGTTTGGTTACCGTAGTACTCTGGAATCCCTCCTGGTTCCCCCCTCCCATCATCATGTTCTTCGCCATGGCCATCACCATGACTTGGGCAACCGGCTTCCCTTCGCTGTTGAGAACACGCCCGCGGATCGTTCCCTCTAACGGCGGTGCCTCGATTGAGAAATCGATATTGTTTAATTCTTCGCCAACAACGACTTCTACTGTCCGTTGAGCTTTCGGCAATCCGCCGCTCGGCTGCGCGTTCCGGTAGACAAAAACGACATTCTTACCGGAAGAGATGTTCTCGAATCGGTATTGCCCGTCCGAGTCGGAGACCACCATGCGCCGCAGCTCGTCATAAGACATCAGCGGAATAGCCGCGAAGAAATTCTCGCCCGGCATACAGAACAGGTGGTACCCCTCGATTGGTTCGCCGCTTGCGTTGGAGACTCTGCCGGACACCGCCCCGCCGCTGTTGAGAACAATCTCGACATCCTCTTTCCACTCTCCTTCTCCCAGGTCGAATGGTCCATACTGTCCGGGTGCGTAGCCCTCTTTGCCCGCGTTCAGAAGATATCCCTGGTCCGTCGGGACACGCTCGATACGGAACTTTCCGTCGGCATCCGTCCGCTGCCCTCTTGAGATCATTCCAAGGCGGGACATTCGTCGTATATCCGTGGGGTTGATTGCGCGCAACGCCAGCGAAACCCGCGCCTCCGGCACAGGGTCTCTATTGCTGTTCAGTACCCTTCCCGAAATCAGTCCGGCTTTGAGGAGAGGAATATCTATTCCCTCCACATTCTGACTGGTGACATTGACCTCCGGCCCCGGTCGGCCCATGAACGAATCCGAAAGAACGTACTCCGGGGGAGCCGTCACGGTCAGCTGAAAACTCCCCGGGGGAAGAGGTCCAAGCGAATATGTGCCGTCCTGCTGACTCAGCGCACTCTTTCCAAGGCTTGACTCGCTGACCGTCACTCCGGCGATCAGACTCCCCGATTTCTCTTCGTACGCCTTGCCGAGAACGCGATACCCGCTTTCCAGGGTGAAGTCGATACCTCCGACTGTTTGTTCCCAATCCAAGAGAAGTCCTTCGCTCGGTTTCGCAACATAAGTGTCGTGTAACGCTCGGACGGTGTATTTACCGGGCGGCAACCGGTCGAGTGAATAGGCTCCTTCTGCGTCTGTTACGGCAGTCTGTTTTTCGAATGTGTCCGGCGAAAACAGATCTGCGAGGGTCTGTTCGTCCAATCCTTGAAGGATGACACTGCGCGGCGAACGCGAAACCGCTTCAAGAAACAGCGCGGGGTAACTCTTTGACGGCCCTGCTGTTCGAATTGTCTCTACCCTCATGTTGCCCATGGGCCTGGACAGAATGTCCTTTACTGTTCCCTGGATGGATCCCCCCTTGCACAGGACCAGGATGGCGTCTTCCATGGGCGGGCGAATCTCTTTCAGATTCAACGCAAGATACGGTGCCTGGTCCGCACGCAGGCTGGCGGTCTCCGAGGCAATCGAACCGAAGACATAGCGGCCTTCCGCATCGGTTTCCGCCGTGTTTCCGCTGTTCGTCTCCGTAACCGTAATGCCGGGAATGGCCGTCCCGGTCAGATCGAACATATATCCTGCAAGAACGAGTCCCTCAGCGGAGGAGACAGGTGTCCCGATTGTCATCGGGGTGGGAACCGATTCCGGTTCCGGTGCGGTCTCCAAGGGAGCCTCGATTCGATCCGTCGTCGGGGGCGCTTCCTGATCCCTCCACGGCAGGAGGATCGTGGCGATCAATACGGCAGCGACAGCGATCCCGATTACAAGAATGGCGATGGCGACTTGGTTATTTTTCATGGTTCCTTTCCCTCCGGGGATTCAGGCATGGTTCACCTTATACGGTACGCCGGAACGAGCGATTTATTCCCAATAATTGGATTATTTTGTCCGAGTATACGCCGAATCCTGCCTGAATAGAACACCATAACCGAGCCGGAACCGGCCCTTCTCTTGGACTTGGCTCTCTCATCAAGGATGATTAGCGTGTCATTCCGCCAGGCTCGGAGGAGAGTGCCATGCCGATCATATCCCCGACTCAATTGAGAGCGGTCGTTACGGAGATTGTGGCGAGGACGCCGATTGTTGATATCCACACCCATCTCTATGCCCCCGCTTTCGGGGATCTTCTGCTCTGGGGCGTGGATGAACTTCTGACCTATCACTACCTGGTCGCGGAGGTGATGCGACGCTCCCCAATCGGGTATGACGAATTCTGGGCGCTCTCCACCCGCGAGAAAGCAAATCATATCTGGGAGCATTTGTATCGGCAGTCATCGCCCATTTCCGAGGCGGCACGGGGCGTTCTCACCGCCCTGCAGGCCGTGGGAATTGACGTGTCCAGCGCTGACCTGGAAGAAATCCGTCAACAATTCAACCGCTGGACTGTCGAGAAATACGTGGATCTTGTGTTCCGAAAGGCGAACATGGAGTATGCGGTGATGACCAATGATCCGTTCGATCCCAGGGAACGGGCGGTCTGGGAGCAGGGAATCCCGGCGGATCCCCGATTCCGCGCCGCGTTGCGAATCGACCCGCTGCTGACCGACCTTCCCCGCGCCTGTTCCATGCTGTCGGAATTGGGATATTCGGTCTCCCCGCGCCTGGATGATGTCGCCTGCGCCCAGGTGCGCCGGTTCCTGCGGGTGTGGATCGACCGGATGGACCCGCTCTACATGGCGGTTTCGCTGCCGCCCACGTTCCGTTTCCCCACGGATGATCCGGTGCGACGAATGCTCGATTCCTGCATTCTACCGGTTGCCCTCGACCGCGAGATTCCACTGGCGCTGATGATCGGCGTGAAACGACAGGCCAATCCGCACTTGCAACTGGCCGGAGACAGTGTCGGGAAAGCGGGCACGCAGGCGATTGAGAACCTGTGCACGGCTTATCCCGATAATCACTTCCTGGTCACCATGCTTTCCCGCGAAGACCAGCACCAACTGTGTGTCACCGCCCGGAAATTCCGAAACCTGATGCCGTTCGGGTGCTGGTGGTTTCTCAATGTACCCAGTCTGGTTCGCGAGATCACAATGGAACGGTTGGAGCTATTAGGCCTCCGCTTTATTCCACAGCATTCCGATGCGCGAATTCTCGACCAGCTCCTGTACAAGTGGGCGCATTCGCGAAAGGTTATTGCGGAGATCCTTGTTGAGAAATACACCGATTTGCAGCGGACCGGCTGGCCCATAACCGAGGAAACCGTCACACGGGATGTCCGGGATCTTTTCCGGGACAACTTCCTGCGATTTGCGGCGAGGCTTTGAATGAGAAAAGGTGGGGAAAACAGGCAGGAGAAGAACCTGAAACCAATTCAGGGAGCTCAAAGGAACTCTTAAGAATTCCTCCCCCGAAGATCGGGGGAGGCTAGGTGGGGGTTGAATTCATTGGACTTATCAACTCCACCCATCTAAGGCGCTCTTCAGAAAGACTCAATGCATAAACCGAAACGGAATGTTGTTGCCGAGCTGAAGAAACTGGGCCTTTCGGACGACTTGGTTTTTGCCGCATACTCCGCTTTCGGACGAAAAGCGGTAGGTGAGATCATCCGAAATCCCTATTCGCTCGTTGCCAAATACGAGGAGGACATCGACTGGAAGGCACTGGATCGGTTTGCCGCAAAACAGGGCTTCGAAAACACGGGAATTGAGCGGCTTGCCGGGGGTGTGCTCTATGCCATGCGACGGGCGGCTGCGTCCGGGCACGTTTACTATCCACGAATTCCGCTGCTAACCGACAGTGCGCGAATCCTCGGCATCGAGGATTTGATCCTCATCCAGAATGGGCTGGAAAGTCTGCGCGAAAACGGCCTGGTGATCCAGGAACAACCACTCGATCTGCAGGAGGGCCGGGGAGACTGGATCTATCTGATGAATCTCCACTCCGCCGAATCGGGAATTGCTCATTACATGGCACTTCTGGCCCATAGCCTCTCCCGTACCCACCGCCGGAAAACTCAAGAGATCAACTTCGAGGAGATCGAGCAGTCTCTTGGAATCCACCTGGCGGAGGCGCAGCGGGAAGCGATCCGTCTTTCCATGGACGACAAGATCCTGGTCATCACCGGCGGCCCCGGAACCGGCAAGACCACCATCCTGAAAGCGACGGTCACTCTCTGGGCCAAGATAGGCAAGCGGATCAAACTGGCGGCCCCCACCGGGCGAGCGGCGAAACGATTATCCGAAAGCACCGGACGAGAGGCATCAACCATCCATCGCCTCCTGGAGTACAACCCCGAGCAGAGGACATTCAATCGCAACGGATACCGGCCTCTCAAAGTCGATCTCATGGTGGTGGATGAAGCCTCGATGATCGACACCACGCTCATGGCCGCCCTGTTGGAGGCGCTGCCGCCAGGCGCCCATCTGCTCCTGGTCGGCGATGTGGATCAGCTTCCATCCGTGGGACCGGGATTTGTCTTGCGGGACATCATCCGAAGCGGACTGGTTTCCGTGATCGCCCTGAGCGAGATCTTTCGCCAGCGTCCGGGCAGCCTGATCAGTGACAATGCCGCTCGCATCAATCGAGGAGAATCTCCGGTTCTTGACAGTGGCGGTGTTGAGGAAGGCCAGGACTTCTTTTTTATTCGAAAACCCGACCTGGAATCCACCCTGGAAACCGTTGTGGAAATGGTCACCAGACGGATTCCGGAACAGTTCGGATTCACCCCGATGGATGACATTCAGGTCCTTGCACCAATGATTAAGGGGCATGTGGGGATCGAGAATCTGAATATCGTTCTGCAACGGGAACTGAATCCCGATAAAAACGGTGTCGAGCAGTTCGGATATCGAATCTGCCCCGGCGACAAGGTCATGCAGATCCGCAATGATTACGACAAAGACGTGTTCAACGGAGACATTGGGGTCGTAACGCACGTGAAATCCGACCCGGTCTCTGTGGAGGTCGATTTCGGCGACAAGAGAACGGCGTACGATCACCGGGATCTGAGCGACCTCACCCTGGCCTATGCCATCACCATCCACAAATCGCAGGGCAGCGAATACCCCGCTGTGGTCATTCCTCTGGTCACAAAACACTTCCCACTCCTTCAGCGGAATGTGCTCTATACGGCGGTGAGCCGGGGACGAAACCTGGTTGTTCTGGTCGGCACAGCGCGCGCAATGGGAATCGCTATCGCCAACAATGAAATCCGCGCGCGGTATACCGGTCTCACACAACGCCTGATCCAGGTCTGGGAGAAACGTCGGCGAGGAAACTGAGCCTGCCCCCACCCTCGTAACTTCCGTCACCGCAAACCTTGTTCCACGCCCCACAGAATGGTATTAAATCTTTCTTTGGTTCGTTATTCGCACAAAAAGTGGTATCAGTTTATATAGATTGTCATAGATGAGGTTTCCAATGAAAACGTACAAGATTGCAGTATTGCCCGGTGACGGAACCGGGCCGGAGGTTGTTGCCGAGGGATTGAAAGTCCTGAAAGTCATTGAGAGCAAAATCGGAATCCAATTCGATTTTCACCACTACGATTTCGGAGGCGACCGCTTCCTGGCGACAGGCGAAATCCTGCCGGACAGCGCCATTGAGGAATTGCGCGGGTACGATTCCATTTTCCTGGGCGCAATCGGGCACCCGGATGTCAAGCCCGGCATTCTCGAAAAAGGGATTCTCCTCCGTCTGCGCTTTGAATTGGACCAGTACATCAATCTCCGTCCCGTCAAACTGTATCCCGGAGTCTGGACCCCTATTAAGGACAAAGGTCCCGATGAGATCGACTTTGTCGTTGTGCGTGAGAACTGCGCCGGACTGTATACCGGTGGCGGTCAAATCATCAAGAAAGGAAGACCGCAAGAGGTCGCCATCCAGGAGATGGTTTACACACGGTTCGATGTCGATCGCTGCCTGCGGTATGCCTTTGAATACACGAAACGACGCAACAAGCGAAATACCCTCACCCTCTGCGGAAAAACCAACGTCCTGACCTTTGTATACGACCTGTGGGAACGCGCCTTCCACGAAATGGGGAAGAAGGATTACCCGGAAATCAAGCGGGAATACGCCCATGTGGATGCGACCACCATGTGGATGGTCAAGAACCCCGAATGGTTTGATGTGATCGTCACCGGCAATATGTTCGGCGACATCATCACCGACCTGGGCGCGATGGTTCAGGGTGGAATGGGAGTGGCCGCCGGCGGGAACATCAACCCGGAAGGAACCTCCATGTTCGAACCGATCGGCGGGTCCGCTCCCAAGTACACCGGCAAGAATGTGATCAATCCGATTGCCTGCATCTCTGCAGCCCAGATGATGCTGGACCATCTGCGCGAATATAGGGCGGCGGAGATTCTCGACCGTGCCATCGCCGAATTCCTCGGTTCGGGTACTCTGCCGGGCCTGTCGGTCGCGGAGATTCAGAAAGTGGGAATGTCCACCAGCAAGATCGGCGATGCCATCGCGCAACGGGTTGCCGATATGCGGTAACTCTCCCGGTATCCGGCACCGCTTGGAATCCGTTGTGGTTGTGCCATAATCCTGCGAATTCTCTTCATTTCTGCTCAAGGTGGAGGAGAACCATGTCTGAATGGAAACGAGGATTCACGCTGATCGAACTGCTCATTGTCGTCGCTATTATCGGCGTCTTGGCGGCTATCGCAGTTCCGAATTTTCTCAATGCGCAAATCCGGGCCAAGATGGCACGTGGCATGGCGGATATGCGCAATCTGGGAACCGCCATTGAGAGTTTCCGAATCGACCACGGTCATCTACTCGTCGATTTCTGGGATGATGACAGCGCTCTCGGAATCGAGAGAATCACTCTTCTGGGGGTTCGTCCATTCGACAACAGCATGAGTCGCACCATGATCCAGGTTCTTGCTCCCCTTACTACGCCGGTAGCCTATATGGGTACGCTGCCTATGGACCCGTTCAACGGGAATTCCTACGGAACTGAGTCCGATTTCAATACCACCTCTGTGGGATCTTATATATATGGCGATAAAGAACCGATTTACGGCGGGGAAAATCATAATATCATATTACTGTTACCGGGTATTGCCGAATCCTGGGGATTCCGACCTCTTCAGAACAACGAGTGGGCCTTGCTTGGAATCGGTCCGGATGCGCACTGGCAAAGCCGTGGGTTCGCGAAGGGAATCCCTTTTGAGGCTACCAATGGGATCGGTAGCTCCGGCGATATCGTGTACCGTCCCGGCAAAGATGTAAATCAGTGAGAAACCGTTTCGCTTTCACCCTCATCGAGTTGTTGATTGTCGTTGCCATTATCGGCATCCTGGCGGCCATTGCGGTGCCGAATTTCCTGGGAGCGCAAATCCGCGCAAAAACAGCACGGGCACGAAACGATATCCGAACCATGGAAAAGGCGGCAACGATGTATGTCATCGACCGTGGAGTTCGCCCCATTGACTGCGATGACCCCGGTTCCGAAAAATACTTGGGCGGATTGGGGTGTGGTACGACCAGCAACGGGGCACCGGCGACTATTCAGGCGATTCCGGAATTCAGCAGCGCTGCGAAGTTCATGAGTTTCAGCCAATACAAAATCTTTACCACACCCGTCGCGTATATCTCCGGCCCCCTTGCCGATCCGTTCGTGAAAGGTGGCGCACTGTCTTACAACACCCGATTCGCAGCGGACCAACGGCAGTCCGAGAGTTTCACATTTTCCTCCTGCGCCGCCGATATGAAAACCGGCGATTGGGGATTCTTTTATCTTCCCAATACGAATTATCTGGGTACGCAATACGACCCCTCAAACGGCCTCAATTCCCGTGGCGATATCTATGTGGCGAACGTGTACAGCGATGTCTCATCCGCCGCGCGCCCGGGACGGTATGGGTTTAACTGAGCAAACGGACGTTCATTCCGGGACAGGAACAATCGACAAGAAGGATGGATGCTCCAAACCCTTTTGCACGTTCTTTTTTCCGAAGGAGGTTATCTTGCTCCGTTCTTATCCCTCTCTCTCATTCAATCCCTTGACGGACGAATACATATCTGTTAGGAATATGGCCCCGGTGAAAATGCCGGAAAATCGACTACACCTGTTTCAGTGAACATGGATTGAATCCTTCAGGGAGAGCAAGCAAACCGGATAACGAAGGAAATCAGGAGAACAAAATATGGATTCACCCTTGGGCTGGCTGGATAGCGTCATCCTGATCGCCTATGCGGTTTTGATGGCCGGGACAGGCATTTATTCCATGAGAAAAACTCGCACGGCCGAGGAATATATGGTCGCGGGTCGTGCCATTCCTGCCTGGGCAGCCGGGTTGGCGATCTTTGGCGCTTACACCAGCAGCATCTCCTACATTGCTACGCCGGGAAAAGCCTTTGATACCAACTGGCATCCGTTCATTTTCTCGTTGACGATTTTTCCGATTGCCTGGGTCTCCTGCAAATATGTGATCCCTCAGTACCGGAATTCCGGCTTGATTTCCGTCTACGCTTTTTTGGACGAACGACTGGGGTCATGGGCACGATTTTATTCATCGCTGTCTTTTCTTCTTTACGAAACCAGCCGTACCGCCGTCATCCTGTACCTGAGCGGTTTGCTGGTGAGTCATTACTTGCCGCTGAGTATCGGCTGGATCATTATCCTGGTAGGCGTTATTACGATTTTCTATACATTACTGGGGGGTATGGAAGCGGTGATCTGGACGGATGTGGTTCAATCCGCGGTGATGATTGTCGGAATAGTATGTTGCGTATATCTGTTAACCGTCGCGGTTTTCTCCCAACCCGACTATCTGATCCAAACCGCCATTGACAAAGGGAAATTCAGTTGGGGCAGTTGGGATTTTACTCTCTCTTCGGAGGCCGGAACACGAACCATTTGGGTGATGATTATTTATGGGGTGGTAGAGAATCTGCGTAGTCTGATCGCCGATCAGAATTACGTCCAGAAATACGTATCGGTCGCTACCGAGAAAGAAGCCCGGCGTTCCGTCTGGATCGGCATGTGGGTTTACATTCCGCTCACCGCGTTGTTCCTCTATCTCGGAACGGCTTTGTTTGCTTTCTATTCCGGCGGGGGGCACGTTCTACCCGACTCCATCACCAAGGGAGACCAGGTGTTTCCCTATTATATCGCAACGGCATTACCCATTGGACTGAAAGGATTAATTGTCGCGGCGATCCTGGCTGCCGCGATGAGTACGATCTCTTCCTCGTTGAATTGCTCCGCTACGATTACGATGATCGATTTCTGGAAAATGTACGTTAATCCCGCAATCAGCGAAGAAGGCAGTATGCGGTTCCTCCGAAAAATGACTTTCTTTTGGGGCGTCCTGGGTGCGGGTTTTGCCCTGCTGATGATCAAAGCCGCCAGCGCGTTGGACATCTGGTGGACCTTTGCGGGAATTTTCGGCGGGGGAATGCTGGGATTGTTCCTGCTGGCGTTGTTCCATGTTCCGTTGCGAAGATGGCAGGGAGTGACCATTATCGTTGTCAGTATTCTCGTGATCATCTGGGGGACCTTTTCTCCCAAACTGCCCTCTGATTTGCAGTGGTTGGCGCTCAATGTGGATGATATCCTGCTCGGACCGGCGGGCACCTTCGCAATGCTGGTCCTTGCTTTTCTATTCGGATGGGCGAATCGAAGAATGATGCGAACTTGATCGCATAAGTCGCTTCCCGGATCGGCATCCCCGCGCCCCCATCAGGGCGAGAGGATCAGAAAATCGGATTGTCCTCCAAGCCCGCTTGTCTCGGCTCAGACATCCTCCCCTATCCGAACCAGGATTCGCCTGATTCCCCGATTGCCTTGCTTCTTCCTCTCTTCTCTTGATCATGGCTATCCTTTCATCGTGCGAATCATGGTTCAGACAACTTCCTCATCCGAGAAGCCTTTTGCTTCCTTGCCTGAAAGCATGTATAATAGAATTGCTGTGGTTGGCCTCAAACCCGGCAGGGGGGTGAAAGGGGCCATATCTCACAATGTGCGACAGGCAAGTCTCTGAGGATTTCCATACATGAGATCCCCCTGCTTTCCAGTTCAGTCTTCCCCACTTTTCCTTGCTCGACCTCCCAGCAATCTCCCAGGGAATTGAATCCGAATCCATCTGAACGCATCACCCGATCGAACAGAAGAATCACTTATTGCATGGCGTGCGTATCGCACGACAGGAGAACATGCGAATGACAAAACATCATATTGCGCTGCCCGTCCTCACCATCCTCTGTTTCAGCCCTATCGCCATAGCGGCAAACGAACCTGCGGATCTTGACGACAAGATCACGACACCAACCTACGGTTACGAAGTCTATTACACTAACGACGCCACAAACCTCGCCGATTTTATCTCGGACGCCGACGCAAACGATGTGGCCGACTCGCTGGACCCATTTGTCGACCGTATCGTCGGTTTGGGATTCAAAACACCGAATTTCACCGTTACTCCGGAAGAGATCCATATCTTCGATTCCGGAAATGTCGGCCAGGCATGGAATTCACACATCACGCTGGATTCTCCCAATCTTTCGGGACAGACCGAGCCAGCCCTGCGCCTGGTCACCGATCACGAGCATTTTCACCAGACCCAGTTCGCCTATATCAAGTTCAACCAATGGGCCAGCTGGGGAGCCTGGAATGTCGAAGGAACCGCCCGGCTGATGCAGGACAAACTCTGGAACGACCTGGACGGGAACCTGGGCATCCTCACATTCTGGCAAGAGATTTCCACCTATATGACAAAGACGACCACCCGTCTTCAGAATCTGTCGTATTCTTCCTGTCTTTTCTGGCAATATCTCTGCGAACAGCTGGGTACGGTCCAGACCGAGCCGGAATACGGGACGGATGTGATCTTGCGTTTCTGGCAGGAAACGGATGGGAAAGCCCCCGATGGGATGGGGGCGCTCCGACGAACGATCAACGCCTTCAGTACTTCCCGTGGCCTTGACGAGATGTTCCAGGATTTCGCCATTACGAACTACACGAAAGATCGGATCGTCAATAAGATCCAGCATCCGGAGAGATATCAATATGTCGACGATGACACGCAAGCCTATTCGGCGGTTCCCCTGCATTTGAACCAGGCTTTTCCTCCGACTATCGGACCGACTGCGGCGAATGTTGCCGAATATGCCGCCCGCTATTATTTGGGGCGACCGAACGAGACCACGTTGGGCAACGTCGTCGGATTCAAGTCGACCGGTGATCGTGCCGCTTATGGTGTCATGGCGGTTCGAGATAATGAGGTCGTCAGCCTGCAGAAAGGCATCGGTACGGAGTTCGCCCGCTGCTTCTTCAATCCCCGCTCGGATTCCCTGGATTCCGTGGTGGCCGTAGTTGCCGGACTCGACGCGGCAGCGAATTACAGCTACACATTCGCAGCGGGTGCTCTCAAACTCAGTATCATTGAACCGACGTACAATCGGTTGGCCTGGGTCGGCCCGCCGGATGATCCCAAAACATTCATCGCCAAGCTGCAGGTCTCCGGTCCGAACGATCTGGGTGGCGACACGGTCTGGGGGCTTCGAGCGGAGGACTTCACGGCAAAAGTGGGGGACCAGGATGCCCCCGTTCTGAGTGGCTCTTATGTTCAGGGGGAATTCTGGCTGCTCATCCAGGCTCCCATGCAGACCGCAGGCGGTCCCCAGTATACCTTTGCGATTACACTGGGAGATATTGAAACCAGCCAGGGAAACGCCGTCCTCTACGCAACGATGAAGCAGAACGAAATCATCGTGATCGACGGATCGGGAAGCATGTTGGACCCGGTCGACTTCCCGAAAATCGACGCCGCCAAAGCGGCTGCATTGATGTATGTCGATAGCGCCGCCTCCGCCGACAACATGGCGGTTGTCTCGTTTGGCGGTGACGGCAATGAACCCAACGAAGACGCGGTTACCCAGATCGCCCTCAAACCTGTCGGACCGAATCGCAATTCCATGCGAACTGCGGTCAAAGGTGTCAGCATTGCCGACCCCTCTGTGATGACTTCCATAGGAGACGGTCTGAACAACGCCCAGGATCAACTGGACACCATGGCAAATCCTGAGAACATGCCGTTCATCGTATTGTTGAGCGACGGGATGGAAAATGAGGCACGGTATTGGTCAAGCGATGCCACTCTTCGCAACCGAATCAAGGACGCGGGAACTCACGTGATTTCCATCGCTCTCGGTCCCTCCGCCGACCAGGCCCTGATGCAGGATATCGCCGATGAGACCGACGGGTATTACTACTATGTCGATCTCAATCCCGATAATCCGTCCGGGAAAACCGGCACACCCAAAGAATCCAGGGCAACACTCCAGGCCGTCGAAAACTACCCGGATCTGTCCTATGCAGTGCGGCTGGCAGATGTCTATAAACTGTCCAATGAATTCGTGAACCAGCAGGGACGACTATGGGAAGACTCCGGCAATCGGCAAGCCGGTGAGATATACGAAGGAGCCTTCTCCCTCGAAGAAGACATCAACCATGCAGTTTTCTCTGTCTTCTGGTCCAACCAAGAGGCCGAAATGGGAGTTGACCTGATTCGTCCAAACGGATCGGTTGTCCAGAACGGAGACCCTGGTGTCACAATTTTCACTTCCAAGAACCACATCGTATATCACATAGTTGAGTTGCAGCACGGGAAATGGGGTGTGGCAATGCAGCCCCATGCGGATACCGATTTCATCGCGACCCTCTCCGGACAACCGGCAAGCGGGCTGCAAATGCGGATTCGTTTCGTCGCAAACCAGGTAACCTCCCTGATCCGTGAATACGATCGGGACGGGAAGATCCTTTTCCTGCGCGGTCTCCCCATGCCGATTCAGGCTACTCTGGTTGACAAGTACGGGCCGGTCACCAATGCCGGCGTTGTTGCGCAGGTTCTGGCTCCGGACGGCCGAGTCGACATCGTCCCGCTCTTCGATGACGGTAACCATGAAGACCAGGAAGCCGGCGATGGAATCTACGGCGGCGTTTTCCGAAGAACCACCATGGCCAGCCAGTATGGAACCAGCGACGGGGTCAAGGCCGCCGGGGAAAAAGGCAGCTATCTTGTCCAGGTAACTGCTCGCGGACAGGACAACAAGGAAATCGAATTTAACCGAATCGGAAAAGCCGGGTTCCAGGTCTTTGAGTTCTGGGACGGCAAGATGACGAACCCGGACCCGGATGGCGACGGAATGCCCAATCGCTGGGAGACCCTGTACGGCCTGGACACGATTAAGGACGACACCACCGCAGATCCGGACAAAGATGGGCTTATCAATCGCGATGAATACCTCCACGGGACAATCCCCATCGACCCGGATAGCGATCACGGCGGCGAGTCGGACTATTCGGAACTCGTGAACGCACGAAACAACTACGATGCTCGTGATGACGATTTGCCGCGCCCGATCGACTGCGGCGTCATTCAGGGTGTAATTGACCTGCCCGTCAATATTCCCGTTCCGAAAACCAATTTGGTCTATTTTCCGATGTCCCCCCAGTATGTGGGATTCCTTCTCTACCGTGGGACTGTCGCGAACAGTCTGGCTCTCTATAAAGAGATTAACGCACAGGACATCGCCGATGGAATCTACGCGGACGATAATGTGACGAATGGAATAACCTATTACTATCAGGTGGTCGCAGTGGGACAGTCCGGCGTACGGTCGGCCCCTTCACGGGTCTTTACCGGCACACCCAAGGCGGATCCTGTACCTCCAAAGGGCTGGATTAAGATCAACAACGGAACAGGCCGGACCGATTCGTTGGATGTCCGTCTGGATCTGGACGCCTATGCCGACATCAGCAATATGTCCATCAGTAACGCCGCCGACTTCAGCGACGCGGCCTGGCAGGCCAGTAGCTCGACGGTTCCCCACTGGATGGCTGTGGCCAATCCGCTGGGACCGTTTGCTGTCGTCTATGCGAAGTTCCGCGATGCGGCGGGAAATGAGTCGATTGTCTATGCGGATCAGGTTTGGCTCGATTTCGACGGCGATCCGGACGGTGACAAGTTCCCGAACCAGGATGATCCCGATAACGATGGCGACGGATTGGACGACCCGTTCGAACTGTACCAGTCGCGGACGAATCACTTCGAGCCGGATTCGGACGATAACAAAATCTCGGATGACCAGGAAGATTTCGACAAGGACGATCTGATTAATATTCAGGAACAGACTTGGCAAACCAATCCCTGGAATCCGGACACGGACAACGACAAATACCCGGATGGGTTCGAGATAAGTAGAGGTTCGGATCCGACCAATCCGCGCAGTGTTCCGGCCGGTCCCGTGCCGACTCATACTCCCACAATAACTCCTGTTGTTCGTCCCACCAGAACTCCGCAACCGACTACTGCGCCGACACGAACCATTGGACCGACCTTGCCACCCACGCAGGGGCCGACGGCACCGCCGACTCAACAACCGACGGTACCTCCCACACAGATGCCGACCCCAACTCCTATGGAAGAACTGCCCACTCCCACGCCGGTCCCGGCTGGCTTCAACCTGCTACTCCTGGGTGACGTGTTTGAACTTGCAATCCAGAACTTCACCCAGCAGACAGTCATTCTGTTCGACGCCAGTAGTGTAACCCGAACCGGGCAGGACACGACTCCACAGAAGTATCGATTCGGGTACTCCAGTCTCGGAATGAATGCAAATGCGCTGGTGAGCCTGCCGGATGGTTCGCTATTGACGGTCGCTCAAACCGACCCCGACTACAGAACCGTGATTGTCAATGTCACGGCGAAAGGGGATATCGTGCCCTTCGCCGAGATCTCGCTTCCGGATGTCCTCGTGGATCAGGAGGTCTGGCAACTGTCCAGCCTGACGATAACCGGCATGTCTTACAACGGAATCGACACACTGGACCTGCTGCTTTCCGCGAACGGCATGGACGCATCCGGGACGCAGTGGTTCCAGGCTACCTTAATGACGAAGATCATCGGTCCCTTCAGTACGCAGGGAATCCGCGACTTCGGCAAACGCTGACCTTCGGACCATCCGATTGTTGATAGGAGAGGGAGAAACCGCACGGTTTCTCCCTCTTTCTTCTATCCCGTCCGCCTTCTCTGCAATGTCCGTCCGCGCCTGTCTGTACCCTTTTCCTTGTCCACTCTGCCCACCAAGTCCCTTTGATTGACGAGCTGCTGGGAAAAGGTGTATGCTTTTGACGTTATAGACGAGTATTCCAGATATAGGAGCAAATGATGCGACAGTCCATTTTGTTATTCCTCATGACCAGCTGTCTACTGGTATGCCACCTTGTTCCCTCCGCATCGGCAGTGGATACATCGAAGGGATTCGCCTTTACCGACAAAGTAGTCCTGGCTTACTACTATATATGGTTTAAAGAAGAATATTTTCTGACCTCCAGAAACGATGAGTTCAGCAAGGAACTGTACGAGGGCCTGCATCCGATTGTGGGCGCTTACAATTCCTGGGAACCCGGCATTATTGAGAAGCACATGCAGCAGATGAACCGGGCCTTGATTGATGCCCTGGCGGTATCATGGGAGTACAAACCCGAACCGAACGAACAAAATGATATCTTGGACACGATCTATCAAAAGGCGGTCGATCATAACCTCAAGATCACGATTGATTATGAAGGAGGCCGATATCCCCTGGAGACCGTGTATCACGATCTGTTCTATTTCCTGAATCGCTACAAAGATCATCCGGCCATGTTGAAGGTGGAGGGCCATCCGGTGGTGATGGTGTGGATGGCCTATGAACATACGCCGGAGGAGTGGCAGGGAATATTCGACAAACTGGAGCAAGCCGGAATCAGCGCATTTCCGATTATGTCCGGCAGTTACCAGTATGGTAAAGGAAGGGCGTACCTGGGGCCGTTCCGTTCGCTGGAGGAATACACCCTGGTGGATATTGAGGATTGCCAACTTGCGAACTTTATGAAAACCATGCGTGGCCACATCGACGACTACAACAGGACCGACGGCATCAAGAACGGTAAGCCGGCACAGCATCATGCCACAATTTCACCGGGCTACGATGAAACAAAGAATCCCTGGCGCACGTCCGCAAATGGTGGATTCAACGGGTCCGGATGGAAAGACCGTACCAAATTCGGTGTGACCTACCCGGACCAGCCTGACGGGGCCTATTACCGGGGAACGTATGAGGCAGCCATGAGCTCCAATCCGGACTGGCTGCACATTTCCACGTTCAACGAGTTGGCGGAGTTCAGCCATATCGAGGCAACGTACGAGCATGGCTACACGTATATCGATATCACAGCGGAACTTGTCCGAAAGTTCAAAGGCTTGAAATAGCATGAAAGGATGTCGCGGGAATTGGACGCTCAGCCAGTTCGGCGGACCTTCACGAAATGGACATGACCGGTTTAGATTAAAAGGAATGTCGCGCCTCATAACCAGGATCGGTTTTGGTCGTTTTCCAGGATTTACAGATCAACTCTTTGTAAGAAAGGAATCGCTGCTCAAGACGAGAAAGGCCTTATTCCGCAAGTCATGAGATTCCGGCCTTTGCGTTTCAACCTGAGGCGATACGGTTCAATGACCCACAACTCTCTAACCACTATTTCCCTGCTTCTCATCTGTCTCCTTAGCAGCATCTCTCGCGCTGATCCATTTCCCGAACCGGATCCTTCAACCCTGCCGCAAATCAGTTGGGTGGATGGCTCCCCCAACCTTCGCGAGGGAGATTCTTCTGACAATGTCCGGCTGACGGCGGAAATTACACTTGCGCCTTCGGGCGAACCTGTAATTTTCACATGGCCTTCCGGGCAGACGGATACAATCTCACGGCTTCGGATTTGGGGGGATCGGGATGACAACGGGATTGTGCATTTGGATCTTGCTGCCATTGCAGAGGATGCCGTTATATCGGATTCCACACGGGAGGAACGCTATCGCCTGTGGCCTTCGGTTGACGGCTGGAGCGAGAAGAAGGAGGAAAGTCTGACTTATTCTGTGGAATTTCAGTCTCTCCCTGGCTGGAACAAACGCTGGTTTCGCATTGCCGTCGATTTTACTACATCGGGCACCCGGATTTGGATTGACGGTCGAATGATCTGGTCACAGCCGAAAAGTCCGGGTTGTGGGACCCGTCTAAACATTGTCCTGCCGAAAGGAGCGGACAAAAGAAGACTCCTTTTATTTTCACTACCGGAAAAGCGATTTCTACCCCTTGATCTGTCGTCCTATTACAACAACGATGCGCTGAAAGGAGGCGATCTCGGGGACGGTTTTGCGTTTGCCAATGATCTCCTCCTAGGACATGGGATGGCTAATATATCCGAGATCCCCTTCTACGTCGAATGGTTACAAAGCCAGAACAACAATTGCGATCTTGGTATGACCGATTGCCGTGGCTATCTTCCCTATATTCACTGTGACGCTCTATCGTCGGACCCAAAGCGTGTTCTCCTTCGGGTCCCGAAACGCTATTATGATCGCGCCCATCTTGTTTGTGCAGCCGATAAGCAGGAGAAGGAAATCCGATCTGCCGCTATTCGTATGATCAAAACAGGTCGAGGGCATGAAATCACTGCGACGTATGATGTACCGTATTGGGATGATAAGAAAGCAAACCCGGTGCCGCTGGATTGCGGCCTAATGGATTCGCGCACAAATGATCGGAACAAATCGGGGACGATGTGGCTCGTCAGCGTTCCCCTGAATCCGTCCGATTTTCAGGATTTTCTTGCCGCCGAAGATGAGACCTTTCTTGAACTGGATTTGACCAAGCTGATCGGTTTCGATAGCCAGAAATATCCCCGTCCGATGGGACCGCCCAGTTCGGTCCATATTTTTGCACTCACGCTGGAGGAAGCCCCGGCACAGATGGTAGTAACCTCGGACGCCATCGGACACATTTTTGAAGACCCTCAACAGCCGGTCATGCAGGTACAACTGAAGTCTCAGCGAACCGAGAAACAAGAATATGAACTGATTGTAGACATTACCGACCCCTGTTACGCACGAACTCAGGAACGGTATCCGATTGTTCTGGGGCCTTATGAATCGCGCACAGAACGAATTTCCCTTCCCAATCAGGTAAAAGGAAAATACGATGTATCGTTCCGTCTTGTTGAGCGAGAAGGAACCCATTCAGCCCTTCGCTCTACTTCCTATGCTGTGTTGCCCCGTTACCGACGCCAGGCCACGGAGGATTCGCCTTTCGGCGTCTGGTGTTTCTTCGAACAGCATTATGGGGTAGGACCGGAAATTGCCGGGCCTCTGTTGAAATTGCTTGGTGCACGTTGGACGCTGCCGAATTTCCTCTGTCGGGGAACGCCGGAAGAAAATGCCGAACGGGTAGAACTCCTGGGTCGCTATGGCGTAATTCCTGCTTTCGGCTATTTATGCGGCATCCACAATACCGGCTATGAAGGGCCGGGAGATGTGGAAGCCAAGATCCGGGAATTGCGAGCCACGCCTTGGGTTAAGAATTATAACGTGTTCTGGGAAACAAGCGCCGGTAAAGGAACAACACAAATGATTCCCCCGGAAATCATGGGCAAATCGCCATACGAACTGAACGAACAAGAGATTGAGAACCTGAAGAATTGTCAGAATACCGGCGTGGCGTATTCACGCCGGGTAAAGGAAGAGTTCCCCGATGCCAAACTGATTTTCGGTAATGGATTTCCGTTCTTTATCGCTTGCATGTTGCACCAGGGGTATCCTTCGGAATATATCGACGGATTCGGTCTCGATTTCGATTTATACACATCCATGCCCGAACGTCAACCGAGCATTCCCTACGCGCCCTTTAATGGTCTCTTCTTCCTGAAACGAATCCAGGAATTCTATGGCTATCAAGATATTCCCATTTATCTGACCGAGGCCGTTTATGCCCCGGCGGCACCCGGATGGCTCACGGAACGCGAGCAGGCGGATCATTATATACGTACCTACCTGCTGGCGATGGCCGCTGGCGTGAAGTATTTCGGCATGTGCACGGAGGTATGGGATCCGGGCGGATGGTTTGGCTACGGGCACTATGGTCCTGTCGGTTTCTGCCACCGCCCTCCCGAACTGAATCCGCGCGAAAGTTTCTGCGCCTACGCGACTATGACGGCGATGCTGGATAGGTGCCGGTATGAGCGCACGTTGCCGATGGGATCGCCGGGCGTCTTCGGCATTGAATTTCTTAAATCGGATAACAGGCCTGTCTATGCTTTGTGGACCATTCGCGGGGAACGTCCCGTCACGCTTCGCATGGAGTCGGATGCAGAAGCGACCATTACGGACTGTTTTGGAAATAAGGAGATTAAGAATAGCACAGAGCGATCATTGGATATCCTCCTGACCTCATCTCCCCTTTATATCGAGGGAATCAATTCCATTACTGGCGTTGTCCTGGGCGATCCCGAGTATAAGGACGAACCGGACAAGACCGAGACCCTGGTTGGGTTGGATTCGCTTAAACACTGGACGCAGGAAAAGAATGGCTATGAGATTCTTGAAAACATCAAACCAACAGCGCCGCTTATTGCGGCTGATCTGACACTTACCATCAGGCAGAGCAAACACCTCGCTCATAAGAGTCTCTCTGTCGGATTGCCGAGTAATGTGAATTGGCATCCGATAGAGACGGCATACACTGTTCTGAAATGGAATGGCCCGGATCTGCGGATTCCTGATAGCGCTTCAAGTATCGGCACGTGGGTCTATGGGAATAGCTCCTGGGGACGTATCCTTTTCGAACTGAAGGACGCGGAAGGCCGGAAGTGGCTGTCAGCCCACTCGGAATCGTCTTTTGTCGATTTTGATGGCTATCACTATATCGGCGTGGATTTGCCCCGTGCTCCGCAGGGAAAACGAGTAGAACCGATAGGATTTCGGCCCTGGGTATGCGATGTAGACAAAGCGGAACCCGTGTATCCGATGACGCTGACCCGGCTGATTGTTGAAGCCCGCAGCCATATAATTCGCGGCGGCGATATCGAGGCCGTACCAGTGCCGGAATACGATATTGAGCGTCTTGTGTACGTGGTTGCCGATTCGCTACAGAAATGAGACACCGTGCCTTGCTGTTTTGATTGGGGAACCATTGGAAGTCTTCTTGTGGAGATTCCGGTGAATGAACAAATGCCAAAGGCATTTCATGAGATAGGATATGGGATATGAACCATCGATTTCGCCGTTCATCAATTGCAGAACCCGATCGCCGCATTCCGCTCCTATCAATAACATTCCTCGCGATTCTGTTCTTGCCGTGTTTGCCGCCGGTCTTCGGCGCGCATGGGAAGTGCTGGGAAGAGAGATCCACTTTTCTGCGATGGGAAATCGCACGAATCCTGACATTGCCCACGGTGAGAACTCCCCTCGATTCAGTCGTCCATCGAACAAGGTGTGAACCGGATTATTCCATCGAATCGATTACGTTCGCCAGTGAGCCGGGTTCGCGTGTCACCGCACTTCTTTATCTGCCGCGCAATGCTACGCATCCCGTACCTGCCGTTATTCTGGCTTGCGGTCACGGCGGATCGAAATCGTGCTTTTATGCGCAATATGCCGGGCAGCTGTATTCGAAGGGGGGATTTGCCTGTCTTGTAGTCGATACCATCGGTGAGGAGGAACGGGAAGCCGAGGGCCGGCTGGGCGCACGGGGTCATGATCTTTACAAGATCGGTGATAAAGTCCCGCAGTATGTCCATACGGTTATCAAGCGCATGATTCTCGGAAAGATTGTTTGGGATCTCATCCGGGGAATCGACTACCTGGAAACACGCGCGGAGATCGAAAAATCTCGAATCGGTATTGTGGGCTATTCTCTTGGAGGCACTTCGGCAGGTTGCGTTTCCGTTCTGGATGAGCGGATTCGCGCGGCGGTACTCTGTGGTTGGGTGTTCAGTGCACGATATGGCGAGGTCGGTAAGTACTGCACCAGGATGCCCTATTCCGCATTCAATCGTATTTTGGCGCATGAGGAAATGACGGCACTTCTCGCTCCCCATGCGGCGACTCTGTTCTTCTGCGGCACGGAGGATGATGTGATTGATCCGCAGGAACACGGCGCGGCGGTGGTCCGCGATTTGCAGAGAAATATCGAGGGCGCACAGAGTATACTTCACGCAGCTGGTGTATCCGGAGCGATAGAGGCGGAGCTGGTTCCCGGTGGGGGACACCGCCCCTTTTTTCTTTCGCGCCGGGCTGTTCTATGGATGCAGGAACATCTTGTGAATCCCAGGGACCGGCGACCGGTTCCCGAAGCGGTGATCCCTTTTGGTAAGTGGGTCGATTCTCAAGGAAAGCAAATCGAGAAGTTGTATAACACCGAGCGCAATGAACGTGGACTCGAGGCCGTGGACTGCGGGGCCGTTCTTTTCGACCCGCGAGAACTTGCCTGTTTCCCTGATTCTGTAAAACCGGACCCGATTTATACCATGGAAGGGTGGATACAATCCGCTACCCAGGCTGCAAAGGAACAGCATCTTCCTTCTCACCTTCGACGATGGCTAATCGAGCCGCAAATATGGATTCGAGATTCAACAGAGCCAATACTCCGCCTTGGAGAGAAGGGCGCTTTTGACGAGATGCACCTGTTTGCGCCGGCGGTTGCGTGGGAACGCGACCAATACACGATGCTGTATTGTGGTTCCGGGGGCAAGGTAGAGGAACGTGTGTTCCGCCTCGGTCTTGCGACCGCGAAAGACGGGATTCACTTTTTGAAGTTTCCTTCTTCGCCGGTATTGGAGTTTCAGGATTCAACACAATCGATACTCACCCCGTCCTTTCTGCGGGGGGAGAACGGGCAGGTTATCCGGGAGAATGGCTTATTGCGTCTCTGGTTTTCTGCGGCGGATTTGACGGACGCAACACCACTGCACACATTGCGAAGCAGCACGACGCAGGATTGTGTTGCGTGGTCCGATCCGTCTCCCCCTTTATTGGATCATGTATATGCACCGACGGTGATTAAGGATCACGACCACTATCGGCTGTGGTACACGGATGTCCGTTCCGAGCCGTGGACCATTCGTCACGCTTATAGCCGGGATGGATTGACCTGGACGGTGACAGAGGGGCCTGTTCTGGTACTCGATCAGGAATGGGAACGCGGGCGTCTCTTTTATCCGACCGTTGTCCAGGTGGGAGGGGTTTATTTGATGTGGTATGGGTCTTATTGGAGCGGGCACGAGCAGAAGACCGCGCTCGGTTTCGCGGTGAGCGAGGATGGCGTAATCTGGCACAAGCATCCTCAGAATCCGGTCTTTCAACCGGCTCCGGACCACTTCTGGGAATCACACTACACAACAAGCCAGTCCATTATGCGCTTCCCGGATGGCTCCTGGAGAATCTGGTACGCAACCCGACCCGCGCCTCCACACCGAAACAAGTACTTCGCCATTGGAACGGCGCATTGGGGCGGATTGGCGGAGTGATCTTTACTGACTACCTCGTCCTGACTGTATTCATGGTTCCGACCTCTTCAAATCTCGCCAAGCCATTCCCTCAAAACGGCACCCCTGGCCAACTGACGTGAAGAATATCACCATGACTCTGAATGCCGTTTGTTGGCGAATACAGCCAGGTGGTGTATAGTCTCTGAGTCAATCCAGGCCCTAGTGCCATTTTCCCGGCCAAGAAGGCATAACACTCACATAAATCCGGGCCAATGCTCAAAAGTATCCAATCGGTGGGCTGCCGGCCATCTTCATTGGCATAAAGACACATCACGCCTCTTTGATCGTACGGAATATAGTCGATCTCTTCTGTCATTTCCGTATAATCGACGGTATCGGGTAGATAATTTCGGTTATACGAGAACGGATCAATCGGGATTGAGGTAAGGTAGGCAATCGGTGTGGTAATGGCATGAAAGCGTTCTCCGGCCGTTTTGTATCCGGACCAGAAGAAATAATGACCGTAGTCCATTCTATAAGCGCTCAGAGCCGTTTCGAATGTCCTCATGTCGGATTTCGCCCGGGCTACATTCGCTCGAATCAGGGCGTTCATGAAATTCGGCACCGCAATCGCTGCCAGAATGCCGATAATGGCAACGACAATCAGAAGCTCAATCAATGTGAATGCCCGATGCCGATTCATCATTTGTGCCTTTTAGTCATTCCCGGTGGGCTAGCCCGCAGACGGGCTTGAGCGCCACCCTACACCCTCCGCAATCGGAATAGCCTATCGCCCGGTATCCCGCACCACGAGCCGGCTCCCTGCGGGAACGCTTCTT
>JAKPYU010000181.1 GCA_029568995.1 Candidatus Omnitrophota bacterium | reverse complement strand
TGAGGGAATCAGGCAAGACCGAGACGGGAAGACAGTCTTAAGATCCGCAACAAAGCGCAGAACACTCTCCCCCAAAGATTGGGGGAGATACAGAGGGGGTTGAAACTCCCGCCCCCACACATAGACCACACGAACCCCTTTGCCACGAGGTGCTATCATGAGACGACAACAATTCTTCATCGCATTCCTGATCGTAACCGCAACGCCGTACCTGGCATTCGCCGTCGATAGACTCCCGTCCGAGTCCGATGTGGATATGAAGCTGACAGACGATGGCCTCCTGGTCTCTGTCGATTTCCCGGCAACGGGGGAGACCGCCCCGCAAATCGCCGCGCTTACCGTGCGCCTTCTCAATGAGCAGTTCAAAGCCGTTGAGACGACATCAAAGCAAGTTATTCTGTTGAACGAGCGTCGTACGGAGTCCGTCCTGTTCCCCACAAAGATCGAATCAAGCCAACTGCCGCTGTATAGCGTCGATATCGAATTTGGCGGCCAGACGCTGCATACCCGAAAGACCCAACCGATTGAGCGACAGGACATTCTATTACTCGGTCAGGATACATTCGAATCCGGCAGTACAGCGTCAACGCGAATTGTTGTGCGAAACACCGGGAAGAACGAGGGTATCGCGAATGCGTCCGTCTCCGGTCAACTGATTCAGAAGGATAAAGACAAGACTGTTGAACTGTTTCAGACCGTTACCGACACGCACGGCTCGGCGGATGTGACTTTTCCCGTACCGGAAGACCTTCAGGGCCAGTATGAACTGACGCTCCAGGTGAAGACGGACAAGGGAACCGAGACCATTCGGAAGAATGTAACGGTTGTTGCGAAAGACCGGATCTATCTGACCAGCGATAAGCCGGTTTACCAGCCGGGACAGCTGATGCATGTCCGCGCGCTGGTGCTTCGCGCCGCCGACTGGAAACCGGTCTTTGAAAAGTCGATGACGCTTGAGATCGCCGACGGTAAAGGAAACAAGGTGTTTAAGAAGCAGGTTAATACTTCGAATTACGGCATTGTCTCTGCCGAGTTTCAGCTGGCCGATGAGGTCAACGAAGGGGCGTACACGATCTCCGCGATTCTGGAGGATCGGAAGGAACAGAAAGTTGTTACAGTCAAGCAGTATGTCCTTCCGAAATTCAAGATTGATGTCGAATCCACCCGCGATTACTACACCCCGGGCGAGAAAATCACCGGCAAGCTGAAGTGCGCGTATTTCTTCGGCAAGCCGATTGCCGATGGAACGGTAAAGATCAGCGCATCGTGTTTCGATGTCGGATTCAACGAGTTCGAGACATTCGAAGGAAAAACGAACGCGGAAGGCCAATGCGAATTCGCCATGACCATCCCCGACAAGCTGGTCGCCCAGGACAGTTTCAAGGGCACGGCGATGGTGCGCTTGCAGATCAAGGTCCGGGACGGCGCGGATCATGAGGAAGAAAAGTACCACGTTGCGCACGTGGCGCAAGCGCCGATCCAGGTGGAACTGATCCCCGAAAGCGGAAAGGTTGTGCCGGGAGTAGAGAATGCATTTTACCTGGTGGCGTCGTACCCGGACGGCAGCGCGGCGACACCGGAACTGCGGGTATCTCTCAGCGGCGACAATCTCAAGAAGAGCGAGAAGACAGCCCAGGCGGACGATAAGGGATTGGCTACCGTCGCGTTTGAGATTCCCAAGGATTCCTCTCGCGTCGATTTCACAATCCAGGCAAAAGACACCCAGGGAAACGAGGCGAAGCTTGAAAAGCAACTTGAGATTACGCAGACCAATTACCCGATGATGGTCCGCACCGATGCAGGGACCTACCAGGTCGGCGACACCATGATGGTAGAGATTCTTTGCCCGGAAATCGAGCGGGAGACCGTGTTTGTCGATGTCATCAAGAACGACCAGACGGCACTGACAAAATCCATTGACCTGGAACACGGCAAGGGCACGCTTCCCATTTCCCTGGATCAGAACCTGTTCGGAACACTTGCGATTCATGGCTACCGGATTCTCCCGAACGGCGAAATGGCGGGCGACACGCGCAAGGTAGTTGTGAACCGTCGGGACGATCTGGCCATCAGCATGAAACCGGACAAGGAAGAATACCTCCCCGGCGAACCGGCGCAGATTGCCGTTCAGGTTACGGACTCGGAGGGGAAGGGGACCTCGGCGGCACTGGGGATTGATGTCGTCGATGAAAGTGTCTTTGCGCTGGCGGAGAAAGAGCCAGGTCTCGCGAAGGTATTCTTTACCATCGAGAAAGAACTGCTCGATCCGAAATATGAGATCCACGGTTTCTCCTTTGGAGAACTTGTCCGCAGCGTTCGAAGAGATCGGGATTGGCTGGAGAAGGCGGCTACTGTCTCCCTCGCGAAGGACGATGTGGATTTACAGTACAGCCTTCGGGAGTTCACCGGCGATACATTTTTGAACAATGCGCGAACGACGGTACTTCAGTTAGCCAATGCGCTCAGTGGAATCAACAAAGAGAGTCGGAAAGAGGGGCCGGTGGAGTCGATCCTGTACCCGCGTGTGCAACTGGCAGATGCGCGCATGTTTGTCGATCCCTGGGGAGGCGCGTATCGTCTTGCGCTCCTCAATCAGAACGAAATCGTCCGCAGCGCCGGTCCGGATCATACTTTCGATACACCGGATGATATTCAGGCCCCCGTTCAGCCATACGATAGCAGGCGTCGCCGTGCAGGCAGGGCGGGCGGCGAGGCGATATTCCTGGGCGAACAGGTCCAGATGATGGATATGGG
>JAKPYU010000176.1 GCA_029568995.1 Candidatus Omnitrophota bacterium | reverse complement strand
GCGAAAGGCATCCACGGGTAGCCCGCTCATATACGCGAGGGGAGTGGTCAGCCGCCGGAACGGCCGTGTGGGATAGGTCTCCAGATAATTGCTTGTCGGGAATGCGTTATTGTCAAGAAGATACATATCCAGGGCCTTCCCGATGGCCCCCATGTCGCTGTAAGCCCGCGTCACCTTGGCCCGTAGCTGCGCATTCAGGAAATTCGGGACAGCAATCGCCGCGAGAACTCCGATAATCGCGACAACAATCAGGAGTTCAATCAATGTGAAACCGCGTCGTTGGCGGGACATTTGTTGTCAACCTCCGTGATAGAATCATGGGTATGATACCATCAAATGCCCTCACCCCAACCCTCCCGGAGGGAGAGGGAGCATCAGGGATTTTGGCCGGGTCACAGATCCGCCCTGCAATTTGACCGACCGACCGTTCCATGCCACACTTCCACCATTGTCGATGAAAAGAGCGTTGACATGAACCGAATCGTTTGCCTTGGAATGATCGCCGTCGCCGGATTGCCGTGTATGGCGCAGAACATCCACTTCGATCTGACCCCGGTTCGGGTCTTCCCATTCGAGAGTCCCGACGAATTTCAGCGATTTCCAGGCGGTTTTGTGAATGCAAACGCGGGAAACGTCATATTGGGCGCAATCCCTTCGGATCCGAACGGCCTCTCGGACGGCAATGGCGCGGAGATTGTCACCGCAACGGGCGCAATCGAGACGTTTGTGTTTCCGACTTTGGAAGTGGGAGAGAACATCGTCGTCATGCGCGTTTCCGTCCAATCTACCGGGGATGGTGCCGCCATCGGGCTAGCTGCGCTCGATGGCTCCATGGATGGGTCCATCGGAACAAACGTCCCGGCAAACAGCGGAATTTACAGAGATCGGTATCGCCGAATGGTGCTGGTGTACGATCCCCCCGGAACAACAGTGACGCCCGTGATCCAGGTGGCCAATGTTCCCGGCCTGCACGATCTGTCCGTCTACCTGGACAACCTGGAAATTTACTCGATTCCGAAAGGAGTCCAGATCCCGAGCGATTTTCTGTACGGCAAAGACACACCCTGGACGATCACCATCCCTCTCAGCCTCCCGGACGGTGCAACGCCGCTGGAGATGGTGCGAATTGACGCGGGCACATTCACAATGGGCAGCCCCACAACGGAGAAGGCGCGGAATTACGACGAAACCCTGCATCAGGTGACGATCAGCCGGGACTTCTATATGGGAAAATACGAGGTAACCAACGCGCAATTCCGTGCATTTCGTTCCGGTCACGATAGTCTCAGTTTCGAGGGGTATACCTTGAATGGGGACAACCAACCGGTTGTCTACGTGAATCGGGAGGATGCCGTGGCGTTTTGCGCATGGTTGAACACGCAATACGGGAGTCTCTATCCCGGAATGACGTTCCGCTTGCCGACCGAATCGGAGTGGGAGTACGCCTGCCGGGCGGGAACGACGACCCGTCGCTATTGGGGAGAAGATCTCAACGAGGATCAGGCGTGCAGCTATGCCAATGTGTCGGACCTGAGCACCCAGCAGCCATGGGCCACCTGGCCCGTTCTCAATTGCAGCGATGGGTTCGTGGTGACAGCGCCGGTCGGACAATTCCCGCCGAACCGATTCGGTTTGCACGATATGATGGGGAACGTCTGGGAATGGTGTTATGACTATTACGGCGCTTATCCGCCGGGGCCGGTAGTTGATCCAATCGGTAAACAATCCGGCTCCTACCGAGTGCTGCGTGGCGGCGGTTGGTGGGGCCATGCCAGGAACTACCGCTCGGCGTTCCGGTACTACTGGTGGCCGTCCTTTGCAAGCTACTATTTGGGGATTCGTGTCGTTCTCGCTTCCTGGACTCCGTAAGTCCTTGAAAACATTCATTTTTGACATGGACAAACAGAATCGACATCCCTTGCAGCGCAAAAAAAACAACACGGTAAACAAAGAAATCGGTTTAAAAAGTGTGGACGGGTACAGGGATCTCAACTCATTTCGTAAGTCATATCATTTGAACGTGTTATACGTTCTTCCCCCATATAATGTAACAATATAATACCCCGGTGAAAAGCCAAAAATATTCCCAAAAACTGTCATTCTTTTACTTAAAAAAACAAACCCACAGGTGTATACCTATTCTACATCGGTCCTCATACCGAAAATGTCATTTAATTTAAGGAATGGAGAAATGAAATGTTGAGACAGTCAAAATGGCTTGTCGTCTTGCTGGTTGTTTGTGGAATGTGGGCCGTTCCACCGTCGCAATCAGCAGAAATCAATCCAATCGTCGGCCCCGCGAGTCCAATGACGATTAATATCGGGCTGTTGTTGCCGCTCACGGGATCTTTCTCGGACACAGGCATCACAGCTCAGGCGACAATCGATGTTGCCAAAGAGGATTTTCAGAGGGAATTCCCCAATGTGACGATCCATGAGGTGATTGCCGATACCGCTACGGATCCGGCAACCGCGCTGGCACAGATTCAAACGCTCGCCGCCCAGGGAATTCGGATGTTTATCGGACCGTTTACAAGCGGGGAAGTCACTGCCGTCAAGCCGTTTGCGGATGCGAATAACCTCGTCCTGATTTCGCCGACATCCAGCGCTCCTTCCCTGTCTGTGGATGATTCGATTTTCCGCATTTCACTCGATGATTCCAAACAGGCGATCGCACTTTCCGCCTATATCAACAAGCACGGTGTGACGGCGATTGTCCCTATCGTGCGAAACGATCTATATGGGACGGAATTTGTGGAGCACTTCATTTCTGAATTCCAGGCACTCACAGGAACAACCGCCACTCCGATCTTCTACGACAGCGCCACGCCGGATATCGCAACTGCGGTCAATCAGGTAAAAACAAGCGTGAATGCGATTCTCCAGCAGAATCCGACAGCGGTCATCGGCGTTCTGGCCGTTTCCTTTGATGAAATTGTCGATATCTTCAAAGCGGCATCGGGTGACACTGTGCTGTCTTCTCTGCACTGGTTTGGAACAGACAGTTCCACGGAAAATGCCAACGTGGCGTTGGACCCGATTGCAGCTGCATTTGCAGAGCAAATCCAATTCACCTCTTCCGACACAGCGGATGGGAACGTTGCGTATTTTCCCTATATGCCTTTCTTGCCTATTCAAGAGAACCTGGTCACCAAAGTTCTGGCAAAGAATGCCACGCTGAACCTATCGAGAATTGCTCCCACGTATGACGCATTCTGGATAGCGGGCATGGCCTGTTTCGATCCCACTGCCAATTTGAAAGACGAGGTTGTTCGAGTCTCAAAATTGACCGGTGGGCACATGGCAACGATCAATTTCGGGCCGACCGGTGATCGTAGCGATGGGTGGTATGGCTTCTATCGGTTCATGAACGGCAAATGGGTTTTATGCGCCACCTATACGTTTACCGATTTCTACGTGATTCCCGAACCGTTGGTCGAAAAGGTGTTCGATTTTTCGACCGTGTCAACGGAAAAAGTCATCAAGATCGGAGTTCTCCTGCCCATGACCGGCTCGTATTCCTCCTACGGACAGGAAATGACGGAGGTTCTCCAAAAGGCCGAGATCGACATCAATACCGTGATCCGACGCTATTACACGTCTCCAACATCCCGGGTGGAATATGTGATCGAGGATACCCAGACCAACCCGGAAACGGCATATCAAAAGCTGGTCTCGATGAAAGCCCAGGGAATCGAATTCGTGATCGGTCCCCTGACAAGCGCGGAAGTCGAGCGGGTAGCCCCGTACGCTAACGAGAATGGGATCATCCTGATCTCTCCCGCCAGTACCGCCATGTCGCTTGCCCAGCAGGACTTCATCTTCCGCCTGCCTCTCAATGATGCTCAGCACTGTGCCTCGCTGGCAATGTTGATGCAGGTTGAAGGATTTGAGTTTGCTGAAATCGTTTATCGCAATGATACATTCGGCAACAGCTTCAAGGAGTACTTCACCAACTACTTTACTGCCATGGGCGGCACATGTGGCGCAGGATTCTCCTACGATCCCAGCACAACAGACTTCGGGAGCATCATCGCGCAGGCGGAAACCAGCGTGACCAACGCGGCAGTCAACTACGGAGCCAATAGAACAGCGGTTCTGTTTATTGCCTACGATGAGGCCATTCCATTCATCGAGGCGATTTCGCCGAATTCGATTCTGTCACGGGTGCGATGGTTTGGAACGGATGGATTCACGCAAAGCCCGCTATTCGCTCAATCTCCGGTCGCGGGGGCCTTCGCGGCGGAAACCGAATTGACCGCCTCGACCTTGGGCAACGATGCGCACATGATGTCCATCTATCAGCAGGTCATGCACAACGACATCACCGATTATACCGGAGAAGAGGTGCGAGCGTTTGATGTCTTGGCCTACGATGCGGCATGGTTGATCGCTCAGTTCTCCATCTTCTCGGATTGGTATCCAAGTGCCGATCCCATTTCGCGAGTCACCAATTTTGCCACGATCGCGACGTATACCGCTTCGTACTATTCGATCAACGTTCTTGACGACAACGGTGATCGCAGTGTCGGCAGCATTGCCTTCTACCAGGTTCAACCGAAGGGTTCCACAGTGGAATGGATCAAGTACGCAGGCTTTCTCGTTTATCTCGGTCCGAGCGGACCCTTCTATTTTGACCAGGGTCCGTCAGCCTTTGTGCCGTTCGCGGAGCAATTCAAGTAAAACACCATCATAGACTTCGGTCTGTGATGCAAATACAAAATCCCTGCCGAGGTGATGCCGGGCATCA
>JAKPYU010000141.1 GCA_029568995.1 Candidatus Omnitrophota bacterium | reverse complement strand
TGGCGTGTCAGTTCCGCCTTATTCACCGCGCTGCCCAGCCACCACCAGTAGGTCCAGGGACGGCATTCCTTTGTGATCTCAGGCCAGGAAAACTCCGGAGATTGCGAATTGGCGGCCTCCACAGGCAAACCGAGAAGTGCGGCCACCATGAAATACCCGATATGTGCGGAGAAATGTGTCTTCAATGCCTTCGTCTCCATTGTTATAGAAATCGGCGCAAATATAGCACAATCCTATCTGAAAAAGCTGTCTCTCATTTGATAATGACGAGAATCCATTCGGGATGGATGAAATGCGTATTGACGCAGGTGCAATCCATGGGTGCGGGAATTGCAGGAAATCGGGGGCTTCGAATATCTCCAATAAATGGAAAGACAATGACACAAATACTATGGTTAAAATGCGACAGGGACCGGGGTTGTAATGCGAGCGGTGGAAGCAGTAAACCGGTCCCTGTCCTGGAGGGGAAGGGGATTAAACCCTGCTATGTGCTTGCTGCAGATCAAAGAATCCGGGGATCCTTCTGCCGAATTCACCGGTTTCTTGTCCCCCGACTCTTCGATCTATTGAAAGTATATCGCGCGATCAGGCAGAAGTCAACTTCTTTCGAAAAAAAAATCACTCGATATCGGTCTCCAGCCCGCAGAAATCGGATACCGCCTTTTGTCTTATATATTGCAGAAACGAGGGATTAAAATGAAACAGGGACCGGTGTTGTAATGCGAGCGGTGGAAGCAGTAAACCGGTCCCTGTCCTGGAGGGGAAGGGGATTAAACCCTACTATGTGCTATCTTCTGTCTTATTACTACGCAATCAAGGTGCCAATTCTCCAGTACACTGGCATCGGAAACCTGCCTTTGACAATTTCTCCCCACGAAAAAAGATACTGTCTTCCCGTTAAATACCTGAATTTTCATAATATATCTCGCTGCACATTTGGCCGTTTTATGCCACATGAATCCTCGGAAGACAAAATATGTTGAATTTCAGCAAGGGAGCAAGGGTGCAATTCCTTGATATTGAGTGATCATACCCCAGACAAGGACGTTCTTTACAGTGCAATATGCACAGTGGACAGTGCAATATGCCCTACTCAACCTCTGAATTTTGCCTTTAGCGAAAGAAATTTCCCAAACCGTGCTTCCGCATCCACCGCGCCAGGGTGTTCCGATGAACCCCGATCAGCAAAGCGGCGCGAGAGCGGTTCCAGCCGACTGAATCGAGAACCTCACGGAGACGGTGGGAATCCATAGGCTGCGGAGTCTCCACCGGCACGACTGCCCGAAGGGTGGACCCTCGAAAGAGCTCCTGGGGAAGGTTATCGAGGTGGATAATACCGTCGCGGCAAAGCACGACAGCATGTTCCAATGCATTCTCCAATTGTCGGACATTACCAGGCCAGTCGTGGTGCAGAAGCAGATCCATGACCTGGGGATCAACGGCTTTGACCGTTCTGCCGAATCGCTCTTCAAACCGGCGCATAAAATGGCGAATCAACGGCGGAATGTCCTCCCGTCGTTCACGAAGAGCCGGCAGCCGCAACGTAAATACGTTCAAACGATAATAAAGGTCGTCCCGAAACAGACCTCGCGCTACCAGCTCCGACAGGTTCTTGTTCGTGGCGGCCACAACGCGCACGTCGATCTTAATGGTTCTTCCGGACCCCACCCGTTCGATTTCCCGTTCCTGAAGAACCCGCAGCAACCGCAGCTGAATCCGTGGGGACATATCGCCAATCTCGTCGAGAAAAATCGTGCCGCCGTTGGCCATCTCGAACCGTCCCAGTTTTTGCTGCGTGGCCCCGGTGAACGCTCCCCGTACATGCCCGAACAGCTCCGTTTCAAGAAGCGTCTCGGGCAAGGCGGCACAATTCACCTTCACCAACGGTCCTCTCCGACGCGCACCGTGATAATGCAGGGCCTCCGCCACCAGCTCCTTGCCGGTTCCGCTCGGTCCCTGAATCAGCACTGTGGAGTCCGTGTCGGCCAGATGGCGAACCATATCGAAAATTCGGACCATCGCCTGGCTCTTCCCGATGATATTCTCAAATGAGAATCTGCCGGAGACCTCCTGTTCCAGCGCCCGAAGACGGCTGATATCGCGGACCACCAGGACAGCCCGCTCATCCGTCAGTCCTTTCAATGGCGTGACACCGATAATATACGTCCAGGGACGATCCGCGGCGGTTCCGGTGATCTGGTAATCTCGAACGAATTCCCCGCTTCGGATGGAACTCTCCACAAGTTCCGAAATGGCCTCACGCCCGCCTCGACAGAGATCTTGTATCGACTTGCCCATCGCATGATCGGGTGTAATCCCCAGAAGGGAGCCGGCAGCACTGTTGATCGCCAAAACCTTCCCCCCGCCATCCACCGTGACGATTCCGTCATGCACGGAATTGCGAAGATGCTCTTCCAGCATCATCCGCTCTTCTTCCACGCGCTTCTGCTCGGTCACATCTCGGAGAATCGCCACCGCACGCGTTGCCTTCCCCTCCGCGGTCAGGATCGGATAGATCCGGATATGCAGACTCCGAGTTCCCAGATCGGGATACCTGTAACGAGTTTCAAATTCCACCGTCTCCCCTTGAAAACACCGATCCAGCTCCGGTTGGATCGAATTCCTGAACAGGTCCTTTCCCAAGACCTCATCAACTCGGTGACCGATGATCTCTTCCCGTGTCATGTTGCGGTACCGCAAGAGGGTTTCGTTTACGAGACGGTATACGTAGTCTCGATCCACCACACAAATTAGGTCCTGGGATCCTTCCACCGCTTTTCGATATTCCAGGAGGGTCGCCTCGATCTCCTTCTTCTCGGCAATCTCCGTTCGGAGGTTTTCATTGCTTCTAGCCAATTCGACCGTTCGCTGCGCGACGTGTTGTTCCATTTCAATCCGCGCTTCCAGGAGCTCCCGGTTCAACTGGGTCAGCGTATGCGTTCGTTCGGCAACCCGACGTTCCAGGTCCTCCTGGATTCTGCAAAGCGACCGTTCGGCACACTTCCGCTCCTCCAATTCCACCAGGAACCGTAAATGTCCCTCGATCAATTCCTTGAATTGCCGGATCAGGTTTTGATAAACCTGCGAATACTCGTGAACCTTGCTGTCAAGAAGACAGATCGTGCCGAAAAGATCCCCATTCGGCCATTCCAGAGGAATGCCGAAATAGGAAATCATCGGGGGGTCGGAGTCAATAGCCGAGCAGCAATCGGGATCTTGCCTCAGGTCGGGGATGACCAGCGGTCGACGACGCGCCATCGCCCTTTCACAGAGAAGCGTGCCATCTCGGTGGAATCTTGTGCCTTGCTGAAACGGATTCCCGTCCGTGTGGCTGGTGACAAACATTTCCAGGTCTTCCGGACGGACTCGAGTGATTCCGGCAGTAGGCACACCACAGACCTCGGCCAGAAGATCGACCGTCTTCTGCCACTTGGCAATCATATCCTCCGGGATTCCCGCGCTCGAACCGGACAAAGACAGGGAAGAAATCGGGCCGGAGATCTCGGTTCCTGGGCTGTTGTTTTCCTCAGACATCGTCCACCCCATAAGACAGTCCACCGCCAGTCGAATGGTTCCGATATATACAGGTCCGGCGGACCTGTCCGTATTGTACCGCTTCCCAGGAGCACCGGGCAACGGATTTGAAGCACGAGTACCGAGGCTCCGCGACAGAACCAGCCAATCAGGTTGTCGATCCCAAGTCCTCCCACTTCACAATCCGAGAATCCCATTTCCGGTTCGGACGGTCGTACATGGCCATTCCTCCCATGATCCCCATGAGTGTCCCGATCCGGGCGGTTTCCAAATCGGCCAGCGGTTTCTCGCCGTTCTTGATATGGCGCGCAAATCCTTCGATCTCCGTAGAGGTTCCCGCGTCCCAATCGGCAGCCCGTTCCGTGAGCTGTTGTGGCTCCCCCATGCCGGACCGGGGATAAACCATTGCCTCGGGCAGATCGACACCGCCTTTTTCGCAATAAACCCAGAGTTTCTCACCGGTAAATTTCTTGCAGCAATTCATCAAGTGTGTGTAGGAAAAGATGACATCGCCGGGGAATCGGAAGGTCACGGCGGAATGGTCCTCGGCACAATGCTCCGGCGGATTGGCAGGCGGTTCTGTGAGTGCCCCCATGGCTTCGCATTGAAGCGGTGGCTGTTGCATCACCCAGGCCATCGTATCCGCATGATGGCACGCCTGCGCCAGGAACCAGCACCCGGACAGGTCCATATCCAAGTACCTTCCTCCGACACCGCCTTCCCATTGCCACATCCCCTGCAGGAACGTGACCTTTCCCAACTTGCCGTCATGAATATGCTGAATGCACTGCTGAAACGCAGGAACATAATGACGCTGGAATCCGATCTGATAAATCGTTTTGATGCTCCGAGCGATGCGTGTGACCTGGTCGATCTTTTCCACGGTGATATCAATCGGCTTCTCGCAGAAACAATGTACGCCCACTTCCATGACCGGAATGGCACATTTCGCATGGTTCGCCTCTTCCGTGGCCACAATGCAGGCGTCCAGTTTCTCTTTCTCCAGCATTTCGCGAAAATCGAGATACTTTTTCGGTGTCGGCTTGTATTGTTCGCAGATCTCCAAAGTCTGATCCATGCGATCTTCAACCAAGTCGCACACCGAGACCACCTGGAAATCCGGGACATGTGTTACGACCGTCGCAAGGCGACGTCCACGGCCACCCGTTCCGATGAATCCAAGAGAGATCTTGTCGTTCGCGCCCAGAATTCGCCGTGGCGTGCCCAGCGCAAGCGCTGCCGCCGAAGCGCCCTGAATAAACCGTCTGCGGGAAACCGATTGTTCGCTCATCATGCCTTCCTTCCGATCGTTTCTCCATCGTGCACCGATGGGATAAGGTCGCCTTACAGCTGGGGATGATCCATAGAACCCGTACCCATGTCAAGATGAAGCGGCGGGAGGAATCACACGCCCCTCTGCGAATCCTCAACAATCCCGGCCTTTTATGAATGACCGGCAGCCTCTATGGTATAACCTCGATTGCACGCGGCAGGACTTCACGTTTCTGATGTGGAGACACTCATTGATGAAAAGTACGACCCACTATACATTCCTCAGCGTCCTGGCTGTGTTGTTCTGGGGATCGGTCATCGCCGTTTCGCGCGATATTACCGAGCAGATCGGCATCTTTCGATCTCCCTG
>JAKPYU010000128.1 GCA_029568995.1 Candidatus Omnitrophota bacterium | reverse complement strand
TAACCCGACGGGAGCTCTCTATTCAAAGGAAGAGCTGATGCAACTGGGCGAAATAGTGAAGAAACACGACCTGTTCCTCTTCTCCGACGAGGTATACAGGGAGTTCTGCTATGGTGCAGAGCATTTCTCGGCAATGCAGCTGGAGGGCATCAGGGAAAACGTGGTGCTGCTTGACTCGGTCTCGAAGCGTTACAGCATGTGCGGCGTGCGCATCGGGGCGCTGATAACGCACAACAAGGAGGTTCTCGGAGCAGCGCTCAAGTTCGGACAGGCGAGACTCTGCCCTCCGGAACTGGGTCAGCTGGTGGCCGAGGCTGCAATCGATACCCCGAAGGAATACTTTGCAGAGGTTTATGATGAGTATATATCCCGCCGCGATTTCATGGTCAATGCCCTGAACCGTATGCCGGGCGTCTACTGCCCGCTGCCGCGCGGTGCATTCTATACAGTGGTGAAGCTGCCGATAGATGATTCCGACAGGTTTGCCCAGTGGCTGCTTGAGGATTTCTCATACAAGAACCAGACAGTTATGGTGGCTCCTGCAACGGGATTCTACTTCACCCCCGGCGCCGGAAAGAACGAGGTGCGCGTTGCATATGTTCTTAAGATTGATGACCTGCGCAATGCGATGGAAACCCTGGCCGAGGCGCTGAAGGTCTACCCGGGAAGAACAAGCTAGATTTGCGAATGTCGATTTGGGATTGTCGAATTAAATCGCACATCGCACATCGCAAATCGCAAATCGCAAATCACAAATCGCACATCGCAAATCGCAAATCGTAAATCCTATTTGTGTACCCGCCGGATGAACTCCTCCACCTCCGGCACACCACCCTGGTAGACAAGGTAACCGTTATACGGCTCGCGCTCGGTGATCTCACCGTTGACCGGCGTCAGCATGATCCGGCGCACCTCCTCAAGGTCATCTGTCTGCCCCAGCGCCCATCCCAGCTTGACCCATGCTACCTCGGGAAGCATGTTACCCAGCGGAATGACACCCTTGGCCATCATGTCGCGACCGGTCTCATAAACGAACATGTGAACATACCCCCAGATTGTCTGAAGGGTCATGTATACCGCCACATTCTCCCGCTGTGCCCTCTCCAGCGCCGGGTAAAGCTCCCTGTTCACATGCCCCAGACCGGTACCCACTATGATGATCCCCTTGTAACCATTGTCAATCAGTGAATGAATCATGTCCGCCTTCATGTGCGGATAAAAATAGATCATAGTCACATTCTCGTTGAAATATGGC
>JAKPYU010000114.1 GCA_029568995.1 Candidatus Omnitrophota bacterium | reverse complement strand
AGACCGGATTCGTATGGCAGATGATACCACGAAATGCCGGATAGGGCATCACCCGGTTGCCCTGAACGGTTCCACGGGCTGGGTCGGACGACTGCGTGCAAGGTCGTGGGCGGTCTGAAGGTTGATCCAGAACTCCGGTGTCGTGTTGAATGCCTGGGAAAGAAGCCACGCAGTTTCCGGCGTCACACCACGCTTTCCGCGCACGAGCTCGTTGACCCGCTGGACCGGCACACCCAAATGCGCCGCCAGCGCCACCTGCGATATATTCAGGGGGGCGAGGAACTCCTGTTTGAGAATCGCGCCGGGATGGGTGGGAATTCGGTTTTCCGGAATCATTGGGGGATGCCTTTCGCTTTCAATGGACATTCAAACCTACACCGAATCCGAGATTCACACCCCCGCCGGTTTCTTCTCGTTCTGCACAATAATTCTCGGATCTGGATTATTCGCCGGAACCGGAAGCCCCTCTTGCCGGAGGGTTTCGACATGTTCCTTCATGCCCCATTTCGCCTGGAACAGACAATCCTCCACAGAATGACCGATGCCGGTGAACCCCTCCAGATCGGGGGAATAGAATCCGAAATAATCGGGTTCGTTGGTGGCTTCGATGATAAGGGAGTAGGGGAAGGTGATCATGGGATGCAATTTCTGTAGCTTCTTGGGAGTATTAAGCCTGGAAGTGCGGGATGGGAGATTTTTCTCTCATCCCAGGTTTCTGCTTTCATTGTTAAGATATCTTTTGAATATTCTCTTCTGTCCAAAATCCACATCGAACGATTGGGGATTAACGAACGGGAATAACCTTTAGTGTTTCAGCGCTTAATTAGGGTGTCTATTATGGCATCTTAACAACAACTGAGTGAGCAATCTGTATGAAGGCCTTGCCTTGGTGGTTTTCTATTATTTTGAATGCCGGCGTAGATCCCAATGTATGTATACATGCATGATGTACCGACAGAACGGCCTCCTGTAAATCTTGATTGTCCTCAAGCCGGGTGACCTTCAGACCGATTTCCTTGCAGCGATCATAGGCCAAATGTCTCAAGTGCGACTTCGATAGTGCGTGATCGGCAAGATCGCTGACTATTTTCTTAATCATCGCAGTTTTCTTTTCTGTTCTGCGACCCTCGAACATTCCAGTAAGAAGCCACTCGGATACCATCTCATTGGCCCATTCAATTGCCTTCTCACATTCTCCAATGAATGCTGGTGAGTATTTGGCCAAGACTGGTTGCCAAATTGGAATCTTGCTGGGATCCTCTCGTATTTCGCGATGTGCCCGTTTAAATTCTTCAACAACGCCATGCGCGGGAATGCCTCGGAATTGCGGGTCAATAGGTCCCAAGCTGGATTGCTTTCCCATAAAGATTTCTTTGCATGCGCAAGCGATCATCGTCCCGGCGGACATGGCCAATTGAGGGACAAAGGCCCTTATGTCGCCACCGAACATTGCCCGCAGATAGTGGACAAGGGACTCGGTTGCAGCTGTTTCCCCGCCGGGAGTATGCAACAGCAAGTCCAAGCCTTTGCCTCGGTCCAGCTGATGAACCACCGTCATGAATCCATTCTTATCGGCGTCGTTTACTTCAACGCCCTCCAAGTTGCGCTTTTGCAGCCAACCAGAGTAATAGATGATAACATTCCGATTCGTCAGCTGGTGAAGTTGGAGTAAGTACTTTCTCCGAATGACATCGTGCACACTGCCAGCTGCAATAATTTCATTCAGAAGCTCGTTCCAATCCGGCATAGATCAGCCCTCCTGATCCGCAAGACGTTATCCCGGCCTCGATGAAAATAGTCTCTTTTTGCTGGTCGGGGTATTCCGGAAGAGTTCCAAGACCTGCGAAGTACTTGCGCACTTCCTCGGACTGCAAACCAATTGACCTGTACACATCCTTTATTTCCTTGATTCGGTTCTTGTCAGCTTTAGGCTTCATCGCTTCACCACCTTTCAGTCTGTCCACTAAACCCTGACATGGATAGATCGATACGCACCAGATGCGGATCTTCGCTTCCCCGCATGAAAAACGCACTGCCACCGCTTTGATGATAGGAAACACCTCTGTAACCCTTGGACAGTTTCATCATGCATTGTTGTCTCCATCGTCCATGCCCGATCTTCCCAAACAATTCTTCATATACAGTGACAATAACAAATTTATCCGGCGGTGGCAATGGTTTTTTGATGGAGTTCGCTCCTCTGAGCGTTCATCGGAGTCTCCGCTCTCCCTGCAATTCCCCAAATAATTGAAAATACTAGACTTGTGTCCTCCCTCACCCCTACCCTCTCCCGGCGGGAGAGGGAGAAGATATCCCTGTGTTGCCGCTATGCAGCATTCACTTCCACAACCTCTCTCACCGATGAAGGGGCGGGCACAGATTCGCCGGCTGTCTGAAGCCCTTCGATGTGAAATTCGATTGCTTCCTTGATTAGGTGGAGTACCTCGTCGCGTGACTCCGCCGCCGCAACGCATCCGGGTAGATCCGGCACATAAGCACCGTAGCCGGTCTCGCCTTTTTCAACGATTACTACATATTTCATGTTCGCTTGCCTTGCGATACTGCTGTTCGCGTACATATAGAATATCAGATCCGCCGGGCGGTGGCAATGATTTTTCACAAGCCAATCTGCAATCCCCTCCCTCACCTCAACCCTCTCCCGGTGGGAGAGGGGGAAAGACGGCATCCCGTGTCCGCTGCTCCGTACCTTATCCCCCAACAATCTCATTCAATCCCTCAATTACGAGATCCAGTTCTTTATCGGACAGCCTGGTGATCTTCTTGCCGAGACGTTCGATAGACAAGGTGCGAACCTGGCCGATCTTTACCCATGACTTTTTCGGGAGAGAGGTATCGTCTAATTCCAGCGTCAGGGGAAATCCTGCCTTCTGGGGTTGGCTCGTTAAAGCCATAGCGATAACCGTACCGGAATGCTCATTGAAAACATCGTGACTGATAACCAGCACGGGACGCTCCCCGGCTTGCTCATGCCCCTTCGTCGGACCCAGATCCGCCCAGTAAATCTCTCCCCTCAGTATTCCGGCCATTCGGCAATCTCCCGCGACATCCCTTCCTCGGCCATTGCGCGTTCGGATGCCGGATCGAGTTTCGCGCACTCCCGTGCAAGACGGTTGCGGTCAAGCCGTGCCAGCTTCTCCTCTACAGCCTGTTGCACCGCTCGGCTGCGATTCGGGAACACTTTTGCTTTGACCAGCCGATCCAGCTGATCAACCAGATGTTCCTGAATGGTTATGGCGACCTTGACTGTGCTCATGGCATCTCCTCTGGTATTACAATATATCATACCAAGGGATTGATCAAGGTGTGAGAACTGGATTTCGAAGCGGGTTCCCCTCCCTCACCCCTGCCCTCTCCCGGTGGGAGAGGGAGAAGATGCCCGGGGGAGAGGGGGAAAATCAGGGCGGGAGAGGGGGCGTCGTCCCGTCATTCCGGCGGAAGCCGGAATCCAGGAAAGACCGGGCACTTAACCCGCTTGTCTGTTCTCTCCGGGCCGGGGCCATGTCGCAATCAAACCCACAAGTCCCAGGAAAATGTAAAAAAGGACCTTCGGCAAGACATAGTCAACAAAGTGCGCTGTGCCCCTGGTTGTGACCTTTACATACTCGGCGCCATCTCGAACGGGCCTGAAACTGCTGGTGTCCCAGGCAGGGCCTTTAGTCAGAACGGAGCCATCCGCCAGGCGGACTGTTGCCTGGCCCGGATCGGAAAGCGCACGGTAGTCATCTGCCGTCACAATCTGAATTTCATAGTCATCCGGTCCCAGGCTGCGATTCTGGGAGTGGTAATGGACGTACCGCATGAAAACTACATCCCACATCGACATCAAAACAATAATCAGGAAGATCGCCCACGGCAGGCGGTTGCGGAACTGTGCCCTGGTCAGGCTCATAGCGAACTCCTTTCGGTTGCCGAACGATTATACTGCTGTAATGCAAATAGGTAGTCCTGACATATTGCGTCATTGCGAGCGAAGCGTGGCAATCTCGCTGTCGGATCGAACGTAAGCCTGAGATCGCCACGTCGCCGCCCTTCGCAGACTCCGGGCGGCTCCTCGCGATGACGGGGTGAGCACGGTCTTGGCAGACCATGCTTTCTTTATCAAATCACCGGCCCCACCGGTATCATGCTCGCGATAATGGGACTCTGTAAAGGCAATTCAGTTGCATAACCTCACTTCCGCGTTGCTGCCCATACCTCTTTCGGGTCGTCCCCCAACTTCACTAACGCTCCCGCTGCGACGTTCCTGACAGGGTAGATCATGCCGTCTCCAATTCGCGCGCACGACCCATCTTGTCGCCGGTACGGATCGCGCAAGGCTTTTCGCAATGCCGGGATAGTCGAGGGATCACGGAGAGCTCGGAGTGTCCAGGCGGCGCAGAACCGTATGGTGGGGCTGTCCGAATCCGTGAGACATTCCGTTACCTTCATCACTCGTGTCTGGTCTCCAAGACGTGCCAGTGCCATATCCAGCACTTTCGCATGGTTCCCTTCGGCTTCCTTTGCGGCGTCCTCAACCATATCCCTGATCGGCTTTCCCAGCGAGAAGAGTTTGTCCATGCCTCTGCAGATTGTCAATTCCGCCTGAGAGGCGTAACTCGCCTTGACGGGGCTGTCCGGCTTTGTGGGATGAAGGGCCTCTTTCTTGAGATCGGCAAGGATCTCCCCGGCCTTTGCACGGATCTCCGGTAGCATGTCTTTGCACAAAAGACTGCCGGACGCAAGACGCACATCCCAGAGAAAATCGGGACCTGCAGTGGATGCTCCGTATTCATTATGGAACTGGGCTATCGCGGTGTCTCTGTCGAAGACTCTCTCGACGGCATCCCTGACCCCAGGAACCTCCATTCTCCCGGCCGCATGGCTGAGACCGTACAGGACCACCCGTGGTGCATCGTCTTCAAGCATGATGACAATCTGATCGTTTGAAAGAGTCCTCTTCGCCAATGCGATAAGGACTCCTTCTCTCATATTCGGATCCCGCAGATACCCGAAAATCAGGTCCGTGCTCTCCTTGCCGGGAATCCGGGAAAGCACCCTCACGGCAGCCTGGGAGCGTGTGCCATAGCGAAGTTCCCTCTCCAGGTCCGGCAATGCGGCAGGGCCGAGATCGGCGATTCTTTTCTCCAATTCCATGTTGGATATGGAGGAATTGTTTGTCGGCAGCTGGCTTACGAGCGTTGCCACGTCATCCTGGACAGCTGCACACAAGGAGCACGAGGCCGTAAAGACGGCAGCCAGGGCAACCACAGCGGGAACAAAAGACCGGCTATTCGTCATCCTGTAACCCCCTTCTTCTTAGATAATAACACGAACGTGCGGGGATGAGACCAGGTTACAAGGCAGCCGCGGCGCTGCCGCTACTGCCATCTGAACTACCGGTAAGAGATCGTTCAAGCATCCGAAGAAGTCAATTGGAATTGAATCGCCCGGCGGTTCAATATACCATTTCAGTATGAGTCATACACTTGCTCGTATCATCGATCTCGTTCGCCGAGAAGAGGTTCGCGTTTCTGACCACGGCTATGAAGAACTCTCAGCGGACGGAATTTTCTTTCGAGATCTGGTCGATGAGATAGAAAAGGCCCGGCTTATCGAAGATTATCCGGATTACCCAAAAGGGCCTTGTGTGTTGGTTCTGGAAAAGGATCGTGACGGCAATCCGGTTCATGCCGTCTGGGGCATACCACGGAATGCCGATGGACCGGCTGTTCTCGTGACAGCGTATCGACCCGACCCGGCGAAATGGGGTGAAGGATTCACAAGGAGAAAGAAATGACCAGGAAATCCCACACGAGACTCATCCATGAGGGAGACTATGCGGCTGAGGTCGAGGTCGAGTTGATTTTCGAGGATATCGGGTGGTCGCCTTGTCTTTCGCTTGAGGATGCATACAAGCTCGATGACGTTCGCCAGGCGCTTCGACAGGGGGATCTTGAGACCGCATCACGGTTGGGCCGTGTATACCATCTTACTCCGGTCGGCATTTAATCCTCACCCGACACGCGCCGGAATGCAGGCAAAGGCGGCAGCTCCGCTGCCGCACTCCAAGGCATTGTTATGGACTTCTGGCGGGTCCATGGAGATAATACGCCCGTGCCGCGAAAATGCGGCCTCAACGATCATTCCCGTTCTCAAAAAGGAAAAACCCATGACCTCGAAAGAGCGCGTGTTGACCACCCTGGCCTGCCGGGAACCCGACCGGGTCCCGCTGGATTACTCGGCGAATCCGGGAATCGACGGACGGCTGAAAGCGCATTACGGACTCTCGGCGGATGACGATGAAGGGTTACGCCTGGCACTCGGCGTGGATTTCCGCTGGGTGGATGCGGACTATATCGGACCGAGACTTCACCCCGAAATCCCGGACCGCCGAGTCGATCCGGAATGGGGGATTCATACCCGCTGGATCGAACACGAAAGCGGCGGGTATTGGGATTTCTGCGACTTTCCGCTCAAGGATGCTGACGAGGAAGCCATCGCTGCCTGGCCGATGCCATCCCCGGACGATTACGATTACTCCGCAATCCCGCAGACCTGCGAGCGATACCGGGAGTATGCCTTGTTCGCGGGCGGCGCGGGATTGGGCGATATCATCAACAGCACCGGGATGCTTCGAAGCATGGAGGAAGTGCTGGTGGATTTGATTACCGACAATCCCGCCGGTCTCTTGCTGATCGACCGGAAAATGGAAACTCACCTGGAAATCACACGGCGGACTCTGGAAGCCGCCCAGGGGAAAGTGGACTTCCTCTGGATGGGAGAGGATCTCGGTACGCAGATCGCCCCGATTATCAGCCTGGACCTGTTCCGTAAACACATCCGGCCCCGTCATCAGAAATTCATCGATCTGGCGAAATCATTCGACCTGCCCGTCATGATCCATACCTGCGGGTCAAGCAGCTGGGCGTACGAGGATTTCATCGAAATGGGGATCAATGCGGTGGATACCCTTCAGCCGGAAGCGGTCAACATGTCGCCGGAGTATCTCAAGAGGACATTCGGCGGACGGCTGGCCTTTCACGGGTGCATTTCCACCGCCGGGCCGGTCGCAACCGGGACCGTAGAGGATGTCATCGCGAACGTGCGGGAAACCCTGGAGATCATGATGCCGGGCGGCGGATATTGCTGCGCGCCCACCCACCAGTTCCAGGATAATTCTCCCACGGAGAATGTGGTGGCCATGTACGAAACAGCCCGTAAATATGGGCGGTATTAAACCGATTTCGGATTGCGGATTGGGGATTGCGGATTGGGGTGCAGGATCTCCCTCCCTGTTTACGGGGAGGGTTGGGGTGGGGGCTATCTTGGAGTGTGGGTCAGGGTGAGGGAACGGCAGAACGGCAATCTGTCAGGACAGAACAAGGATCATCCACCTGTCCTATCCACAAAAGAAGGCCCCGACTTCTCGCCGGAGCCTCTTGCAAGTCAGATGGGATTGAGCCTAACCCTGTCAGCAGGGGCGCACTTTGGTAGCTTCCAGGCCTTTTCGGCCTTGCGCCGGCTCAAATTCGACTCTCTGCCCTTCCTCAAGGGAACGAAATCCTTGTCCGTCGATGTTGGAATAATGGACAAACAGATCCTTACCGCCTTCATCCGGAACAATAAACCCGTACCCTTTGTCTTCACTGAACCATTTCACACTGCCCGTAGCCAAATTACTTTCCTCCTTACTGCTGAGGCGCTCATCGTTGGAGCTGCCGTCTGGTGATCCCTCATATTTGCCAACAAGCCGGTCCTGAGGGGGAAGACCCTGCTTTGTTTTGTCGGGAATCCGGTCGGAAGGGCGGCAGTTAGCAACACTTTAATCTCTTCTTCCTCAGGTGGTTGCCCTGCCGGTTACGAAGATCTTGGTGTTGAAGGACCGAGGTGGCTCCGGAGTTCAATCGGGGCGACTGGATTCGAACCAGCGACCACTTGAACCCCATTCAAGCACGCTACCAAACTGCGCCACGCCCCGGGATTCTTTTTACTTACACTCCATACTATAGCGCCATTTATCCTCCAGGTCAAAAGCCAAGGCACTGTATCATAGCAGATTCATTGTGTCACCCCAGCCCAGCCCCAGTTACATAAGGGCCTGGGGGGGCGGATCTGTGACCCGGCCAAGGTCTCATGATATCCTGAGTCCACTCAAAAGAGGCGGTCTGATCTCCCATCGTCCGCAAGAAACAACGCCCTGAAAGGACTCTGCATGATGTGGCGAATCGCGGGAGGATTTCTCCTTATTCTCACACTGATCTCAACTCGGGCGGAAGCCGCCGATGTCTTTCTGAAAAGTGGGATGGTTCGTTCCGGGACCGTGACAGTCCGAACCTCTGCCTGGGATTCGCAACTGGTGATCACTGTTCAATCCGAGAAGAATCGCGTATTCCAGTACCCCTCCAAGCAGGTTTCTCAAGTGGTCCACCAGGAGGATCTTCTGGTCACCAGTCCGAACCCGGTTTACAAGAATCCATCCGTAGAACCGCAGTTCCTCGTCGTTCTGATGAAAGGAACCGAGGTGGTTCCGCTGGAACGGCGGGACGGCTGGGTGCGGATTCGGTGTTGGGGAAACCGTGAGGGCTGGATTGAGGAAAAAGTCCTGACCAGGAAGGTCGATTTTTGACAATGCCTTGAGTGGAGTGATGAACAACGTGGACTGAGTGGACAATCACCATGTTCTCCCGGACAGAAATGCCATTGAAGCCCACGCTCTTGCTGTTGGTTCCCCTCCTGATCACCGGATGTGCGAGAAACCCGGAACAGGCCGCCTGGCCCACCTGCGAAGAACTCTCCAGGAGCGCCGAATATCTCAACCCACCCCGATACGAGAAAGGCGCTTTCGTCGCAGCGGATGGACATAGGACCTTTCTCATCGGGGCTTACGGCAGAGATGATCCCCGTTTCGACTTGTACGGGAAACGGGAACTCGGCGAATTGCCGCCGAATTCCGGCCTTTATGACCCTCAGCTGCACGGCTGGATCTATGAACAGCCGCTGAACTGGGGATCGGCAACTCGGCTGGGATTCAATTTCTATTCGATGTCGCTGAATCCCAAACCATTCTATGAAACGGTCGGTTACGAAGCCCGTGTCCCCGAAGATCCCGACTATGTCGCCACATTCGCCCGCGAACTGCGCCTGCCGTTTTATGCGGATTTTGTCGCCTGGCCGTGGGGACTTGGAGCACCGGGACAGCCGGATGCCGGGAGATTCCCGGATGAATACTTGAATCCGCATGGCGGTCACTGGATGCCGTACCGGATTATCGGACCGGGACGGGAGATCTGGCTGTCGATCTGGCGGCTGTATGCACAAAGGCTTCGGGATGCGCAAGTTCCTGTATTCATGTACGAATTGTTCAACGAACCCGGATACAACGCCTGGACAGAGGACCATCGAGCTGAGTTCGTCCAATGGCTCCAGGAACGATATGGCTCGCTGGAGGCCGTCAATTGCGTTTGGGGGACGAATTGGAATTCCTGGGATGAGATTCGCGACCATGCAGCCCCGAAGACAGTCCCCCCTCTGTGGCTGGACTATGACGAATACCTGGCAGAGAAATTCGCCGACCTGTTCAAAGTGGGCACCGACACGATTCGGGAGATCGACCCCAACGCAGTCTGTGTGATCCAGCCGAGACGTACTGCCGCCCTGGTTCCATGGGATGCGGTCCATTACGAAAAGATTCTTGCTCGTGAAGAAGTCGTCCTCGCGCCGACCGATGGGGGTCTGTGGACCCCCGGAGCGGCTGGCAGCCAACCGGTCTCCGACTGGAGCGATACGCCCATGGCCCCCGCTCCGATTTCCAGCGATATCCTTCTGGCGATGGCGGGAGAAAGAATGCTATTCGAAAATGAGTTCTATCTGACCGGGCAAACTCGGCGCGATGTGCGGAATGACTGGTGGACCCGTGTCCTCCTGGGCTATGACGGAGCCACTCTGTTTTCGTGGTCAAAGCGCGGCTGGTCCTGGTGGGACGGAATCGACAAGATCAAGGAAGAGGCTGAGAAGCATCCCTACAGCGCCTTGGTCCCGCTCGCACGTCGCACGGAGGCATTGCGCGGCATTCTCGATTTCACGCAGGAAATAGCCAGGGAACGCCTCTTTCTCTTTCGGACACGTTGGACAAAAAATCATCGCATTGGATTCGTGTGGAGCTGGGGGAATGCCCGACGGCTGATGTGCGATGGCGACCTGCCCGAAAAGGCGATGCGATATTATGCGGCGCTGAAATACACGCATTGGCCGTTTGAGATGATCCCCTCTCACCTGGCATCGTCCGAGTACCTCTCGCAATTCAAAGTCCTGTTCCTGCCGTGTACACAGTATCTTGAACAGGAACTTCAGAAGAACCTTGAAAACTATGTGCAAAACGGCGGTCTGCTGGTCCTGGGCGAGGAAATCCCGGGCCAAACACCTTACGGTCAATCCAACGGATTCGGCGAATGGATCGGCATTCAGCCGGTGCCGGGCGATTCTCAGAAAAGCACAATCAGGAAGCCAGGAGGGATCAACGGCGATGGAGTGCCGCAGACGGTTGAAGGAGTCGGGGTGGTTGAACCGATTTCCCTCACCCCAACCCTCTCCCGGGGGGAGAGGGGGCTTCTTCAAGAAATCTTTCCCAAGATTGGGGGGGATACAGAGGGGGTTGAAAGCAAATCCTCATTCCACACGCTTATTGCCGATTCGCTTGAAAGACCTGTCCTTCTCGAACGACAACTTGGCAATGGGCGCATCTGGTATCTCGCGGCAGATTCGGAGGGCTACGATCTGGCGACATTTCTCTCCTGGATTCTCGAAATGGCCGGACAAAACAGGGAAATCCTCATCCGCGACGAATCCGACGGCAACTGCGCAAGAAACATCCTGGTAAGTTTCCGACGGTATAGCGATCCTTGTCAACAAATCTGTGTTCTGTTCCGGAATATGGACTCTTTTCCGAAGGATCTGCATATTACGTTGAGACCCGGCTGGAAGAAGTACGATATTAACGATCCATTGGAGGAGATTTGGTTCCGTCCACCGCAACGAAAGGTCTACTGGGAACGGGACGATGCCCTGATCCATGGCATTCGACTGCGAATTGAGGCAAACGACTTCCGGCTGTTGAGGATCAGCGAGGCTATAGAGTTCTTTGCCCTCGGCTCAGAGTCTGTCCGTTGAGTGCTATAATCCCGAATCCTTGTACGAAGTACGTCAAGAAAGGACCGTCATGCCCACGTTATCTGTCTGTATCGAAGCCTTCTGGGGAAAAGACCCGCTTGAGCAGAGAATCCGAAAGACCGCATCGCTGGGATTCAAGGCATTTGAGTTCTGGGGATGGAGGGGAAAAGACCTGGATGCGATCAGGAAGGCCAAAGAGGAAACCGGCCTTCAGCTGGCGACCTTCTGCATGGAATCCGAAAAGCCGCTGGTCGATCCCACCGGCGGGGACGCTCTGATTGCCGGTCTGAAAGAGAGCATCTCGGTCGCGAAAAGCCTCGGTTGCGACTGCCTGCTTCTCACCACGGGAAATGCGCGGGCGGACGAACGTTTTGAGGTTACCTGGCGCACAGCGGTCCGACACCTGAAACGGATGGCTCCCATCCTGGAGGAACAGGGAGTGACGCTTGTCATCGAGCCGCTTAATCCGATTGTCGATCATATCGGGTATTGGCTCACCCGGATGTCCGACGCGGCGGATTTGTGCCGCGAAGTGAACAGCCCGCAAGTCAAGATCCTCATGGATTTCTATCACCAGCAAATCACGGAGGGGAACCTGATTGCGAACCTGCGGCAATATGCGCCGTTGATCGGGCATTTCCACTGCGGTGGAGTCCCGGGGCGTCATGAACTCACCGGATGCGAGATCGACTACCGTTCCGTTTTCAAAGCGATTGATGAAACCGGCTATCGACGATATGCCGGTCTGGAGTTCTGGCCGACCGGCGATACCGAACAGGCCTTGCGGCAGGCGCTGGACTTGGCCGGGGCGTGATGATTGTCTTCAATCAAGAACGTAAAATCAATCGAAAAAATCGGATTGCGGAGGAGAACGAATGGCATCCTATGTGACGGTGGAGAATATCGAATCGAAATCATCAGCATGGCTGCGGCGGATTCGCCCCTACAATCGCCATAAGATGCAGCTCAATGTGTCAGCGAGCGCGCTGCTGGTGATTGATATGCAGCTGTTTTTTCTTGATGCGACCTCTCCCACATTTACATGCGGCGGGCCGGCGATTCTTCCCACTGTGAAAAAACTGGTGGCGGCGTTTCGCCGCGCGGATCGTCCCGTGATCTTTACCCGCCATGTTCATCACCCGAACAACCTGGACAGTGGGATGATGGACTGGTGGTGGGAGGGGAAATGTCTTGAAGGAAGTCCGGAGAGCGAAATTCACCCGGAGTTGGCTCCGTTGCCGGACGAAAAGGTCGTTTTCAAGCATCGGTACTCGGCATTCTACAATACGGATCTCGAAACGGTGCTGCGCTGCCTGAAAGTGGAAGATCTGGTCATCTCCGGCATTATGACCAACCTGTGCTGCGAATCCACCGCGCGAGATGCCTATTTCCGAGACTACCGAATATTTATCCCGGCAGATGGAACCGGATCGATCAATGAGGAAATGCATCTGGCAAGCCTCACCAACCTTGCATTCGGATTTTCGTTTGTGACCAAAACGGATGCGATTCTGCTGCAGATGGGAAATGGCGCGTCAGCGGACAGAGAGATGGAGGCCTAGGCCATTTCAACTGCCCGGTATGCCCGCGCTCAGGAACCGGCCTTTCGAGGATGTTCCATAAGACAGCAGTAATACTTACGCCTTGAACGCCCCCGATGTCAATCCGCGAACGAAAGTCCGCGAGGTGGCTGCAAATAACAGCAGCAACGGCACAGAGGCAATCACATAAGCCGAAAAAATCGGTCCTGCCAGGTCCAGGAAAGAACGCCGATAACATACCAGGCCGATGGGGATGGTCATCATGCTTCGATCGGTCAGAACGAGCCAGGGCCAGATAATATCATTCCAGGTGAACAGGACATTCAGCACCGCCAGAGTCGCCAGGATCGGCTTGATCAGCGGAAGCGCCACATGACGAAACCGCAACCACACCGATGCGCCGTCAATCTCCGCCGCATGGAACAAGTCCGACGGCAGCGCCTCAATCGAACTGCGCACCAGGAAAATGCCGAATAGCTGCCCCTCGGTCCAGTAAGGCAGCCATAATGCCCAACGGGTATTCATCAACCCAAACTCACGAAACAGAATGAACTTCGGAACCAGGTACAGAATGCCGGGGATCATCATGCCGCCGATCACCAGGTAAAACAGCGTCTCTTTGAACGGGAACTTTCCCCGCGCAAATGCAAATCCCCCCAGGGCGGACAGCGCCAATACTCCCAGAACCGCCCCAGCGCTTACCAGAATGGAGTTGAAAACATATCCCTGAATGGCCTGGAACGCTGCCGGAAAATTCTCCCAATGGAACGGAAAGGAGACGGTCCATCTCTCATGCTCGAACTGCCCCAAATCTTTCACAGAGAATGAAAGCATATACACGAACGGGATCAATGTAAGAAGCAAAAGTGTCCAGAGAACCACAGGAGAAATCACTTGTTCCAATGTGCGCCCTTCCCGCATATCAGATCTCCTCCGTTCGCAGGAATCGAGAGGTGACCACCGTCAGCAGAAGAATGATCGCCGCGATGAACAATCCCAATGCCGAGGCGTATCCCAGCCGGTCATACGAAAACGCATTCAAATACATGTGATAGCCGGGAACCATCGTGGAGGTGCCCGGTCCGCCCAGAGTAAGAATCAACTGCAAACCGAATGACTGCATCAGACCGATACACCCCGTAATCGCCAAAAGACGTATCTGCCCGACCAGGAACGGAAAGTCGATCTCCCATGCTCGCCGGATAGCCCCCACTCCCTCCAGGCGGGCGTATTCATGGACCGATGTGGGAATGGCATTCAATCCGGAAAGCAGAATCAAGACGGAAGTTCCCGACACCCACGGAAATCCGATTCCCACAAAACAGTAAAGTGCCGTCTTCGGACTTCCCAACCACAACATGGCGCGCTCCCCCAGTCCCAGCGTCTCCAGCGCCGCATTCAAAAGCCCCAACGATGGGTCGTACATAAATTGCCACAGAAGAATCACCACAATGCCTGGAACCAGGGTCGGAACCAGGAAGGAAAATTGAAAGAAACTCCGCCAGGAGGATCGGCGAAGCCCGAAAATCAACTCCGCCCCCAGCCACGGCATCGCCAAACCGACCGCCAGCGAGAGAACAACGTAAATCGCCAGGTTCACGAGACTGATGTGCAGCACCGGATCGAACCACATGTCAACAAAGTTCTGGATCCCGATGAACCAGGCATTCTCCCCATCCCAATCGAAAAAGGAGTAATAGAGCGCCGTGCCCGCCGGATAATAGAAAAACAGGCAGAGGGTGAAAAATGTGGGGAGGAGCATCAACAAATAGGCCCCGTGCTCCTGACGGCGGCCATGCGCTCTGTCGAAAGACCGTCTCATAACATCTCGCTCAATCGGATTGCATTCCCGGAACCGTAACATATAAGGCACACATTTCCCAAGTGAAATGCAGCCAGACCCCAATTTCTCTGTCCGTTCGCCAAACGGCGTGATATCTTCCGCCGACACGTTGAGACCATTTCGGGTATTCCACAATGCGATTCATTTTCAGGACTGTTATCATTTCGTCTTGCTTTATCGGCCTTGCGATCGGTGCGTCTGGCGAGGGCCGAGCGATTCAACCGCCGAGTGTGGCATGGATTGCAGACACAATCCGCGCCAGCCACGCCGATGCTGCCGTGACTCTTGCCGCACTGCCGGAGACTCCCACTGGTGCCCCAGTATCCGATCCTGCTCGTCTAATCGATTCCAAAACCGCCGAAATCTCTCATGCCGAATGTCCAAATAATTGGATTCTGTCCGCAATATTGAATGATTTCCTGTGGATTTTCGATTTTTTGTGTGTGCTGGTGCTGTCCTTCTGCATTGCCGCCTTTGTTCGCTGTCCCACTCGCGCCCATCGAACGCTTCTCATTGCATTGCTGTTCTCTTCGGTGATTGTTCTGAGCGGATATCTCTTGTCGATTCTCAGTCTTCTCAATTCAAAATCGGCGTGGATTATCCTGCACCTGATCCTTCTGGTTATCTGCATATCTATCTGGAATCGAAAGCCGCCGCAGGTTGATGTCCCACCCGTAGAGGGCATCCCGTCATTCCACAGCCTGCCAACCTGGCTTTGGTGGATCGGCGGCGCATTTCTCCTCGCGTTTCTGTTTATTCTGATACTGAATACTTTCCTCCCGTTGTATTTTATCGGATATGATGGAATCTCCTATCATCTTCCGCGCGTGTATTTTTACTTGCAGCAGGGTTCTCTGGCTCCGTATCCGACCCAGGATATCCGTCAGACCGATTTTCCCATGGTCATGGAATTGCATTTGTTGTGGGTAGTTTTATTTACAAAGAATATTCCTTTACTTTTTCTGTTTCAGTGGATTTCACTATTCTTATCCGGTCTCGCTGTGTACGCCGCCTGCCGTGCTCTGACCGAGAATCGCATTGCCTGCATAGCGACCGCGTTTCTCTGGCTCAGTGTTCCCGATATTCTTCTTCATGCCGCCTGGCTCAAGAACGACACCTGGACCGCTGCGTATGCCATTGCGGCATTAGCCTTTCTCCTGCAAATCACAGAGACCTTTCCCGCCGGACTCCTGGGCTGCGGCATGGCGATCGGACTTTCCATGGGAACCAAATACACCGGGCTATTCCCCGTTGCCGGTATTTTCATTACCGGAGTGATTTTGCTGTATCTGAAGAAAGCGAATCTATCGAACTATCTGAATTATCTATTTGTTCTTGCCGCTCTAGCGGTTCTGCTGGGTGGATACTCCTACATGGATATCCATTTGCGCGCGGCGGGACCTTCCACGAAATATCCTTCTTCCTATACCTCATTTCGCCCGGATTATGTACCTGTGAATGTGTTACGTCTCGGTGGAGAATTGACCGATTCCCTTGTCCTGCCGTCGGCGTTTTCGGCTCATGCCGGAGAGCGCACTTCTCCCGATTTACGGGAACCGCTGTTTCGACTCTTGAGCCGCATCCCTTTCTGTGATGTGTACGGGACTGACGGATTCTGGGCATGGGAGGGTAATCAACGACTGTATCGACTGGGTGCAAGTCCTATCGGATTCTCTCTCGGCACATTGGTCTTGATGATTCTCGGATTCGG
>JAKPYU010000077.1 GCA_029568995.1 Candidatus Omnitrophota bacterium | reverse complement strand
ACTTGCTCTAATCTGTCTGGGTCTCGCCATGACAGGCTTTCCCGTGAATGCCGTAGAAGTGTCTCTCACCCAAGGGATGGCCCCAAGTTCAAATTGGCTGTTCTTCGGGGACCCTTTCCCCTCCTGGCTTGTGTTTTCCATTACGGGCGCGGGGCGAATCGGAAGAGCTGACTTCAAAGTTGACTTGGGGATATTTGAGGCCGCGGAACTGAAACCTGTCGATGCGTCCTTTCAAGCGACATTCTCATCCGAGAATGGCTACTTGGATGTCAGCATCGCGAGAACCGGGATCGAGCCATCACCCTCTGTGTTGTATTTAACATTTGGGGCATACGCGACAAGCGGCAGGGATCCCGCATGTGGTTTCGGAGAAATCGCCTTCCTCTCGGCCAACCTGATTGACCGCAACGGCGATGCAATTTCTGAGGTGACGTTGATCCCCGGTTCGTGGTACATCCCTGGATATGACTACTGCACATATATAATAGTTCGCGTAGTTGACGGACAAAGTTCCAATCCGATCAGCGGTGCAAGGGTGTCACTGTTGGGATTTGTAGGCGGTCCGGGAATATCAGATCCCGACAAAGGGGAATTTCCCCCGATCACTGATGCTACGGGTCTGGCTTCTGTGATGTATCCGCCGGACCCGGCATATTTGTATGAAGCGGTTCCAAATCCGGGACAGATAGAGACACCAAAAGCATGTTGCCGCATCAAGGCTTGGCTGCGTGTCGAGCCGACTGCGGACGTCTCAGTACCGTTTAACACGTTCGACGCGCTGGTGGATCTGCGAGTCGATGAAGATCGCCATTCGCTGTCTTATTTCGAGGAGGTCACAGTGCTTGTAGGAGGTCCCAGCGCGGTGGAGGACTGGGGGCTGTATGAGTAGCGAATAGATTGGCGCGACGACAAAACGGTACGGGCCAACGTGCGTCAGCATTATACGGGATTACACCGGCAGCATTCTGGAGTAGAATCCGATGCAAGAAAATCGGCCTCAATCGCGTCTCTTCGTCTGTTGCTGTCTACTCGTAGTCAGCCCGACAGCAGCAATCCAGGCGGTCGGGGTAGAAGTGTCTCTTACGCAGGGACTGGTGCCAATCTGCGATATGCTTGGCACAACACCGATTCCGTCCTGGCTGGTGCTTTCCATTACGGGCGCCGAACGAATCGGGACAGCCGAATTCAGGATTGATCTGGGAGTCTTCGAGGCCAGAGAACTTAAGCCGGTCGATGCATCCTTTGACGCGATGTTCTCATGCGATAACGGATACCTGGATGTCAGCATTAGCAGAACCGGGATCGAGCCGCCACCGTCCGTACTGTATTTATCATTTGCCGTTTTGATGACGGGTGACAGGAGTGCGGGTTGTGGCTTCGGAGAAATCGCTTTTCTGTCAGTCAGTCTTTTTGACCT
>JAKPYU010000066.1 GCA_029568995.1 Candidatus Omnitrophota bacterium | reverse complement strand
AATCGCCCGATCAACCTGAAACACATTCAGAAAGTCTGGGATTGGACGCACGAGCAGATTATGGTTGCCGCGCAGGATCTTCGTTCCGGTACATTTCCCGATAAACTCAAGGCGGAATCGAAATGAACGCTTCATCTCGGTCAGCTTATTATCTCCTTTTTTGTGTGTTTTATGTAGCGGCAACCGTGCCCGCTTATGCGTCGGATGATGTTCTTCCGAATAGTTGGTATGTCGATCGCAGCCTGTTTCCCAAGGCGTACGGAATTCTCGATAGCGAACCATTGATGTTTCCTGTCGATATGGGGGATTGGCCGGTCAAGATTGATTCCACGCACCAATTGTTTTTAGACGACTATCTGATTGCATCGGTAGAGAATATCGAACGGGAGATTCATCATCCTCATAAACACCCCAACAATCCTCTAATCGTCCCGGATGAACCTTGGGAAGATGCTGGAATTGTCTTCCAGATTGTTCGGCGGGATGAAGTCACCGGCCGCTTTCGGATGTGGTATGCAGGACATGTCAGGTATGATTTGCCTTCTGGGATCTCTGTTCGATTTCCCACTCTTTATGCGGAGTCGCAGGACGGCATCCATTGGGAGAAACCCGATCTGGGGCTGTTTGAATTTGAAAGCTCTAAATCAAACAACATCGTGATCCCGGCCGGGAATCCCTTCGGAATGATTATTGAACCGAATGATCCCGATCCCGCCCGAAGGTATAAGGCCATTGTTTGGCACGAGCCGAAATATGTGCCGCGCGAAGGCTATTTTCTTTACACATCTCCCGATGGCATTCACTGGACCCGAGAAACCGAACAACCATTGCTCGTTAGTCTACAGGGCTACACAATGCCGCAATCGGGGATCGGAGACACAAGCATTTTTCGTTGGGATCCGCGCCTGATGAAGTATATCTGCGACGTGAAATTTGTGCTGCCAGGTAAATTCCGCTGTCGAGGGATGATGGAAAGCGACGATTTGATTCACTGGACAAGCCCCCGAATGACTCTTTACCCGGACGAACTAGACGAGCCTGATTCGCAGGTCTACGGACATCTGAGTTTCTGCTATGAAAGCATGTGGATCGGGTTCCTTCGGATGATGCATACGGAGCGCACCGGATGGAAACAGACCACGATAGAATTGACAGCCAGCCGGGACGGACGGCATTGGACGCGGGTAGGGAAGCGAGAGGAATTTCTGCCATTGGGCAATCCGGGGGAATGGGACGCGGACTATCACGATCCGTCCTGGGACCCCATCCTTGTGGGCGATGAACTCTGGATCTATTACCGAAGTGTGAACCGCGATCCGAGTGACAAGAATCCCAATGTCGGTCATGCCATCGGCCTGGCAACCCTCCGCCGGGACGGTTTTGTTTCTCTGAATGGCAGCGATCCGACGGGCGTCGTCATCACAAGACCATTGACCTTCGCCGGGGAAAGCCTATTTATCAACGCAGAGGTCGCCGAGAACGGGTGGATTAAGGCCTCTCTACTCGATGATGCCCGAAATCCAATAAGGGATTTCGGATTGGAAGATACCGTAACGGTCAAGACAGGAGGAATCTCCGTGCCGGTAGTCTGGAAGAATATAGATGTCTATCGTCTACCGAAAGGGGATCACGTTCGGCTGCAATTTGAAATAAAAAATGCGAAGATATACTCTTTCTGGTTTCAGTGACCGTTCATTTCTTGGCGATATTCTTCAGGGATTTCGGATCGCAGGAAATCAGGACCACTTCGTTGTCCCATTTCTTCTCGTTTTCCGCTTTGAGAAGGCCGCCCCAGTAAAGCATTCCATCGTTGCCGGTGCATCCCGCAAAGATCGCATGAACGTAAGCGTTTTCCTTTAGAAACCACAGCTCGCCATAATCCGCTCTCTCGCCGGTTCGCGTATCGTAAGATGCCAGGTGGACAGGGCGGCCTCTTGTCGGGGAAGCCCAGTAAATCTTATCATCCTTGCCGTAAGCCATCGCATGATACAGCCCCGCCTCGGAAAGGACGGGATCATCGGTAATCCCTGCGTTTCCGAGATCCTTCAAAGTTGGACCGCTATCGGTCTGAGGAATAAATTCGAATAAATAGCCGCCCCGGATAACGTTTTTCACGGATGGCTCGTCAATGAGGGTTGAAATTCCATACAGCCGGTCCCGCGCAGGATTGGTGCAAAGGGCAAAAATGGAGATCAATTCCGCTTCATGGCTGCCGGAGGGGATGCGTAAGGGGAGTTTCTCAATCTTCTCGTTGTCGGGATTATAGCGGAGAATCCATCCCCTGTCATTGACCGTATAGACATTTCCATCGGAAAGGGAGCCGATCATGCGGGTCGGGTATTCGCCGATGCTGCCACGGATAGTCGATTTCCCGGTTCGAATATCGTATTCAACCAGCAAAGCCTTTTTGTGTGTGGTGGCAAAAATCTTCTGGTGCTTGGATTCGAGGGTGATACCCATAAGCGACTCTCCGTTCGCTGGGATGCCGAGGTCATGAAATGTGTCTGTCCGGGGATCGTAGCGGACCCAGTGCCCCCCCGGATAGCCTTCGGTGAATCGAGGTTTGTATTCCTCCGGCACATAATCCCGCTCCACACTATGCGTTCCGAAATAGATATAGTCGCCGGGACCGAAGAGAATCGGAGTATGGATTTTGGACTGGGCGAACGCATTGTCCTGCCCGCGCTGCCCGGTGACATCCTGCATATCGCCGAGATCCTCCATGCGGTCTTCACTCGGTCGATAGCGGACCAGGTGAGCGCCGTTCAGCTGCTCGTTCATTTTCATGGCGTACGAATAATTACAGATACCGATATAGATATCTCCGTTCGGGGCGGTGTTCATCGAACTGTAGAGATGCCAGGAACCCGGTCCCAGACCATAGTGGCGAATATCAATGGATAAGGCGTCTTCGGGGGCGGTGATTGGCGCAGAAGTTGTTTTTGGGGTAGACTGCAAGGATGCCTGAGTACAAGACAGCATCGCGGTCGCCACGAAGGCGCACAATAGGAAAAGGAGAATTCGCGGATTACGTGTAATTACCATCTGTTGGATTCCTCGCTTCTTATTTGACGACGGCAGACGGACGTACTGTCCTACCTGCCATCGAACGATTAACCGAGTTTCGCTTCAGGATAGTACTCTGACCGATGAAAAGCGTCAATTCACCTGACCGGAGAACGCGAAAATCTTTCCTCCACGCACGGGTAGCACAATGTCTTTGACCTCGTCGGCGTTCAAATCGACCAGCAACGGCGCGGCATCCACACGGTTCCCGACATACGCTGTCCATTCCACGGTTCCCGCCGGGTCGATGCAGTACAGCAGCCAATCCGCAGACCCCACCAGGATTTCCGTCTCTCCGTCATTGTCCACGTCGCCGATGGCGGGCACGGATCGAAGCTGTGCGCCCGTCTCAACCCGCCATATCTCGGAGCCGTCCTGTCGAAAGGCAATGACCTCATGATTGCGCGATGAGACTACAATTTCCTTCGTCTCGTCACCGTTGAGATCGGTCAACGCAATTCCTGTACCCAGGTCCATGGTTCCGCCCAGTTCCGCTGTCCAAACCGGCTCTCCCCTGCTGGACAGGCAATGCAGTTGTTCGCCTTTTGTCCCGGCCAAAACAAAAACCGGCCCGCCGGGAGTGAGTGTTCCTGCGACAATGGAAGCCGAGACCTCCGCGCCCACCGCGGCCTGCCATAGAATGTCCCCATTGCTCGATAGGCAGTATACTGTACCGGCCTTGTCGCCGACCAGCATGTGTACAGAATCATTTTCGACAATCGGCCCTGCGCAGACAGGGCGGCTGAATCCGGTTTCGGAGATCTTTCGTGTCCAGAGAATCGTTCCTTCTCCGGAAACGGCACTGACCTGGCCGTACTGGTCCGCGTACAGGATTTCCCCAGTTCCGTCATTGTTGAGATCCGCGATTACCGGGCGCGTCCAATGCCATGCGGGATTCTCTTTCACGGCTTCACCGGGCAGTTTCACACGCCATTTCTGTACACCGTCCGAACTCAACACGAACACCCGCTGCTCGGCAGGCATGGCGGCGACAATTTCCAAATGGCTATCCCCGTCAACATCTCCCACCGCGACGGAATCGTTAATGGGCGATGCCGCCGTGAATTTCCAACGTAACGTTCCGTCCGGCGAAAGACACAGCAGGTCGGATGAATCGTACCCGGTGACAAGGATCCCGGGATCTCCGTTTCCGCCATGAATCAGTGTTGGTGTCAGGCAACCCTCGATTCCGCTGTCATATTCCCAGAGAGTTTTCGGCGTGATGTTCACTTCGATATCCCAGTTGTTTTCCCCTGCGGAAACCCGCACAAGGCTCGAGCCGGGCTTTGTGCGTTTCCCGGCGCGGATTCGGAATGACTCGGACTTTTGTGATTCCAGGGTGATGGCTCTCGGTTTTGCCCCCAGGCTGCGCGGAGTGTGAATAGTCGGGCGGATTCGTGCATCCGTTTGCGCGGGCGGATTCCATTGCACCTGAACCTCTTGAGACTCACCGGGAGCCATCCAGAGACGCGGCGGGTCCACCTGCAATTCGGCTAACTGGGTTAAGTTCTGTGGGGCTTGGTCAAAAAACAGGTAGATCGGCTCTCCTGTCAGAGTCATCAATTCGCCTTGTGGTTTCGCGATTGGATTGCCCAGCATATCGCGCGCCTCACGCGCGAGAGAAGCGCCGGGAATCTGCGCTTCCTGCGGGCCGTTTACACTCCACGCGACCAGGACCGACCGATCCGGATGGTTGAACAGGTAGGCATACAATCCGCATGAACCGTGAGGAATCACTTCGCGTACACTCAGGTAGTTGTCCAATTCCTGGATCAAATGACGGTACGCATAGAATGCGAGACGCTTCTTCTGGCCCTGGTGCACCATGATTCCATGCCCACCCGCGCCCTGCGCGAACCAGAATACCTTATCAATCCCCACGGCCTGAATAATCACCATGTAGCGAACCAGGAATGCCGCCTGCCTCCGACTGGGGATCTCCGCGAAATAATCCGCCGCATCCTTAAAGGGAAAATTCTCGGAGTTCCAGCCCATCTCGGTAAACCAGATCGGACGTTGTTCGCCGTATTTGTCTACCAGCTCCCGCAACGCCTTCACTTCCTCGAAATGGCCCACCTCCGGAGCGATCCGATACGGCTGATACGCCAGAACATCGCAATAATTCAATCCCCCATATCGAAACACGTCTTCCGTGAATTTCAGGTCGATATCGGAGCAGTTCAATCCGAGAACCTTTACATTCGGATCGGCTTCCTTTGCGGCCAGGTAGGATCTTCGAAGTAATTCCGCATAGTCGCGCGAATTGGGATGCGGCTGCCAGAATCCCTCGTTATTCGGTTCGTTCCAGGCCTGCCAGTACTCCATTTTGCCCTTGAACGTAGTGATGGTCTTCCGGACATACCGCGCCCAGTAATCTAAGGCTTCGTCGTCCGCCGGGGAATGTTTCGGATCCCAGGCCGGTTCGTAATCGAGAATCGGCAGGATCTTAACGCCCAGGC
>JAKPYU010000046.1 GCA_029568995.1 Candidatus Omnitrophota bacterium | reverse complement strand
GAATCGACATGGTTCACGCCTCAAATTCTCTCTCTTGCAGAGTCTAACATTGCCTGCCTCTGAATACAGACCACGCAAGACGAAATCCCACTGATGTTCTACAATCTCAACCAGATCGTATAACGGAGGTGAAGACAATGAATGACACACAATCGAATCCGATCTGCTGCCCGCCCTTCAACCCGGAGCCATGGAACGAGAAAGAAGTCGTCTGGGACAACAAGAGATTTGTCAAAGACCGTGTCCGCAGCTTCCTCCATATCCCCCTGAATTTCGCGGGAGTAATGAAGCGAAATGTAAGCCTGATCGAGGCCGCGCAGGCCGTGCAGGAGGATATGATTGTCCTTGCGGATGAGAATTCCCTTTGGGGAGCCGATGTCTACATTTCCGTACCGAGGGATGTTCCCAATGCCCGCATGGCAGAAATTTCGGGGACATTTCTCACAAAGGTCTTTGAGGGGCCTTTTCAGGACATTCGTCTCTGGATCAGGGAAATGGAGAACTATGTCCGCTCCCAGGGCAGGGAATTGAAAAAACTGTATTTCTATTACACCACCTGTCCCAAGTGCGCCAAGGTCTACGGCAAGAATTACGTGGTTCTCCTGGCACAAGTATGAACAGCCTCAGGCACCGGATTGACCTCCGGTCTCGACCAAAGTAGGCTGAGAGGTGTTGCACTTAATGTATACTACCGGGAATTGGGATTGATGAGGATGACCAACACGTTCAAACTCGCGCGCGACCAACTCAAAAGAAACCTCGCGGCGGAATACAACAAGGAAAATCCCGACGTTCCGACCGATAAAGTCGGATCGACGGACAAGACCGGCAAACGGGTTTTCGGGTTCATCGAAGAGGCGTTCAGGCAGATTCAGTCGACCGAAAAAGATACGGTCCACCCCGATGAACGAGAAAAACTGAACCGGCATCTCGCCCTGTATGGCGACCAACGCTACCAGGCCTGTCTGCTCTCTCTGAACACCGCGAAACGCATCGTTCATCACCTGTCGTTGGTGGCTGATTGGACTTTCGGCCCGGCGGACCGAGACCACCATCTTGCCCGCCTTCGGGAAGAGGACCGGAAATGCGAAAAATCCACCCTTCTCCAACACCGGGCACAGCAGAAATTCCTCCGCATGATGGATGCTCCCGCAAAAACCACTCGGAAACTGGTCTGCGAACTCTCCACCATTTACTTCCAGGCCATCCTGGAACAGCTCAAAGCGCAGTACGCTATATACAAACACGAATGCGAGCTTCAGGAAGAATTCCGCTTCTTCGCCGCAGCGCTCATCCAGAGCCGTTTCGATGAACTCCGATCCAGCGCGGATTCCGACACCATCGAGTTCATCGCGGAAACCTATAGAATTCTCAAAAATGAAGGGCGTTATGACGTCGCCGCAGTCAGGAACCTCAATTATCAGGCGATGGAACACTCCCTGAAACACCTGGAAAACCGTCTGGCACAGCAGCGGAAACGACTCGAATCCGTCGAGAGAGCCATTTTCATGATCGAGCGCATGGTCGGCGAACTGGAACGTATCGCCCAGGCAACCGAACCGTCGGAACCGCCGGAACCGCCCAAAACTACGGATGAGAAAGAAGCAGCCCCCGACGACGAAGGACCACGCCGGATGGCACGTTTCGACCGCGTCCGAGTGCGTGGTCGCATCTCCAAGGGCCGGTAGTGTCCGAGACTGAAATGCTCCTATCGGACCTTTTCTTCTGTCGCCCCGCAACACCACAGGCCGGAGGCCTGTGCGTAGGGGCATGGCATGCCATGCCCCTGCAGAATGTCCAAACTCCAGGCCCTCTCTCTCCAGGAGAGCGCTTTCTTCTCCCTCTCCCTCCGGGAGAGGGTTGGGGTGAGGGAACGACAACAACCAGCTTTTCTCCCCTACACTTCCCATTGGTCCCATTCGTCCTATCCGTCCCATTCACCCAATCCCATCAAGGATATCCCCCATGAACTCCCCCGGACCAAATCGTTGGGACGCTTTCGTTCTTGCGGCGCTGCTCTGCCTGCTGAACGCGATTGTCCTTGTGGATATCCGTCATTTCGCGGTACGCGGGCTTCATTCACAACTGGAGGAGTCGCTTCAACTCTCCCACTCTATCGTTGAGAACCATCAACTTCCCCAGGCCGCTTTCTACCCGCCCGGTGTTCCATTTCTGCTTGCAGTGGCGCAGTTCGCCGGATGGAAAGAGATCAATCCCTTCGTCTTCAACGCCATCCTGTTGAACCTGGGTGTTTTGTTCTTCTATGCGCTTGCCCGGATGCTGCTCCGTGGCGTAAGTTGGGCCTTTGGCGCAGTTCTCCTGATGATTCTGAATCCCTATTTTGTATCCACCTCACTTCTGAGCCGCGACACTGCCGCCGAGTTTCTGTTCACCGGCCTGTTTTTTCTGTTCCTCTTTGGGGGATTCCGAAGTGGTTTTCCAGATCGGCAGGTCCGTTCTCTGTTCCCGATTTTGCTGTTCGTCATAGCCGCCGTGCTGGCGCTTGTGCGCGTGACAGGATTCTTCAGCGTGTTAATTCTCTTTGCGGCCTGTTTTCTTCTCGAAAAGCCACTCCGCCGTGTCTTCGGCGTTCTCCTTGCGTTGTGGATTGTCTTTGCCCTTCTGTTTATGCTCTATAACCATCGAACGGTCGGCTCGTTCACCCTGGCGACAAATGCAGGCACAAATCTCTATCTTGGAAATCACCCGCTCTATCTCCACGGACATCCCCATTACGACATTGATGCATTCCTGGAAACGGAGAGGATTAAGAAGGAACTAAGTGAAAACAGTGCGGACGGTTTATCTGAGGCACAGCTGGACGCTTATTTCAAAGGGAGAGCCTTTGAAGCGATCCGCGCGAATATCCCGGCGTTTCTATATCGCGTTCTGGTGAAAACCGTCTGGCACTGGTTCAATTTTGAGATTATTCCGAATTACACATCGCGGGCTTACCTTGAGGGCGGGGAAAACCGGATTGTCGTTGAAAGCCGGATCGGTCTGCTGACCGGCCTGGCCTACATGATCTACAAGTTCGCCTATCTTCCGCTATTCCTCTGGTCGATCATCGTTTTGCTTCAAAAGAAGATCGACCTTCGTATGGGGTTGTTTTACCTGCCGTATCTCGCACTCTGGCCGATTGTCGTACTGACCTTTCCCGACACGCGGTTCAAGATTGTTGCGGAAGTCTGCGTGTTGATCCCAATGATCGCCGTCGTGCAATACCGATGGTTCTCCCGTACTCCGTCTCTTTAATTCATCCTTCAACCTTCACCCTTCTCCTTCGACGTGGGCAAATCTGGCATTCCTCACGGTTGCAGAGAAGCAGGTCCGGTCTCTCTTGCAGTTCCGGAATGAGAACGTCGGCAGCGGCCTGGGAGGAAAACAGCATACATCGGGCATTTCCGATTTTCCCTCGCCGAAGAACCCCGGCCTTTTCGAGGATCGGTCCCGCACTGCCGAATCCATGACTGCAACCGGGTGTCTCATACAGCTGCAATCCAACCACCTTTTTCCCGTCTCTCCCGATCATTGCCAGCTCGTGATTCCAGCCTTCCCGGTAGGCGATATGGATGTAGGAAAGTCCAGCGAGCACTTCATACAAGTGAAGAATGGAGCAGCTGGTGAGATCGCAGCCCAGCATCAGGACCGTCCCATCCCGCTCGCGGAATCGGTCGAACGGGCTGCCGATCCCGATGGGAGTCGAGGCCAGGTGGTCCCGTGTCAGTTCTTCCGCCAGGGAACCGATTGCCCCCACCGAATGTGTCGGATGCAGGCTTCGATGGCATTGCGGATGAAGACGAAACGCCTCGGTGATTGCTCCGACCCTCGATGGGGTCTTCGTCGGCTCGTGTAACGCAGTCGGATCGCAACTGGTGAACGTGAAAGAGAATATCGGAACCATCAGTGTTCCATCGGGTTTCAGCACATCCAGGAACGCCTCCACCACCGTCTCGGCTCCACCCTCCACATAACCGATGCTCTTCAGGGAACTATGAAGAGCGATCAGGTCCCCGGTGTCGATCCCCAGTTGCCGAAGATCGAATCCAATCCGTTCACGGGTTATCTTGTTGTCTGTCATTCTTCTTTCCTGTCCGATGTCATCTAGTCAGGGACGGCAAAACCGCTGGTACGATCTCAAAGCCACGAAATTGCGCGTGACACTTCTCCCACAAAGTTTGCGGGAGACACAGAGGGGGTTGTATCGTTCAAAAAGGAAGAATGCCGGCCTTGCGCAGCACCGGCTCCAGATGGGCCCGGCGACATCGCTCTGCCAGAATGATGTTGCACAGCTGTTCCGCCGCACGTTCAATGGTCCGGTTCACAATCAGGTAATTGTAATGCTGCATCAATTCGTATTCGTACTCCACGAAGGAGAACCGTTTTCGGATTTCCTCTTCGGTCTCTGTACCTCGTGCGCAGAGACGTCTGATCAGGTCCTCCCGGCTCGGCGGCAGAATAAAAACCAGGCACGCCGATGGATAGTGCTTTCGAACACTCAGTCCGCCCTGTACGTCGATTTCCATGATCACATCGCGGCCCGCTTCCAGGTTGCGAGCCACCGGCTCCCGCGGTGTTCCGTAGATCTCTCCATAAACCTCGGCCCATTCCAGCAGTGCGCCTTCCTCGATGTGCCGCAACAGCGTGGGACGATCCACAAAAACGTAGTCCACTCCATCTCGTTCGCCTGGACGGGGTGCGCGGGATGTCATGGAAACGGACAGGGAAATTTCCTGTCGCCGTTTCAGGACAGCGGCAATAATACTCCCTTTTCCGACCCCGGACGGCCCGGAAACCACCACCGGAATCCCCGGAACAATCAATGATTCATCTTCCATTTGCGCTCTCTTTTCCCTCTCCCGCCGGGAGAGGGTTAGGGTGAGGGAGGTTGCATCTCTCTCATTCCCCCTCTTTCACCACCGCCCCCTTCGGAACCTCCGAACCGATCTCAAACGCCTTCTTCATATCGGCCACGCGGTTACCGATCACCGAGATCTGCGATGAGTTCTCCCCCTGAATCCTCAAGAACGGATTCGCATTTTCGGGAGCGAAGATCCCGCTCAAAAATGCTCTTCGAACATTCTTCATCCAGACAAAGGCTGTTCCTACCGCATTCTCCGCGCCGAGTCCGCTCAACTGCAACTGCTCCACATCGTCGAACAGGTATGCCGGACGTTGATCCGGTTCGGCACACCCCACCTGGAAATCCCGCAGCACTATATTCTTCGCGTGACGGCAATACAGCCCATAAACCGGCAATTCGCCGAACATCGTCGATTCCGGGTATTTCTCGATAACTTCCGGGACCACCCTGTCAACCAGGTCGGCAGGTCCCCCGCCCTTGTACCACAATCGGACATTGGAAATCGTCACATTTTCCACCGGGTATCCCGGAATGCCGGTGATGGACGAGGTCAGTTTTCCACCGATTGCCTCCACATTGCTGATCGTCACATTTCTCAGGTATCCCGGAATATCTTCCTCCATGTCCCGGCCGCGATTCCCCAGCCGGATAAAAATCGGTGTATCCACATCCAGCATCGTGATATTGCTGATAACCACACCGTCAATTTCCGCCCCGTCAACTGTCTCCAGCGCAATCCCCGACTTGGTGGGACGAAGCTCTTTCGGGCTGATCATGACACAATTGCTGACCGCGATCCGCTTGAATCCCCCGCCGGATTCCGTCCCCAGCTTGAATGAATTACAGCTCGTGACCAGGATGCAGTTGGTTACTGTCAGATTTTCCGTGCTGCGACGTTCGCCCAACGCAAAACTGCTTTTCGGCACAATGGCGTCATCCCAGGATTCGATATGGCAATTCGAGATACGAACATTCTGACAGCAATCCGGGTCGATACCGTCGCAGAAATTGTTCAGCATCGTTACCCCATCGATGTTCACATAGTCGCATCCGAGCAGGCTGATACAGTAATTCGGCGCGTTTCGGATCGTGATGTCGCGGATCGTGATATCGCGGCAGCGTTTGAACGCAATCGGCTTCGGGCCGTGGCGTTTCTTCCGATTCCCGTCGATGGTCCCCTGGCCGAGAATGGCGATTCTCTCCACATTCTCCCCCCAGATCAGGCTGTAATGGAAATAGGTCGTTTCCTCGTCGGATTCCGTTTTGTAGCTCAATTCCTCGTATGGATCGAAATCTTCATTGTCAGGACTTTCCAGGAGAGTGGCCCCGGTATCCAGGTACAAAGTTACATTGTTTCGGATATGAAGGCTGCCGGAAATATAGTTTCCGGGGGCGAAATAGACCGTGCCGCCACCCGACTCGGCGCAAGCATCAATCGCCTTCTGAATGGCCGCGGTGTCCTTGGTCAGCCCGTCTCCTGTCGCACCGTATTGACGAACCTCGAATTGACCCGCCGCCGCACCATAAACCGGCGATTCCGGCACACACAGGAACAAGGCCGTTCCTGCAATCAACAGAGCCATGAATAGGGATCTTCTAACAACACCGGACATCGACCGATCTCCTTTGCTTCGAATCATCTCATTTCATGCGGAACCGTAGCACACCTCAACGCCCCCTCCAAGCCCCAATCTCTCCACCCCCCTTCCTTCCTGTGCCTTCCATTTCTTCTTCTTCTTCCCTTCTTCCTTCCTGTTTCATCCTTCATCCTTCATAATTCATCCTTCTTGAGCCACTATACTTTTCCCCAGAGGTCGAAAACATGAAAATCCGTTGCATCGTTCCCCAGCAAGGCCCCCCGGCCGTTGGGCCGTATTCGCCCGCCGTCGTCGCGAACGGTTTTGTCTTCGTTTCGGGGCAGATTCCGCAAATGCCGATCACCGGCGAAATCGTGACCGACTCGTTCCCGGCGCAATGCACTAGGGTATTCGATAACCTGAGAATTGTCCTGGAAGAGGCCGGAGCCTCGCTGGATTCCGTCGTGAAAGTGACCGTCTATCTGACAAACCTGGAGCAGTTCGGAGAGATGAACGCCATCTACGAGAAATACTTCGGCACCGGCAAACCTGCCCGCGCCTGCATCCAGGCCGCCCGCCTTCCCAAGGGTGTCTCGATTGAGGTGGACGCCATCGCGGTGGCGGAAGAGTGATTGGAAGCCTCAGACGAAAGAGACCGCCATGAAACAGAGAAAACGGATTTCGCCCATCTCTATAGGTCTTCTGTGTAGTCTGCTGCATTGCGCCATTCTGAGCAGTGCTCAGGATATCGGATCGCAGATACCGAATGCGACGCCTGAGATTACGGTAAAGGAATACATTGTCTTCGACGGACTCGAGGGCTGGCAACATGAGGGAGTGATGTATCGCCTGGCTTGTGCGGCAATGGTGGCACAGGCTCCTAGCGGCGATCTGCTCTGCTGGTGGCTTTCCGGCAGCGATAAGGAGCCGTCGACGGACAATTGTATCCTGATGGCGCGGTCGAAAGATCGTGGCCACACCTGGTCCGAACCGAGAGTCATGATCCCTGCCGGAGAAATGGCAGGTGCGCTGACAATCATGTATACCGGCCCGAAAAAGCAACTGATCGGCCTCGGAGCGCATTGGCCTCCTGAGAAACTCTATACGGAATGGCACTGGTTCCGTATCGAATCGACCGACTCCGGGTACACATGGACGGAGCCGGAGCCATTTGTTCTGCACGGCGACCACGCCTCTGTCTGTCAGGGACCGGTTCGATTGCGCAATGGGGAACTTTTATTGCCCGGCCAATTCTTTGATGAGCGACCGAAACCGTTCGTAGCTCCCGTCGAACAACTGGTGCACGCAAAAACCGAAGAAGAGGCACAGGCAATGCCTCCCGGTCCGGGCACGCCGGCGGTGGAGTACGCAACGCACCTGAATGGCTGCTGCGTCTTTATCGACCGAGTCGGAGATGCACGGAATTTCGAAGAATACGGCTACGTTGCCAACCGTCCCCTCGGATTATTGGAGCCGACGTGCATTCAGCTGAAAGATGGCCGGATTGTGATGCTGATGCGCGCGGAATGGGGCGGTTTTCTGTGGCGGGCGGAGAGCAGCGATAACGGCCGCACCTGGACGAAAGCCTGGCAGACCGACATTCCAAATCCGACTTCTCTGACCCATCTCGTTCGGTTGCCGGATGAGCGCATTGCCCTGATTCATAATGCCACGGGTGGGATTGTAGGCAAACGAGCGCATAGAGACCCGCTTTCCATCTGGATCAGCGACGATGAAATGGAGTCGTGGGCGATCAAGGCCGATGTGATCCATGGCGGCGAATTGGCATACCCGAACGGTATGATCCTGGAGGATCGGTTAGTGTTTACGTACGACCGCGACCGCCGCCAGGCACGGTTCGTGGAAGTGGAGATCCCACGGTGGCAAGGAATGTCCGAACCATGATTTGTGAGATTAAGGGATGACCTTGATGAAGATAGGGCTATTGGATGGAGGGAATTATATGCCCCGCGCAAGGTCGTCTGAACTGGTGTCAGGCATTGTCGGTTGAATCGCGATTGCTGTACCATCACCACTGTCGCCCACCGCATTCCCGGAACGTGTTCTCCATGAGGAATCGAATTTGTTGATGTGGCACGACCAGGCGGTGACGCGAAACGGAGAACAACTGAATAGTGACGGGAAGAGACTTTCCGAATTATGAGCCGAATTGGAGGCGCTTGAGATGGCCAAAATAGAAGGTATTAACGTAAAGAACTTTAAAGTATTGAAGGATATTACACTTGGTCGATTATGGAACAAGCAACAGAATGATCCACTCACTCCGATGACAGCGGTCATCGGAAAGAACGGTGTCGGGAAGAGCACCTTGTTTGATGCATTCGGATTCTTGGCGGATTGCCTGAAATCGGGAGTTGAGGAAGCATGTGATGCGCGCGGGCGGGGCGGCTTTGAAAAAATCCGGGCGCAAGGTCAAGACGGACCAATTGAATTTCAGGTCTATTACAGGGAGGAAAGTAGTACTCGACCTATCACCTATGAGCTGGCCATTGACCTGGATGATTCTTCCCGTCCGTACGTCCGGAAGGAGCGGCTTCGGCAGCGGCGAAGTGGCCAAAGGACGGGATGGCCGTTCTCGTTTCTTATGCTGGATGGTGGCGTAGGAGTTGTGTGGAAAGGCGATAAAGAGGGGCGCCAAGTTGTTGAGGAGGAGGGGGATTTTGATCTTCTTGAGCTAATGAAGTCCATCAAGGCCGGCAAAGCGGAAGAAGAATCCAGGGAAACCGAAGTTGTCGAGTTGGAAGATAAGAGAAAACTTGGAATAGCCACATTTGGTTCGCTGAAACAACATCCCAGGGTTTCGTCTTTTCGCAGATTCCTTGAAGGATGGTATTTGAGCTATTTCACCCCGGATGCTGCGCGGAGTCTGCCACTGGCAGGTCCACAAAAGCATTTGAATATTCATGGCGATAATGTCGGCAATGTTGTCCAGTTCATGGAACGTGAACAACCGAGGAGATTTCAGGCTATCCTAAATCGGATCGCGGAAAAAATCCCGGGGGTACAGAAGATAAATACGCACAAGACGCCGGATGGACGACTGCTGCTACGATTCAATGATAAAGGATTCAAAGATCCGTTTTATGCTCAACAAATGTCGGATGGAACGCTAAAAGTGTTTGCCTATCTTCTGCTTCTTGAGGACCCAAGCCCTCCACCGTTCGTCTGCATCGAAGAGCCGGAGAACGGATTATACCATAAATTGCTGGAAACACTGGCTGAAGAATTTCGAGAACATTCGACGACAAAGAAAGGGGGATCGCAGATTTTTGTTACCACGCATCAGCCGTACTTTGTCGATGCCCTGGCCCCGGATGAAGTATGGGTTTTGGAGAAGGGCGAGGACGGTTTCTCAACCGTTCGCAGAGCCAGTGATGACACCCTCGTGCAGAACATGGTCGATGAGGGACTTCCCCTTGGCGGGCTATGGTACAGCGATTATCTGGATGCGAGGTGAGCCAATGCACTTCGAGATCCTCGTTGAAGACCAATCCGGCAAGAAAGCGCTTGGTGTCCTGGTACCCGAAATCGTCGGGAAAGAACATACGGTTAAGATTTATGCTTACAAAGGGATTGGGCGTATCCCCAAGAATATGAGAGGTCCCAATGACCCCAGTAAGCGTCTCTTGCTGGAGAACCTCCCCAAATTATTGAGAGGATATGGCAAGACCTTTCGCGGATATACTGAAGACTATCCGGCGGCCGTGATTGTTGTGTGTGACCTGGATCGAAAATGCCTGATAACATTCCGCCAAGAGATGCTTGACATCCTGAATGCCTGCAATCCAAAGCCGAATACCCGATTCTGCTTCGCCATCGAGGAAGGGGAAGCGTGGTTCCTGGGTGATTTAAATGCAATTAAATCCGCGTATCCGAAGGCCAAGGATGCCGTTCTGAATTCCTATATAAATGACAGCATTTGTGGAACATGGGAGAAATTGGCAGACGCCGTTTATCCGGGTGGAGCATCAGCATTATTTTCGGGGGGATGGCAGGCTGTAGGGGCTGAGAAATCGAAGTGGGCAGAGAGAATTCCACCCTTTATGGATATCATGAACAACCAATCACCGAGTTTTTGTCATTTTTGCACCAAACTTCGAGAACTGGCCGGAGTGGCTTGATGATGGATCAAGGCCGGCATCCTTCATCCTTCTGTTGCCAGTTCCTCCAACCTCCGCCTCGCCAACTCCATGGACTCCGGACAGACAGCCGCGCGCTCGTAGGCCACATACGCCTCGGCGGATTGCCCCAAGCCCTCCAGAACTTCTCCCAATGACAGAAGCGCCAGGCCATCCTGCGGTCGGTGACGCAGCAGATTCTCAAAGGCCTGCTTGGCTTCCACGAGCCGGTTCTGGCCGAGATAGGCTCTCCCCAGGTAAAAATACGCTTCGGAGTAACGTGGATTGAACGAGACCGCCTTCTCCAGGTACGACAACGCCTCCTCCGGCTTGCCGGACACCAGGCAGGCTTCCCCCAGCCCGGCATAGAAATCCGGGTAATCATCCCGAATGGAGAGGGCCTTCCGGTAGATCTCAATCGCCTCTTTTTCTCTTCCCTGGGAGAGATGAATCTGCCCCAGAAGGTGATAGGCGTCCAGCAAATGCGCATCGGCCTGCAGCACGCATTCCATGAGATAACGCGCCAGCTCCAGATCGCCCTGCCCGTATGCAAATACTCCATCGTTGTATTGATTGAGGACCTCCTCGGACTTGAGGTTGCAGGCCCTGAGAAACTCCCGGTTGGCGGCTTCGATATTGTCTTGTTGGCAGAATTGCAGGCCTTTTTCGAAATGCGAGGCGCACGATTCCTGAAGGTCCCCGGTAGGATTCTCTTCGGATGCTCCATAGCGAAAGAAGCGGATCGCCTCTGCAAAATAACTCCGCGCCTGCCCGATATCGCCCAGGCGGGCCATAATGAAAGCGACCTCCAGAAGGCAATCCACGTAAGACGGATTCAGTTGCAGGGCCTCGGAGAGTTCCAGGAGAGCGGCCTGGTCATCCTTCAACATCACCAGGCAGCGCGCCATCGCATAGTGCAGATCCGCGTACCGGGGTTTTTGCTCGCAGGCGGAGCGGAATTTCGGAAGGGCCTCCGCATAGTGGCGGCGATTGTATAGATCCACCCCTTCCAGGTAGTCCTCCGGGATATTGAACGAAAACTTGGGCCGCCGGATGGGACGGTGCATTCCTTTTCCGCGCTCCTTCCGAGAAAACCGGTCCGCGAATAAACCCGCGCGTTCCGGTGTACTGGAAAGAATAGCAGCATTCCCGGTCCGCATATAGGACTTCGGGAGGCGTATCCCCCCAACGAACCCGTGTCGTGGATTTTCGGGTGGACACCGGGTTCGTCTTTCTGCTATTCTCTTGGTGTGGGAGATTGAATGAAGGAGGATTGCGGCATCCGATGTGGTCCAGAATTCCGCCCCGAGTCTTCGGAATATACCTCATCATTATGACCCCCCTGATCATATTCACTTTCATGTTTTCACGTACCGAGGGATTTGAGCCTTATGTCCCGCCGAATATGCTGCGGATTCTCGTGACGATCTATCTTGCATCGTTCGTCTTGTGGCCGCTGGACCTTTTGCTGTACTGGGATCGAATCTCCGATGCGTCTGTCATGAAGGATCGCATTCTGGTGATGGTCCTGGTCACCGTCATCCTGTTTGTCTTCCCCGTCTTTTGGTACGGAAGGCCTCCTTTCCAGGCCGGGGCGATTGCCGTCACCGTCGGGCTGATCCTGCCGTGCTTGTATCTCATTTTCAATCGCTGGCGGAAATCCAGGCCGGTGATCAGCCCGGATGAGGTCTGGCAGGGAGGCAAGATATCTCCCGAAGCGGGACGGTTTCTGCAGCGATTCCCGAATGCCAATCGGATTGTCTACGGAATCAATCGGTTGGGAGAAAGCCGGGCACACCTCCTGTTGCATAAGCGTTTGCCGGTCCCCGATTTGCCGAGAGCCGGAATCGACATGGTGCTGGATATCCCGGTGGGGCATCGAAGCCGCGAATTCCAGATCGGTCGTGAACGCCTGTATTGCTATCTCTTCCTGAATTACGAAGAATCTTCGGGGGTGGGGCTGCTTCCGTCCGCCAATGTCGGTCGCGCCCTGGATTACGGATTCAGCGAGGAGGAGATGGAACAGGCCATTGAGAATGCCAAAAATTCGGGAGATCGCTGGCCGCTGATCGGAGACATGCCGCTTCAGGCGGTCCTCCATCGCGGGCAGGTTTATCGGCTCTGAATTGGGTGGTTGCGTCTCAGGAGCATCCCTCCGGCGGAGCCGGTGATTGGGATCAAGAAAGCACCGTGTCTCGCGCGATGGGCGAAGGAGTGAAGATACGCACAACCCCCTCTGTGTCTCCCCCAAACTTTGGGGGAGAGGTTCCTCCCCCGAAGATCGGGGGAGGTCAGGTGGGGGTTGACCGGAT
>JAKPYU010000025.1 GCA_029568995.1 Candidatus Omnitrophota bacterium | reverse complement strand
CGATGCCTCAATCCCTTCTTCGTGTCGGATTTGTCGGATGCGGATATCACGCCACCCTGAATATCCTGCCCAGCCTTCGGTTCGCGCCGATTGAACTGGTGGCGGTATGTGATCTGAATCGGGAACGGGCCGAGCAGGCTGCCCGCTGGTTTTGCGCAAAAGAAATCGTCCCGACAGCGGACGAACTGGTGCGCCATAAAGACATCGACGCGGTGTTCGTCGTCGGACCACCTTCGCTTCATACCTCTGTGGCGATCTCCGCCATGCGTGCCGGAAAACACGTATTCATGGAGAAACCGTCAGGAGATAACCTGGAACAGGCCCGGCAGATCCAGCAGACCGCCCGCGAGACCGGACAAGCCTGCATGGTCGGATTCATGAAACGATTCGCCGATACCTACTCCCGGGCGAAAGCCCTCATGTCGGACCCCGCATTCGGTCGTCCCACACACATCTTTGCACGCTACGGGCATTGGAATCTCAATTGCCTGCACGACCACCTCGCTTACATGAGTGTTCATCTCATCGACCTTGTCCGCTTCTTCATGGGAGACTACGCGCGCCTTACGGCAGAGGTGAACGTCCGGAACGGGCAGTATTCGTTCGCCCTATCCGCCCGGTTCCGTTCCGGCGCGGTCGGCAACCTGGTCTCCACCGCTCAGCAGCCCCGCGTCCAGGAGCGAGTCGAGATCACCGGCGAAAGGCAGCTGATCGTTGTGGATAACCTGGTCAATCTTGAAGTCCACAGTCCGTCCTGCAACGGACTGGACCGAAAATTCGAACTGTCCGACATCCAAACCTATCGTCCCGACTTTTCGATCCCCAACCTTAACCAGAACAACCTCTGGTTCCAGGGATATGTTGGAGAGGTGATCCATTTCGCCGAATCGGTCCTGGCTGGTCGGTCTCCCATCCCCAACGCGGATGATGGTGTCGCTGTGATGCGCATTGTGGACTGGCTGGAACATGATCCCACCAATCCCCTCGAACTAACCCAAGTGGAGGAATCCTCATGAAACTCGCATTCTGCTCCGTCTGCCTGCACAAACACCCCTTCGAACAGATGCTGTCGATTGCATCCCACGCCGGCTACAAGGATCTCGAATTGATCGCGATCCCAACCTGGATTCATGTCGATCTCAACAAGTTGTCCCCCAGCGCGTTGGAAAAGACCGTCTCCGGTCACGGGATGAAACTGATTGCCCTCTATCCCGGCGGTGTCGATACAAAATCCGACGAAACCATCGCGAAAAGCCTGAAATACATACAAAGCACGATCTCCGCTGCCAGTGAACTCGGCGTCTCTCGCATTGTATTCACCGGAAACACCCGCGAAGAACCTCTCGATGCGGCGATTGAGGCGTACCAATCCCTGGTTCCCTATCTTCAGGCGGCCAATGTAACCCTCTGTCTGGAGAATCACTACCGGAATCAGATCGAGTTCCCCGAAGACTACGAAGCCATCTTCAAAGCGATCGACTCGCCGAACATCGGAATGACCATCGACACGGGACATTTCACTTCCTCACAGGTAGACATCCCCGCCCTGATCGACCGATTCGCCGAACGGGTCCGCCACGTTCATCTCAAAGACCACATCGGGACTCAATCCGTCATGATCGGCAAAGGCCGGACCGACAATCCGGGCATTCTCAAACGCCTCCATCAAAAAGGTTACGCCGGATACATTTCGCTGGAACTGGAGGTCGCAGATTACGAGAACAGCGAGGCTTATATCGCCGAAGCCAAATCTCTTATTGAAGGATATATCGCAAAAGCCGAGAGTTGAGCCGGGAGGTAACGATGAAAGTCCTTGTCATCGGCGGAACAGGTCATGTCGGTTCCCATATAGTCCCGAAATTCCTCGCACAAGGAATCCAGGTAACGGTACTCAGTTCCGGACGAACCCTGATGCCGGACGATCCTGCCTGGGAACGTGCGCAATATGTCCAACACGATTTTTCTTCCGATTCCCTCCCGATAGAAATAAAGGACGTGTTCTTTGATGCGGTCATCGACATGCTCGGCAAAGAGCATACTTACAAAGTATTCCATACCCAGGCAAAACACATCATTGTCTGCGGCTCGATCTGGATGTATGGTGAGCCGAAAGTCGTGCCGACTCCGGAACAGGCCCAGACTGTCCCCTGCCCGTTTCCCTCTTACGCGCGACGGTTTGACAACATCCATCGGGACCTTCGAAATGCCAAGAAGCAGGGCATTCAATTTACCGCCATCATGCCGCCGAATATCTGCGGCCCCGGTAAGATCCCCCTGGAAGGAATGGGCGGACGAAGCCTGGAGGTCCATCGCGCCCACGCCGCCGGGAAAACCGTCATTCTGCCTGAAGGAGCTGAGTCTCTCATCGGACCCTGCGACGCCGATGATATCGCAGATCTCTTCGTTGCCGCCGTCACAAATCCCAGAACTGCATCCACGGAGATTTTGAATGTCGGCTCCGCGTATGCGCTCACCTCTACCCAATTCATCCACACCATCGCGGAAATCTATAAAACGGACATACCTATCGAATACGTTCCCTGGGAAAAATACTCAACCGAAATCTCTACCGATATCGGCGCGTACTGGCATTTCAAAGCACACATGTGCCCCGACATCCGCAAAGCCGCCCGAATGCTCGGCTATGAACCGAAATACACCCCCGAACAATCCATGGAACGCGCCATTCGATGGATGCAGACATGCAAATTGATTTGACCCGATATTCTTCCAGGCAAGACTCTCCCACGAACAAGGACGCAGGCATAATGAAAATACACCTTCTCCACCTTATCCCGATGGCATTTCTCACATTCACCGCAGTTGCCTGTGTCCATGCCGACGAAGACCTTTCATTCAAGAAGCATGACATCAATCCCGATTCCGCCTTTGAGACCTGCGGTGTCGGCGATATCAATCGGGATGGTCGGCTGGACATTATGTGTGGCGATACCTGGTACGAGGCGACAGGTGATCCAGCCTCTCCGTGGAAATCCCGTCATGTCTGCGATATCAAGGCCGAAGGCGGCTACTATCATGACTTTTCAAACGAGCTCGAGGATGTGAATGGCGATGGACGACTGGATGTCGTCTCCTGTACCTGGCATACGGAATCCGTTCTCTGGCGCGAGCAGCCTGAATCCCTGGACCAGGCTTGGATAAGCCACAATGTCGACAAAATCGGGAATGTCGAGGTCGGTTTTCATGTCGATATCAACGACGACGGCTTATTGGATTTTCACCCGCATGTCAGCGGAAAAGTCGTTTGGTATGAACGACTCAAAACTCCCAGGGACGGTCCTTATTGGAAACGCCACATCGTGGGTGAGCGCAAAGGATATGGGGAGGGAACCGGCGATATGGACGGTGACGGAGATACGGATATTGTGGCTTCGGAGGGGTGGTTCGAGCAACCCAACGATTCCCCGGATAGTCAATGGATCTGGCATCCCGAATTTCAGTTGGGAGCGGAAGCCAGCGACCCCATCCTGGTACACGATTTCACCGGCGATGGCCTCGTAGACATCGTCTGGGGAATGGGGCACAACTACGGTATTTATTGGCTGGAGCAGGGGCGCGATCCGGAAGGCAAACGAACCTGGCTCCGCCATACAATTGACGAAACCTGGTCCCAGGCTCATTGTCTTCAACTGGCCGATTTCAACGCCGATGGCGTGATGGAATTCGCCACCGGCAAACGCTACTTCGCTCACAATGGAAACGATCCGGGCGCGAATGATCCGATCATGGTCTGCATCTATTCCTGGAATTCCGTCGAGAAATCATTCGAACGCTACATCCTGGACCAGGGATCCAGAACCGGATTCGGCCTTCGTGCGGTTGTTACGGATTTGGATAAAGATGGAGACCTCGATATTGTGTGCCCTGGAAAGAGCGGCCTGTACTGGTTCGAGAACCTGAAACAGCACTAGTGTTGTGTAACCGAATGGCCTTTACAGGGCATCACGTCATCGCGAGGAGCCGCCCGGAGTCTGCGAAGGGTGGCGACGTGGCGATCTCAGTCCCGGCTCCTGCGCCGTGCCCTCCCGTCATCGCGAGGAGCCGCCTGGAGTCCGCGAAGGGCCGCGACGTGGCGATCTCAGGCTTACTCGTTCGAACAATGAGATTGCCACGCTTCGCTCGCAATGACGTCGAGACCATTCGCTTACACGGCCGTAACGATACTTTCACTCATTCTCACTGAGGACCCAATCAACATGACCGGTAAAGAATGTGTTCAGGCGGCCATTGCCCATAAGGAAATCGATTATGTGCCGTTGGGATTCTACCTGGCAGACCATGACATCATCGAGAAGGTCATCGGGCGGCCTACCTACGTCCGTAACAGGATCGCCTCACAGATCGCCTTCTGGGAGGGGCGGCGCGATGAGGTGGTCGAAAGCTACAAAAAAGACACGATTGAGTTCTATGAGAAAATCGACTGCGTCGATCTGCTCACATACAAAGAGGCTTGCACCGTCCCTCCGAAAGACTACGATCCCGACCCTCCCGAGACAATCGGCGATCTCTTATGGCGCGACCGCGAAGGACGTGTATTCAAAGGATCGGAATTGTCAAACGATATCGCCTGCATTGATGACCCCACGCTGGGGCGGCAGGTATTCACCCTGGAGCAATTCCAGGAAGAGCCGGTAGTCGAACCGCCGGACCCGTCCGTTTTTGAAGTATTCGACGCCTTGATCGCACATTTCGGCAGGGACCGTTATATCGCGGGACTCTCCGGCGGCCTGGAAACCATGGTCATGCTGGGCGGACTGGAGCATGGCCTGATGGCGTATTGCCTCACGCCCGATATTGTCAAAGCCGCCATTGCGCAACGTGTGAAACTGCAGAATGCCCTGGACGATTACCGCATGAGACCGGGACAGGATGGGATTCTCTTCGAGGAAGACATGGCTTCCAGCAAAGGGCCGATGATCTCGCCGGAAATGTATCGCGAGTTCTGCTTTCCGGCACTATGCGAGCGGGTTATGCAATGCCGCAAACGGGGTTACCAGATCCTGCTGCATAATTGCGGAAACAATCGTCCGCTCATGCCGATGTTCATCGAGGCCGGAATCGAGTGCTACCAGTCTTTACAGACTATTCCCGAAATGGATCTCGGCTCGTTGAAACAGGAGTTCGGCGACCGCATGACATTCTGGGGAGGGATCGCCGTGGAGGTATTGATTCAGGGCACTCCCAATGACGTGCGAAAAAACGTCCGCCAGGCCATGCAGGCAGGTTCTCCCGACGGTGGTTTCATCTTAGGCCCCAGTCACTCCATCGCCCACAACGTTGGCTACGACAACTTCATGGCGATGCTGGATGAATACATGAAAATGCGGATGTAGTCAGAAGACGACATCCGCATTCATCGTCCACAGGCCCACACTATCGCTGCTCTTACTTAAACTGCTCCTTCGCCGCTAATACGTCCTGTACAATTTGCTCGCCCGGTAATCCGGCGGTGTTGGCACGTGCAATGTAGTCGTCGATTACCGGCTTCACCAGTTCGGGGAGTTTTGCCAAGTCCTCCGCGGGCAGATCGAACACCTGTACGTTATGCTCTTGTTTCGCCCACTCCAGGGATTCCTTTGCGTGCGCATCAACATAGTCCGCCGTCCAGATCGCCTGTTCCAGCCGGAGATTGTCGATGATTACTTTCAGTTCCTCCGGCAGCGAGGCCCATTTCTCCGCGTTCATCACCACCGCAAACGCAGTCACCGGCAGGTTGAGCATCGTTACATTCGAGAACTGCTCCGCATATCCCCTGTCTTTCAGGAGTTCCAGCGAGGAGTGCAGCCCATTGGCTGCGCCCGTCCCGAAACCGCTGCCTGGCGACATATCCAGCGGCGCGGCTCCCAGGCATTTCAAAATGTCGTTTCCCGAACCGTCGGTAAAAATCTCCGC